>NZ_JBEPPD010000011.1:0-185017 GCF_040547165.1 Pedobacter sp. UYP30 | reverse complement strand
GTAGTCAACACGCGTGCATAATTAAGCTGTTTTTCTAAAACCAACAACCGAAATTGTTGATAACTATGCTTTTTTAGTACAAGCTGAATAGTTACCCAAATTAAAATAGATGCAGAAATTCACGATGTAGAATTGCAAATACAACGTAAAGAATTAGAGGGTCTTTTACAGCCAATTGTAGATCAAACGATACAGCAGCTAAACCAAATAATGCAGCGCAATAAATTAGTGGCTAAAGATATTAATGAAATACTTTTGGTAGGAGGGAGCACGTATATTCCATTGGTAAAGCAAGAGTTAAAAGCTACTGGTATAGCGGTAAATACAAAGCTAGATCCAACTACGGCCGTGGCTGTGGGTGCAGCTTATTATGCGGCTAATAAATTCTATCGCACAGTAAAGCCAGAAATGAGCGAGCTAAGTTTGGAGGATATTTTGCACGAAAAGGGTGCGCCCGAAGAGGCTATTAAAACATCCTTAGAATTATCGCTTAGCTACAGCAAAATGAGCAAAGATGTAGAGGAGGTTTTAATTGCAAAAGTGACTGGCGATGTTGATGGACATAGCTACCGCATTATGCGCAGCGATGGTGGTTTGATACCGGAATTGTGGCGCTTAAACAAAAATTTACCGAATTTCTACCACTAATAACAGGTTTAAATAATGTTTTTCAAGTTAAAATTTATGATGCTACTCAAACCGAATTGCCAACGTTGGCTCAAGAAATAGCCATTACCCAGGGTCAATTTAGCATTACTGGGCAGCCATTGCCGCAAGATGTCTGTATTGAGTTAGACGACAAAGAAAATAAAACCACTAAACTGGAAGTGGTGTTTGAGAAAAACAGCATTTTGCCACAGCAAAAGTCGCTTTATAGAGAACTTTCTAAAACCATAAAAAAGGATAGTGACGAATTTCTTATCATCAATATTTTAGAAGGAGATAGAAATGCGCGTCCACTTTCTAACCTTATTATCGGTGTGATAAAAATTACGGGAAAGGACTTAAATTCAGACCTCATTAAAGGCTCGGATATAGAACTTCAAATCACTTTGACAGATAGTCGAGAACTTCAAGTATCTGTTTATTTAGTGATGACTCAACAAGAGTTTAAAAATGTATTTTCAGTTTCAGAAAAGCATATTAACCTAGCAAGGTTAAAAGAACAATTTGTAGATTTAGAACACGAAATAAGACATAGCATACGCACATTTTCTGTCGATGAAAATGATGTTTGGGCCATACAAGCGCACCAATATGTAAAAGAATTAGAACGATATAAGGAAGATGTACACCTGCTAACCGAAAACGACAATACCGATAAAAAATATGTGATAGCGGAAGCCATTCAGCGCATAAGTCAAGAATATGATAAGCTGGGTGGCGAAGATAGATTACAGAATTTGCGGCATGAGTATTTAGATATCAAGGAGCTGGCAGAGCAATATTTGCCTTCGGTAGATTTTAGGAAAGATGAGTTGAAACAAGAATTTAACAGAATTTGCCAGAATGAACCTTCTATTATGATAAGCCGAAATGCTGCCCGGTTAGAAAAAGCGATAGAGTTTATGGACAATTTTATATATAAGGTGATGATGAATAACCTAAGCCATCTTATAGCTAAGTTCGAAGAATTTAAAAACTATAGTCCAGATTCTTATACCAACTATAAAGGTGCTCAGATAATTTTTCAGCATGCTCAAAAAGCGTTAGAGGCAGAACAATTTTTTGAGTTTAGGCAACTGGTATATAACATAACACATCTTTTTACCAACTATAATTTCAAAGCATTAAATGACGATTTTCAAGGCACTGGAATCGGTTAAATCTCCAAATACGGCGCTATGCAGTACAAATCGTTAGATCGTTTTTTTAAGCACATACAATTAGATATTTCCACTGTTGGGGCTGATAATATTGGCCGCATACGCAAGGTGGTAAATGCAGAGTTTGCCTTGTCTGATACTGGAATTATCTCGGTAGGAGAGCAGAGCTATAGCAAGCAAGATTTGCTAGATGTGTTAGACGCGCCCGATGTTTTAGATTTGCTAAAGGCACACCACAGCATTTCTGGACATCCACTATTCCTAGATTTTTTGCTAAACGGCAACTTTAATCCTCTGGTGAATTTAGAGGTAGAAGAATTAAAAAGTAATGCAAAAGTGGTAGAGCTTACTTCTATCGCTACTGCGGTTCAATTTAATAAAAACCAAAGGAAGCTTTTAGATACTTGTCAGTTTCAGTTGGCTAGCGCGCAAATGCTCTTGTTACCAATGGTTAGACAACAGGATAGTGAAGTAGCTCTGCAAGCTATGCGGGTGTACATAGAAGAGGGTATTTACTTTTTTAAAAACACCAATAAGGTTACCCATTTTGAAAAATTAGCAGAAATAAACCGTTGGACCTTAGATTGGGCACAATGGATAAATGAGGTTCCAGATTTACTGTTAGACCAAAAAAGAGAACTTGCTACTAAACTGATAAATTATTGTGTAGAAATACAGAACGAAGATAAGAAAAGCACGTATCTATTTAGTCGGCAGCTCGTTCAGCTAAGTTTTCTTACTACAGCCAATAGAAAAGTGGTGGTAAGTAATCATGCGGTTTTCGAAAAAAATGTAGCCCTACTAAAAATTCTACCCAAAGCGTTACAACGCAAATATAGTAAAACGTGGAGTTTTAGGACGGTTTGGCTAGTATTGGTTGGCTTGATTTTTCTTGGACGGTTTCTAATCTATATTGCAGATTATAAGAAGGGTTCTGTTAAGCTCGATAAAGGGCAAACAGCAATTGAATTAGAAGAAGCGACTAATCAGTATTTGAAAAAGAATGAAGATAATATATTCAATTATTTTAAGACTTTTAAGCAAGATACCTCAGCAATTATACTGTCAAACAAAGCTAATTTTATAAGTTATCTTTATCTGGATTCTGCTAAACGAGGTATTAAAATACAGAATACTACCAAGACCGATTTTGTTCTTTTACTCAGCTACAAAGATGGACTGATAGATTTTCGTTTACCAAAGGGAAAAATGATAGACTTTAATTACTCCAATGGGGAAGCGATTCATTTTTTACTATTTTCTAATGCTAAAATGGAGGGGAAATCCTTAAATAGAGGGCAACTGATAGATGGAAAATGGATAGCCTTGAAAGAAAAAGGCGCTACTATAGATGTAGGAGATTTGATCGCGATTGATTCTAACACTGTGCTGAACGTTGCAAATCCTAGTCCACCAAGGGCATCCATATTGCTCAGAATAACGCAGACTGGCAGTAATTACTACTTGCATCATGACGATGCCGTAGAAGTTGCGACAAAGAAATTGGAGAAATAAGGGTTTTTAAATTACCAGCCTATTTTTTTAAATAGCGCTTGGTCTCTATTAAGAAAGCATGTAAAATTTCTACATTGGTCATAGGTGCCTAATGTTTAAAAATTACATCGACTAATAGTCCTATTATCACTGCCATAACTACAAAAGTGATTATCCCCAACATGTAAGCCGAAAATGCTTTAAAATAGCTAGATGCTTTTTGCTCATTAAAAAACTGTCCAATTGCCCAAATGCCAAGCGACATCTGCGAGACCGCCAAACTGTATTAATTTGACGTGAGTAATTTTTTGAAACAGCGCAAATATTGTGTAAAATAACATCGTCATTCCAAGAACGAAACACAGCAAAATTAAGATTTCATAAAAATTAAACTTATGTTTTTTAAAGAAAAGTTTTGTCCAGAGTGCAATACATATTCCTATCATTATATTAGCATAAACGTAATGATTTTGAATCCAGCTGAAAATAGTTACTAGTGTAGATTTTGCGTTTCCGCGGAAAACAATGTAACCTGGTTCAATATTAAAAAAGTGACAGACCAGCGTATAGATTAAAGAAGTTAAAACAATAAAAATAATTGGTTTAACAAGGCGGTTTCTGTCTTCCAATATAAATTGTTGAACACTTTTACCTGGTCTAATTAATAATTCTCTAATGGTATAGAAAATCCCTTTATCAAAATGTAAAACGTGCTCAATTTCTTGGATAATGTAATGGCCGTTTATTCGTTTAACCGCAACTGGTTGTCCACAATCCTGACAAAAATTACTATTTAATTCGCTGTTACAGTTTTACAATTTACCATTTATCGTTATTAGTTTCTAATTACGGCAAATTCGCAATAATTAAGTTCCCATTTTAAAGGCATCGAGTTCAACGCCTTTAAAATGAAATTAAGTAAATTCCTTACTTTACCACCTCTACCCATTGTCCATCCTTAGTTGCAGAAATGTTGTTGTTGTACATTGCTTCACACTGCACTGCAGATAAATAATAACGGCCAATGTAAGAAGCGTTTAGCAAGACCTTGTACACCAAGCTTTCGTTTTCTCTAATATTGAAGTAGGTAAACACCCTATCGTCTCTTATGTCTTGATAGTTAAAAGGCGAAGAAGCCAAAATGCTTTGGTTGTCGTTTAGCCTGGTGTTTATGATTTCCCAGCCCGATGGGAAAATTTGCGTTAAGGCCATCTGTTCGTAATAACCCATGCTGCCTGGGTTTTTAATGGTTACTTCTGCATAAAAATCAGAACCTTGTTTTATGGTTGTTGGATCTATTGCCACCCCGTTTAGGCGCTTATAGACCACGTTCATGTCCAATATATCGGGTCTGTTTGGTAAGAAATTATTCTGCCCAGCCATGGGTTGACCTTCCAAAACCAAACGAACGAACAATACATTATCGCCGGTATTGGTTACAGAAGTTGCATTGCCACTAAAGTTTAACAGCGTGCTGTTCAAATAATCATCAGCATTTACAGTGGCAGATTTTTTATCGAGGACATAACTGTATTTTAACCTATTCGCCGCCTTATTGCTTCCGCAGAATTTTGCAATAGCCAATAAACTATAAGCCGTTGTTTGGGTGCTGTACCAAGTATCTTCGCCCATTTTTGTTGCAATGGGTTGCAAAATACTTGCTGCCTTTGCTTTTTGGCCCAGTAAAGTAAGTGTTTCCAAAATCATGGCTTCATCTCTAATGTTGCTGCCATAAGTTCCGCCGAGCTGATTATAAGGTTTTACATCTATCGCCAAACCGCGTACCATGTTTTGCGCAATATCGTTTTGACCGGCCAGTTTGTATGCAGCAGCCAAACGCCATTTCGAAGCAACCGATAAATATTGGAAAGCCTTTAATCTGTTCATGGCTGCCATTTCGGGTTTTTTAGCTAAGGCGAGAATGTACAATCTATACGCCTGAGATAAATCTCCGCCATAAAAATTATTGCTATTTGGAATCCAATTGCTGGCTTTGTCTTTTTCATAACGCAGCAATCCGTCTAGCAAGCCCACCGGAATGGTATAACCCGCGTTTTGCGCTTCAATTAAGAAATGACCGCCGTAATTGGTCCCCCATTCGTCGGCATTTGGATCACCTGGCCAGTAGGAGAGGCCACCGCTTACCGTTTGGAAATCTTTAAGCTTGTTGATGCCCGCTTTGATGTTTTTCTCCGCTTTTGCTTTTTGAGTTTCGGTTAACTTCGTCAAACGATCTAAAAATAATTGAGGAAAAACGCCAGAAGTGGTCTGCTCAATGCAGCCATGAGGGTATTGGATTAAGAAATTTAACCGCTTGCTTAAATTTATGGCAGGAATAGAAGAGACTTCTAAGGAACCTGAGTTTGTACCCTCCATACCAATTGGCTTGTAATCGACAGACCATTTTTGCCCAGGTTGTAAGGTTGCAGAAACTACATTGGTTACATAAGGATTTGGATTTCGAATGTCCATTTCTACATCGTAAACTGTTTTTTCGTTTCCGCTTTGCGCGATGACTTTTATCTTGGCAATGCCAACTTTCTCTGGCGCTTTCACATCAAAATAGGTCATTTGATCACCAACTTTAGCGTAATGTAAGGTAGTTTTATTGTTGCCTTCAATAATCAAATTACTGGTTTGCAGACTTAACGACACATTTTTTAAATTGTTTTCGGTAGCAAAAACGGTAACCGGAAGTCTAAAACTTTCTCCCGGACCAATCACCCTCGGCACAGTTGCAAGTACCATTAGTGGTTTTTTAACCTGTACAGATTTCTCCGCAGATCCATAAGCGCCGTCATTTCCGGCAACCACCATTGCGCGAACAGCACCTATATATTGTGGCAACTTAAATTTATGGGTGGCTGTTTGTCCTTTTGCCAAGTAAAATGGCCCCATAAATTTTACCACTGCGTTAAAGCGGTTTGCTTTCGCCGGGCTCAGATTTTTACTAATGCTTCCGTCACCACCAATGCTTAAAATGCGTTCTAAGTTTCCGCCGTAGGCACCGAGCACGTAATCAAATAAATCCCAAGTTTTTACGCCTAAACCTTCTCTAGCATAAAATGCAGCATGCGCATCGGGCGTTTTAAATCTGGTAAGATCCAATAATCCCTCATCAACTAAGGCAATTGTGTATGTCATTGCCTTGCCGTTTTGCTCTCCAACGGTAATGGTGTTTTCGGTTTCGGGTTTAATTTTATCCAACATTTTAATTGTTGGCTTCAAAATGGTTTGCGGATCCTCTATCAGCAAAGGAATGGCACCATACATCCGTATCGGCAAATCATTTATAGTTTGCGCATGTGGCTGCAACATGGTTACGTTAGCAAACACATTAGGGCTCATTTCTTTTTCTGCCTTAAAGGTAAATTGCGTTTCGCCAGCTTTGGTGTCTACCCAGAACGTTTTAACCACGCGGGTTCCATTTTCTAACGAAATAAGTGCACGGCCATTTTTGCTAGATGGCATGGTAAGCGTAATGTCTTCGCCAACTTTAAATTTTTCTTTGTTGGCTGTAAAAGAAAGCATTGCAGCTTCGGTTGGGTTGCTTCCTTGTTCGCGTTGTTGCCAGCCTGGCCAATCTATATACACCGAAGTTCCAGTTACATGACCACCGTCTAAACTACGTACTAAGATTAAATAACGGCCCCAGTTTGGCTCATCAACCCTTAAATTATAACTTCCTTTTCCGTTGGTTAGCGTTACATTTTTGGTCTCGATAAGCTTATTGTATTTGTTTTGCGTAAAGTTTGCGTAAGTGTACTGGTTATCTTGTTCCCACCACCAGCGCCATTGTGTTTTATACAATTCTACTTCTACGGTTTTATTGCCTGTTAGTAGTTTGCCATCGGTATTTACGTTCACAATAGCCATTTTATGGTCTTTGCCTGTTACCAACATGCCCGTCAACTTATCACCTTGTGGTGCTTTTACACCGAGGTAATTTTTATACATGTGGTAAGGAACACTCAAATAATCTATGCTAAAGTTGCCTCCTGGTTCAAATACCTTTGTGGTAAAGTTGGCTTTTAAAACGCCAGGTGCCGTAGCATTTTGGTCTAAGTTGGTGTTTATCGTTGCTTCGCCTTTTTCATTTAAGCTACCATCGAAAATGGTTTTAACCTGCGATTGAAAATTTACAGTTGGATTATCGAAACTATAGCCATCGAATCCCTTGAATTTGGTTTCGGTGGTGTTTAAGTTTACATCTACTTTTGCCTTTAAATTTTGTGCATCGGCGCCAAACAACCATTTTGCAGAAAGCGTTGCGGTAGAAGAGCCAGAGGTTAGGTAAGGTTTATCGCCGATGTCGAAATTAATCTTTAATCGGTTCGGCATAACCGTTTCTATTTTTATGGTTTTAGAAAAAGTTGCACCTCCTGCTTTTATTTTTGCCAGCCAGTTGCCAGTTGGCGATGTATTTTCTGTAGCTGTTTTAAAGGTGTAAAACCCATTTAAAGGTTTGGCGTTTGTAAGTCTTTTGTACAACTGCCCTTTCGGGTTGTAAAACTCCATACTTACCGGATAGTTTTCTGGGAGCTTTTTTAGTTTATCTTCTAACATAAACGATAAAAAAACACTATCTCCAGGTCTCCAAACGCCTCTTTCGCCGTAAATAAATCCTTTTAATCCATTCTGTACCATATCTCCGCCAACGTTAAATCTGCTAAGCGGCAGGGAGTTTCCGTCGTCTAATTTTAAATATCCGCGTTCAGCACCATTTTTGGCAATCAATAAAAAAGGTGTCTTTTTTAGGTCGAACTTTGCAAAGCCATCGCCATCGGTTTTACCAGAATAAATAACCTGTTTTTGGTAGTCCATTATATCAAAACTTACGCCGCTTAATGGTTTTGCAGTTAGTAAATCTGTGGCTACAATTAACATGCTTTTGTCGTTCCCCCTTTTCGCTACCAGCCCTATGTTTGAGGCAATTAAATTTCTACTCGCCCATTTATCTGAGGTGTAGTAGGAAGGTGTACAAGGATCTTCTCTATCATCCCAACGGTAATTTTTTGGGTAATAATCATTGTAGTGTTGCCAAAAATCGTCGTCTTCATCTATTTTTTCGCCATAATTATCGTCTCCGTACCGATTGTTATATTCGTCTTCATCTCCATTCTCCGTTTTGTCTATCTTACAATTAAATGCATTATACTCTGGCCTAAAGGCGATGCTAACGCGATACATGGCGCCGGGTTCGGTACGAATAAGCTTATCTAAATCTAAACTAAACCTATTTTTTTTATGGAGGTTGATGGATTTATCTTCATCCAGTCTAACTGTTTTCTGCAACAGCGGTTTCGCCACTCTACGCAGTTCATTTCCATCGTTGTAACTGTTTGTTTGAAAAAATTGAGGGATGTTATTCTCGTAAATTTTTATAACGGTAACATCTACCGCTTTAAGGTTTATCGCATCAAAGGGCAATACCAACTTTCCCGAATTTGGTAGTATGGTGCCTGCGCCAGAAATGGTAACAGCAGGCATTTTATCTTCGAAAACGAGATTGGCTGTTTTGCTTTCAGGCAATTTTTTCTGGTTGATGTTTTCTATGCCAGCAATTACTTTTACTGCATAATCGCCTTTCAGCTCTTCTGCTGCGTACACTTTTACTTGGCTTGCATCAATGGTATATCTCAAATCGCTCAGGTTGCCAAGGCTAATCATGCCATTTAAATCTTGGCCAACACCAACAGGCTCAGAAAATTGAACTAAGGCATAATCTTCTTCGCCTTGCACGGCCCTAATGTTTAAAACCTCGAACTTGTTTAAGGCAGGCACACGAATCTCTTCTTCGCCCTTTTGCGCGGCGTTTATCGCATCACCATCCCAAACTAATTTAAGCGTCTGGTCTGTTGCCTGCTTTTTAATGCTGTCTATGGTAAATTTCGAGGTGTGTTTCGATGGGTCATGTTGCCATTTTATTTTTAATTTTTGATTAAAATCTATCGATACTGTTTTTTCTATGGCTTGTGTCTCTTCGGCATCAGAGGTCGCCACTTCACCAGTTAATTTCATGTAAGCTAACGAAGTATTGTTTTGCGAAACCAATCCATTTTGCCTGAAAGCAAGGCCTGGTTTTATTATCCTAAACTCAAAATCGAAATCTTCCAACCCTTTTTCAGTCGTTAAAACTTCCGAAAGCTTAAAAGTTCCATCATAAGTTTTTCCCGGTTTCAGGGGTTCATCAGGCCTAAACTCTATGGTTTGAGGATCCACCCAAAAAGTTTTGCCACTAATCGATGGAGAAAAGTCGAACAGATCTCTTGTCTCTGCTTTGTTTAGGTCTTTCATCCCGGCTACTGCATTTGCCAGATGCACCCTAATAAAACTAGTTTTAGAAATAGTGCCAGAAGTATAAGACTCTATATATTTGGCATACGCCTGATTGTTTTGTTGCGTTTTCTTTCTGTTAAAGAAAAAGATAGTTGCTATTGCAAGGACAGAAAGAGTGAGAACACTTAAAAAAATAAGTTTTTTACTTGTTGAAGACGCATATTTAGAGGGCTGATTCATTTTTTGTGGCGGGTTGGTTTCGATTGTAAAGTAGCAAAAAAAAAGAGCTTTGGATAGATATGTTAGCAATTTTTTACGTAATGGCTAAAGAGAACAATAACCAGAAAATAATTCTTTAAAGCTATACAGTTGGTCGGCTTTGGATAGGCACAAAAAAAAGCCGCCAATATGGCGGCTTTTTAAGTAAGAATAAGGTATTTAATCTACCACAGGAAAAGCAGAGATACGTAAGCGCGCTCCACCCATTGGTACAAGCGTTAACGGCGTTGTTTTTGTTTCTGTTCTAACTGGGCTTTGCGGCAGTATACCAGCCAAACCGGTAGAATCTATTGTCCAGCTTGGAATTTCTTTTCCTTTTGCCTCTAATAAAATTGGTGCGGTTGCATTTGTAAAAGGATTATCGTTTTTTGGCCAAGGTCTTCTTACCACTTTAAAAGAATTTTTTGGGTTTTTTTGGTCTAGTAACAGGCCAAAATTCCAAGTCGATTTTGGTAGAATTTCAAAAGATGGCCATTTACTAGGGTCGGCATTCGCCTGCCATTTAGAATCGCCAATGGCTGTTTCTTTACTGTCTTTTTTAATGTAGTCTTCATCTATTTTTAAGGAATAGGTGAGTGGGCCATAATTAACGCTTACACTGTTTTTATTTTTTGCCCATTGTTTAACGGTAATGTCCATCGGAAGTTGAAGGGTAATTTGGTCTTTGTTTTTCCAAAGTTTGGTTACCTTAACGTATTCTCCAGCTGTTGCATCTACCACAACTACTTTTCCATTTACCTTAATTACTGGGCTTTTGCACCATTCTGGAATGCGCAAATACAAAGGAAAGTTAACACTTTTTGGTGTTGCCACACTAAAGGCAACCATATCTTCAAATGGGTATTTTGTGGTTTCTGTAAGCGTTATATTTGCGCCATTTCCAACTTTGGCCTTTACCGAACTCTGCGTGTAAAGTTGTGCTGCAATTCCGTTGTCTGGTGTAGCCATCCAAGCGTTTTCTGCGTAATAAACCCAACCTGCTGCATGGTTGTGCTGGCAACAACGGCTGCTAAATGGGTTCATCATTAAAAATGGACCAGAGTTATCTATTCCAGGATGATGATTTTTAGAATCGCTAACAACCATGTTGGGCGCGGTTAAATAACGTAAGGCTTTATAATCTGGCGTAAAGGCAGCAGAAAAGGTGTTAAATGCTACGTCTTCGCAATTTGCAGCCCAATAAGTGTCTCCGGTCATCTGCAGCATCATTTCATCTGATGTCATTTGTTCTACCAGCCCGCAAGTTTCTACCGCTTGCCTTGGATCGTCATAACCTTTTCTTGCGTTTTCATCTGCACCGAACATCCCACCTGGAACTTGGCCATAAATATTTCTTACTAAATGTTGGTCATTATAACTCGCCATTAAATCAGATTCTTTATGGCTTTGTAAATAGTAGGTTGCGGGTTCTCTAAAGCACTCAGCCACGTTTACGTTGTGCCAGTTAGGTAGATTGTCTTTTTGGCGCCAGTTGGCGGTGTTTCTGTCTAGTTTCGTCGCTAAATCTAGTAAAAACTTATCGCCAGTACGGTTGTAAAGCCAATAAACGCTTACCAAGTTGTCGCCGCCACGGCTATTTTCCCAATAATCTTCCAAAAATTTATCATCAGGAATGGTTAATTCCCATTTAAAATATTTGGTCATCAGCTCTATTACTCTAGGGTCTTTGCTGTATTCATAATAAGATTGCAAACACCAAAGCATCGGCATGTTTGTCCAAAGGTCTCTTTTACCCTCACCTTTATAAACCAAGGGTCCAAAATCTCCGTTTTCTCTTTGGTTGTTTATTGCTGCATCGATCCAAAACTTGGTTGCCGATAACATTTTTGGGTCTTTAAGCATATACGCTATATTTCCATAACCTTTTAACCAATACGGAAGCTCTTCCCAACCATATTTCCCCTTGCCATCTTTATGTAGCCAAGCATTGTCGTCTTTAGAAAGCCAAATGCTTATTTCGCCCAAATTTCCGGTCAACCCGTTTTTTTGCAGTTCTAGCGCTTTATGTAGCCACCCGCCGGGCGTAACACTTCCAATGGGCAGCTTAATAAAATGACTTTGCAACAGCGGTGCTCTGTTGCTTACATAGAAACTATTTGTAGCAGTGGTAGCCGTGTTTTTTACGCTTTCTGCTTTAATTTCTTGTTGTGCGCTTGCGCGGATGGAAAAGCTTGTGCCCAAAATTAGCGTTAACGCAAAAGCTTGATAAAAAAATAATTTTTTCATATTGTGGTTAAAATTTGACGCTCTAAAGTACAAAAACGATACGTAAAGAGCAATTTTATCAGAAAAACGATTTAGTAAAATTACATTTTGACGATTGAAATTTTATATTTGCAACATTCTTATATAAAAGCAATTAAAGTATTTACACTTTATCTGCTTTTTTCAAAAAAAAATAGTCAACATGATTTTTAAAAAACTGAGCGGTGAAACGGGGGAAGATTTAATTTTTACAAACCATAAAGTTGCGGCTTTTTTAGAACACCATTTAGGGCGGTTCGGAGATAAGAAAGAAGACATTCTTGCTTGCCTTGGCTATGTGTTTGCCAAGGGCGGATTTGTTATTTTGGCTGTAGAAGAGGCTGAAATTCTTGCAGCTGTAGTTGTAAACGAAACCGGGATGAAGAAGTATATTCCCGAAAATATTTTGGTTTACATTGCCGTGCACGAAGATATGAGAGGAAAGGGGCTTGGAAAAACCTTGATGGTAAAAACCATCGAAACCGCTAAAGGAGATATTGCCCTGCATGTGGAAGCAGATAATCCTGCGAAGAAATTATATGAGCGACTGGGCTTTAGTAATAAATATTTAGAGATGCGTCTGCAACGGTAGATGTCAAAAATCTAATTATTTTATCGACTAAAAAAAAATAATGGCGTATTTAAAGTTATATCGCAGTAAACTAGAGCACAATTATCAAAAGCTTCAAGCTTGGTTTTTAGAGGCAAACGTAGAGTGGGGAGTGGTTTCTAAGTTGCTCTGCGGTAA
The DNA here is from genome assembly GCF_040547165.1 of Pedobacter sp. UYP30. NCBI lineage: Bacteria > Pseudomonadati > Bacteroidota > Sphingobacteriia > Sphingobacteriales > Sphingobacteriaceae > Pedobacter > Pedobacter sp. UYP30. The sequence continues at coordinate 172,147 of NZ_JBEPPD010000011.1, read as the reverse complement.
TAAATTATTTTTAGAGGAATTGGTTCGGTTGGGCGTTACAGAATTTCACGACACCAGAATTACCAATTTAAAGGTCATAAAGCAAGTGGCCCCAGAAGCACAAACGGTGTATATTAAGCCGCCGGCAAGTAGAAATTTAAAACAAGTAGTAACTTATGCCGATGTAAGTTTTAATACCGAGCTGAGTACCATAAAACTTTTGAGCGAAGAAGCAATAAGGCAGAATAAGACTCATAAAATTATAATAATGGTAGAAATGGGCGATCTGCGCGAGGGAGTTATTGGCGATAAGTTGATGGCTTTTTATGCACAGGTAGTGGATATGCCCAACATTAATATTGTCGGACTTGGTACAAACCTAAATTGCTTAAACGGTATATTGCCATCGCACGATAAACTTGTGCAGCTAAGTTTGTACAAGCAATTGATAGAAACTAAGTTTAACATACACATTCCATGGGTTTCTGGTGGAACCAGCGTAACCGTTCCGTTATTGCTCCAAAAACAGTTGCCAAGTGCCGTAAACCATTTTAGGATAGGAGAGATGTTGTTTTTTGGGCTAAATCTTTTTACAAACAAAACGGTAAAAGGAATGAACAACGATGTATTTAAACTTTACGCAGAAATTATAGAGTTGCTCGAAAAGCCAAAGACACCTAGTGGAATTCAAAGCATTAACGTGTCTGGAGAAATGCCAGCTATCAATCCTCAAGACATTGGTAAGAAGCATTACAGGGCCATTTTAGATATAGGCTTATTAGATTGTAACCCTCGGTACATGATGCCAGATAACAAAGAGGTTGAAATTATTGAGGCAAGCTCTGATATGTTGGTTTTGGATTTGGGCGATAACAGCAAAGGTTTAAAAGTTGGCGATATGCTCTCTTTTACCCTTACCTACATGGGTGTGTTAGGTTTGATGAATTCTAGGTATATTGAAAAACAAATTATTGACTAAAATAGTAGAACTTTCGTCCAGAATCAATCACCTATAAAAAACCCATCGTTTATTTGGCAATTGCTAAAAAGAACGGTTTTGAAAAGGCAGTCGCCAAAAACAATCCAGTTTTTAAAATTTGAGTTGGGTTCATACCCAAGTCAAACACAAGCATCTTCGTGCTAATATCAGCGCATTTTAACAGATTAGATAAGTTGTCTTGTTCCTAAAATTCCAAAGTATAATTGGTTATTTTTTCTTAGCAGTAACAAGCACTATAACCCCTGCTAATAAAACAATCCCACCTACGTACGGAGGCCAGTTAACATCTTTTTGCTTATCTGCAGATATTTGGATTGGCCCGGCGTCTACAATTTTTTCTTTTTTGGTATAAGAGAAGCCAGTCCACACCAACATTACAATTCCTACAACAATCAAAATAATTCCTATAGTCTTATTCATAGTTTAGTGGTTAAATTTAGAAGGAGAACAAGATTTGGTAGAATATGTTTTTTAAATGGGTTACAATTCCTATTGGATGGTGTCTCAAATATAATTTATTCGTACCTTTAAAATAAGTTTGCATCAAAAAACACATTTCTGGATTGGAAAAAGCAGAGGTGAAATAGTATTTTAAATTAGAAGACGTTGGCTATGGAAACAGGATATTTAATGCAAGAAATTAAAAGGTTGCCACTCCCTCAACGTTTTTATGTAGTGGAAGAAACTATAAAATCTATTAAAGAGGAGGAACAGAGAAAGCAAATGGAAGTTGCAGCCGATATGCTTTTTAACGATTATACGAACGACGAAGAGTTAACTTCCTTTAATAGCATAGATTTAGATGGTTTTTATGAGGCAAAATGAAGCCTGGTTAATCGATCTTGACCCAACAAAAGGTGCTGAAATAAGGAAAACGAGACCTGCGGTAATTGTGAATGATGACGGACTTGGTAAACTGCCACTTAAAATTATTGTACCAATTACAGATTGGAAGGAGCATTATAAAATTGCTCCATGGATGGTGAAAATCAACCTTAGCGTAAGCAATGGGCTTGCAAAAGTTTCCTCTGCCGATTGTTTCCAAATTCGATCGCTGTCGCAAAAACGGCTTATCAAAAAAATAGGATTTATCGATATAAATACTCTTCAAGAAATTAAAGAGGCGATTAAAAGAGTTTTGAGTTTATAAATTCAACAAGGGAAACAAGATCCCACTTTTGTTCGGTTTTACTTCTGCTTTTTTTAACAGAAGTGGCTATTCTTCAAAAAAATCTATCAGTCCGCCAAAATAATTTTCTTCCAAACCAGCTGTAAAATCTTCAAAATCCTCATCTGGAATATTGGTTTGCCGAAATTCCAAAGAAGTGCCAGTTTTATCTGGGTGCAGCTTTATGGTTACCATAGATTTTTCTTTCTGCGTGCCAAAATACCACTCTTGTTCTATCTTTTTTCCATATTCGAAGGCAAGGTTTTTCCCGCAAATATCACCATCCCAAAACAAAAATTCTGTTTCTGCTTGTTCTTCAAATTCAACCTCGGCACCTGTCCATAATTGGATGCTTAGAGGTTTGGTAACCGCCAGATAAACTTCTTCTGGCACTGCGGGTATGTAAACGTATTTTCTGTAATCCATAAATTAAATCAATAAAATAGGTATTTAAATTTAGCTTTCTTCACTAAATTAAAGGAGGTTTGCAATTACCAACCTGGCGCAAACGTCAACCCAAACACACCTGCTTTAACATCTTTCCGTTGAAAAGGAAAAGCATAATAAGGCTCCAACACAAAGTACCCAAATACATTTACCCTTAAAGAAACTCCTGCACTCATTACGGGCGTACGCTCGTTTGTGCTTTGGTAAGTTAGGGGGTCGCCATTGGCATCTGACACAGGATTTCCCTGATTGTCTAATACCGGTTCGGTTGTATAGGTCGGATTAGATTTAAACGCAACCTTCGTGTCGTTTGTCCAAGCTACGCCTGCGTCAAAAAATAAATTTAGATCAGAAAACAACAATTTTGAGGGTATTTGTGCCAATTTTTTAGGCCCGGTAAATGGAAGCCTCAATTCGAAGTTAAACACCGCAATCTTGCTGCCGCTCAATTGGTTAATGTTAAAGGTGTTACTTACGTTACCCGTTTGCGTTTTGTAAATAGAATTTGCTTCATAACCTCTTATCAAGTAAGAGTAACCAATATAATTTGGATAGAGCCTATCTGCATCTTTTCCAATCCTAAAATCGTTATAACTACGTACAGCAATGGTAACAGGTTTAACGCGCCAATATTTTCTTAAATCGGCGGTAACGGCATAAAAATCATAAGTCCCCAAGTATTTTTGGCCGCTTACCCGATACCTAAAACCTTCGAGCGGTGCGGTAAGACCAAGTAGAGAATTGTCGCCTACAAAAGCCGCGTTTAGTTGATAAAGGGTAAAGGGATTAAACGGAACTCCATAATCCATTTCTGCTTGGTCATTGCTTAATTTACTTCGCTGCGATCCTAAGTAATATCCTTGTTGACTATAATAGTTGCTGTATCGATCGATTCTGTAACTGTAATGGGAAAATGCGCCGCCAAGTTCGAATCTATGTATCTTGCTGAACGGATATGCTCCGAACACCTGAAATTGATCTTCGAAAGTACGGATGATGTCTGTGCGATAATTAATGGCATCGATATTTCCCCCACCGTTTGCAGGCAACTGTTCAACTCCGTAAGAACTAAAGCCAGAAGTGTAAGGGATGTGCGAAATAGCCGCCCCCCAATTTATTCTGCTTTCTTGGTTGATGTAGCCCACCAAGCCTCCAAAATCGTAAATTTCTCCATTTACAGATAGATTTGCAATGATTTTGTTGGTTCCCAAAATATCGCTAAACATGCCAACAATACCGCCTTGCACACCGGTGCCGAACCTGCTTGTAGAAACCCCGACTCCGCTGTTTGCCAAATAATCTAACTTAAATTTTGGGCGATAAGGCACAAGCCTAACTGAATCTTGATTTACTTTTTCAAATCTATCGAAATTTTTAAGGTTTGAATTGATGATGTTTACCCCATAATTTTCCATTGGAGGGAGGATAGCTGCATCGAAATTTACATCTTGATTTCCAACTCTCTTTGGCGTAAATGAACTTAGCTTCGTATCGTAAAGTGTGTATCTCTGATAACGGTAATAACTATAAGCAATCTCGTCATTCCTAGATACCGAAATGGCGGGAGAGTATTCTGTAATCCCGCTAATTCCGGTAAAATAATCTGTAAGTTGATCTACCGTATTGTCTGCGAAATTATACTTGTATAGGTTTCTAAATCCATCTCTATTGGATAGGAAATATACGTGTTGACTATCGCCAGAAAACTGCGCATTTAAGTTGTTGGCACCGGCAAATACATCAATATTAGAAATTGTCTTAGAGTCGATGTCATAAACAGATAAATTTATAGGGTTTACCGCGGCGACATTGTTTGATTCTACAGCAACTTTTTCAGAAGAAAAAACAATTTTTTTGCCGTCCGGAGAAAAGCTTGGTGCATAATCAGAATAAACATCGTTGGTAATGTTGGTTACCTGTTTACTATCTAGATTGTAAGAAAATATGTCACTTTGGCCTTCTAATAAACCAGAAAACGCAATATCCTTCCCATTTGGCGACCAAGATAAATTGCTAAACTCGGCAACATCGCCCAGTTTTGTGCGCAACACCGTATTTCCATTTGCCACATTGATGATTAGAAGTTCGTTCTTTCCTTGACTAAAAATACTAAAAGCAAACTGTTTTCCGTCTGGAGACCAAGCGCCAGCAGATTCTATAAAATTGTAATTGTCAATATCGCTATTTCTAACCTGACTACTCAATTTTCTAATAACCTTTCCGGTCTTTGCATCTGCAAGGTATAAGTCTATACCAAAAAGATCTTTATCGCTCATAAAAGAAATGTACTTACCATCTGGGCTAAGAGATGGAGCAACATTTAGGTTGCCGGCATTTTTATTATCGAGGATTTTGGTTCCTATAATCTTAATCTGGCTGCTGTCGGCTTTCAGCATCGGCCTATAATGGTCATCAATGGATTTTTTCCATAAACCAGATAAAGTCTGGTCGTCATATCCGAAAGTGTATTTTATGGCGTTTTCGTAGCCGTATTTTGCGGTATTTTTAAATAGTGGAACGATGGTGGTATCGCCATATTGCGAGCCAATATAAGTCCAGAATGCTTGACCGTATCTGTAAGGGAAATATTTGTTTGAATTTGTAAGGTCTTTAAGAGAAGGAATATCTCGGTTTAACATGGCGTCGCGCATCCACATAGAAGTAAAGGCGTCTTTTTTTCCAATTGATAAATACTCAGCCATTCCCTCAACCATCCACAGCGGCGTTTGGCCAACATTTTCTAAACTTATAGAATCCTTTTCGAGCAACAAATGATATTGGAAAGCGTGCACAAGCTCATGCCCAAGTACGTGCCTGGTTTGACTGCTCAAATCCATAATGGGCATAATTACGCGGTTTTTTAAGGCCTCCGTTACACCGCCTGTTCCAATTCCAATATCGCCATCTAACACAGTTGTTTGTTGAAAATCTGCGTGGTTGTTGTATAGGATAATCGGGTTTTTTGTTAAAAAAGTATCTCTAAAAACTTCTTGGTGCATTTTGTACCAAGTCTCTGCATCTTGAGAGAATTTTTTTATAAAAGCAGGATTTTTTAAGTAATAGTAGATTTCAAAATGCGGCGTCTGCAACACTTTAAAATCCATTTTTTTATACCTCACTTTGTTTTGACCAAAATATTGGGCTTGCGCAGATAAAGAAACAGCTAATAAGATTAAAACAGGGGCAAGTCGCCTCAATTTGAAATGGCCAATTTTCATGTGTTGTGCGTTTGAAATATTATGTTATAAATGTACGGATTATCGATCAAAAAAGATTTTACAGGTTCTTTAGCAAAGTTTTAATATCACAACCAAAATCTATGTTCAGCAGTTATTCATTTCCTTTTTTTCTTCGTTCTCGCTCTTCTTGTCTTTGTTTTCTTTTAAGTTCTCGCTCTTCTTTGTTGCTAAGCGGCTGTGTTGCAGTAACAGGTGGCGTATTCTTGGGTGGTGTATTTTTTGGTTCTTCTTTTTTTACCACAGGTTGTGCTGTTTCTGTGGGCGTCTGTTGCTGTTGGTCTTCTACAGCAGGTGGCTCAAAACTTGTAGAATCAACAACTGTCGTATCTACCGTTGCGGTGTCTCTTACAATCCGCGGACTCGGGCAGTTGTAGCTGCGAGTAATTGGTACGGTTGGTTTAGGAAAAGGGCCATAAGTGTATCCCGAGTTGGGATCTAGATAGACTTTTTCCATAAATTTGGCAAAAATAGGTAGTGCAGTATGAGACCCTTCTCCCTGGTCGCCATTTTTAAAATGCGCTGTACGCTCATCGCAACCTACCCATACGCCTGTCACCAAATCTTTCGTTAATCCCATATACCAAGCATCTACATAATCAGAAGATGTACCAGTTTTTCCACCAATTTGGTTGTTCTTTTTAAATAGGTTTGGCCATTCCCATAAAGCCTGCGATGTACCTCCAGGTTCTTCCATTCCACCTCTAAACATATACGTCATCAACCAGGCAATTTCGTCACTTAACACCTTCTTAGTTTTTGGAACGAAGTCTTCTATTACCTTGTCATCTTGGTCGGTAATTTTTTCTACCAAAATTGGGTCGGTTCTTACGCCTTTGCCCATAAAGGTGCTATAGGCTTTAACCATCTCGTAGACATTAACATCGTTAGATCCCAAACTTACCGATGGAACGGATTCTAAGTGGCTATCTATACCACATTCATGCGCCCATTTTACCACATTGTCCCAGCCTACTTTTTCGGTAAGTTGTGCCGTGATGGAATTCACGGATCTTGCCATAGCCAAACGTAAGCTCATGTCTTGATAAGTATTGCCCCAGTCTGCATTCTTAGGCTCCCAATATTTAGTAACTCCTTTGTCTTGATACTCAATCCTAACAGGCTTATCGGTCATTTTATCGCATGGGCTCATGCCTTGCTCAAGTGCCGTGAGGTATGCAAACGGTTTAAAAGTAGAGCCGGCTTGCCGTTTGGCCTGATTTACATGGTCATATTTGAAAAATTTATGGTCTATGCCGCCCACCCATACTTTAATTTTTCCGCTTGATGGCTCCATGGTCATCATACCTGTATTTAAGATTTTACCGTAGTAACGAATGGAATCCATGGTAGAGAACAGCGTATCTCTATCACCTTTATAGGTAAAGATCTGCATGCGCTTCTTTTTATTAAAGTAGTTGTCTATAGAATCTGGCTGATTGGGGAATTTCTTTAACAGCAGGTTGTAAATTGGCAGCGATTTTTTTGCTCGATCCGGAAAGTCAACCTTTTTCTTCTCAGAATCATACCATGGATCTTCTTTTCCCCAAACGTTGTAAAACCTACGTTGTAAAATCTTCATTTCATCTTGCACAGCTTCTTCAGCATATTTTTGCAATTTAGAATCGATGGTGGTGTAAATTTTTAAGCCATCTTCGTACAAATCGTATCCATTGTCTTTACACCATTTTTCTAAATACTTTGCCACGGCAGCGCGTAAATAAGAATCGCCATCGCTGCTGTCGTCTAATTTTCCTGCATTAAGTGTTATAGGCTCGCTTTTAAGCATCACCATGCTATCCGTACTCAAATAATGGTACTTGTTCATTTGGGTAAAAACCACATTGCGCCGATTAAGGGCATTTTTTGGATTTTTAGTCGGGTTATAAAGGGTTGTTCCTTTTAACATACCAACCAAAAGGGCAGATTCTTCGATTTTTAAATTTTTTGGTTCCCTATCAAAATAAATTCTACTCGCCGTTTTTATGCCATAAGTGTTATTGCCGAACGACACAGTATTTAAATACATGGTGATGATGTCGTTTTTAGAGTAATTGGCTTCTAGCTTTACGGCTGTCATCCATTCTTTAAACTTAAAAATAACAGTTCTTATCACGGGTATTTTTGCAAGCAACCCTTGCGATTTGTTATACCTCGTGCGGTATAGGTTCTTTGCCAATTGTTGGGTAATGGTACTTGCACCGCCATCTTGCCCTAAGCCAATAACCGCTCTGCCAACCGCTTGAAAATCGATGCCCCAATGCTTATAGAAACGCACGTCTTCTGTCGCCACCAAAGCATTGATTACGCTGGTCGGAATTTCGTTATAATTTACAGGAGTGCGGTTTTCCTTATAATATCTGCCAATTAATTTTCCATCTGCGGTGTAGAGCTCAGAACCAACTCTTTGTGTAGGTTGCTTAATGTCGCTCCGGCTTGGTGAATACCCAAATAACCCCAGAAAATTTAATTGTAGCGATGCAAAGAAAATAATGATGAAGTAAATTAGGATTATAAAGTAGCGTAAGTATCTGTTTTTTATTTCTTTAAACATATTAAAGTAGATGGTGGTAAAGGCTAAATGCTGTGGGCTTAAATATATGAAAAACTATAAATAATGAGCAGGCTATTAATTTCGGATTTTTTTAGTCTATATTTAAATTTCATTCTATCTTAAAACACTAAGTATGAAAAACGAATTTAAAGAACTTATTGTACATGGCGGTAATAAATTTGTGTTAAAAAATGCCAAAACAAATAATACTGGCGATTACCATAAAAAACAAGGCAAAGACGACTTGGCAAAAGCTAAAATAGAAATGAGCGATTTGCAAGAAAAGTTGTATGCCGATGACAGTAGCTCTATACTTATTCTTTTCCAAGCGATGGATGCTGCCGGTAAAGATAGTGCGATAGAACATGTAATGAGTGGCTTAAATCCGCAAGGTTGCCAAGTATTTAGCTTTAAAACGCCAAGTGCTTTAGAATACGACCACGATTTTTTATGGCGCCATTACCGAGCTTTGCCAGAGCGCGGCAGAATTGGTATCCATAATAGATCGCACTACGAGAATGTGCTGGTTTGTAAGGTACATCCAGAATATATTCTAAACGAACATATTCCAGGTTACGCTAACGTTTCCGACATTAATAAGAAGTTTTGGTCACAACGCTATGAGAGCATCAGAAATTTCGAGAAACACTTAATCGCCAATGGAACAGTTATTTTAAAGTTTTTTTTAAATGTGAGCCAAGAAGAACAAAAAGACAGGTTTTTGGATAGGATAGACGACCCCACAAAAAATTGGAAATTTTCTTCTGGAGATTTAAAGGAACGAGCGCTCTGGGGTAAATATATGGACGCCTACGAGGAAGCTATTAACGAAACTGCCACTAAAGATTCGCCTTGGCACATTATTCCGGCAGATAAAAAGTGGTATGCCCGCTTGGCAATAAGCGAAATTATTACAGATAAGTTGAAAAGTTTAAATTTAAAATTCCCTACATTGGGCGATGCCGAGGAAGCAAAGTTAGATGAAAGTAAAACAGCATTGCTGAGCGAATAACAAAGTCGAATGGGTTATTAATATGATATGACAAACCTAAAACCGCAAGCAGGATTTACCTCCATATTAGATAACGACTTTTACAAGTTTACGATGCAACAGGGAGTGATTAAATTATTTCCTTTTGCGCGTGCGCGATATAAATTTATCAACCGCGGGCAGCACGCTTTCCCCCCTAATTTTGACCAAGCGTTGCGTGCTGCAATCGATGCAATGGCAACGCTGAAATTAACCAAAGACGAAAAATATTTTTTAGAACAATCTTGTCCATACTTAGACCCAGTTTATTTAGATTTTTTAGAAGGATACACCTATAATCCCGAAGAAGTTTCTATAGTGCAAACTGCAGATGAGATAGAGGTGCATATTGAAGTACTGTGGTACCGCACCATTTTATGGGAAGTGCCAATTCTATCGCTTATTAGCGAGCTTTTTTATGTAATGAAAGATTTAGCTAGGGTTTCTGACGAAGAAATTATAGAGAAAACAAAAAGTAAAATCGAAAACTATCGTCAGTTGGGCATTACCGTAGCCGAGTTTGGTACAAGACGGCGGCATTCTTACCATGTGCATCATTTGGTTATGGGTGCGCTGAGTAAATTTGGCAAAGGCGCTTTTATAGGTACTAGCAATGTTCATTTTGCCATGAAGTTTAACACCAAGCCAATTGGTACGCATGCGCACGAATGGTTTATGTTTCACGGTGCTCGATATGGATTTAAAATGGCAAATGTAATGGGTTTAAGCCATTGGGCAGAAGTTTATCGCGGAGATTTGGGCATTGCTTTATCAGACACCTATACCACCGATGTTTTTTTTAGGCAATTTGATAAAATGTTCTCGAAATTGTTTGACGGCGTTCGGCACGATAGTGGCGACCCTTTAGAGTTTGCCGATAAACTTGTTGCACACTATAAAAAGATGGGCATTGATCCGCTAAGCAAAACCATTATTTTTTCAGACGGATTGAACTACGAGAAAGTAGCGCACATTGCTAAAGCTTGTAAAGAAAAAATTGGAATCTCTTTCGGCATCGGTACAAGTTTAACCAACGATGTGGGTGCAAAACCAATGAATATGGTAATTAAAATGACCCAAGCCATGCCAAAAGATGATGACTGGATTGACGTGGTAAAACTTTCTGATGAGAGTGGGAAACATACAGGTAACGAACGAACCATCGAGCTTGCCAAAGAAATTTTAGGAATCGAGTGAAAATGAACAGCATATAGACGAACGCAAACTAATATATCAAAATTTCCCCATGAAAAAACCCCTGTTATTTTTAATGGCCTTAGGCATGTTAAACGCAGCTTCTGCCCAAAACACGGTGCAGTTAGAAGCAAGTAAAAATCCCGTAACCATCAATAAAAATATTTACGGGCATTTTGCAGAGCATTTAGGAAGATGTATTTATGATGGCTTTTACGTGGGCGAAGGAAATAAGCAAATTCCAAATACAAATGGCGTTAGAAACGACATTATTGCGGCTCTAAAGAAGTTAAAAGTGCCCATTTTACGGTGGCCGGGCGGCTGTTTTGCCGATACCTATCATTGGAAAAATGGAATTGGCGATAAGTCCAAGAGACCAAGTATGGTAAATACTTGGTGGGGAAACGTTACCGAAGATAATAGTTTTGGAACGCACGATTTCTTAAATATGTGTAAGGAAATTGGTGCCGAACCTTACCTTTCTGGAAACGTTGGTAGCGGCGAAGTGCAAGAACTTGCCGATTGGGTGCAATATGTAAATTACGATGCAAAAAGTCCAATGTCTGATCTTCGCAGAAAAAACGGACAAGACAAACCCTGGAAAGTAAAGTATTGGGGCGTAGGAAACGAAGCTTGGGGATGCGGTGGCAATATGACTGCCGATTATTACAAAGATATTTATAGAAAGTACGCCACATTTATGAGCGATCCGGGAGTAGATGGTGGCCTTTTTAAAATAGCATCTGGTGCAAGTGATGACGATTACCATTGGACCGAAACATTGATGCGCGATATTCCAAATCACATGCTTCAAGGTGTTGCCATGCACCACTATTCTGTCGATTGGAATCATAAAAGTTCTGCCACCAAATTTAATGAAGATGAGTATTTCAAAACGATGAAAAGCGCCCTGTTTATGGACGAATTGGTTATCAAGCATTCGGCCATTATGGATAAGTACGATCCTAAAAAGAAAATTGCGTTGGTGGTAGACGAATGGGGAGGTTGGTATGATGTAGAACCGGGCACAAATCCGGGGTTTTTGTATCAGCAAAATACCATGAGAGATGCCATGATTGCGGGTTGTACCCTAAATATTTTTAACAACCATGCCGATAGGGTAAGGTTGGCCTGCCTTGCGCAAGCGGTAAATGTATTGCAAGCTGTTATTTTAACAAAAGGCAACAAAATCATAGAAACGCCGACCTATCATGTAATGGAAATGTACAACGTGCACCAAGATGCAACGCTCATTCCTATACAGGTAAAATCAGAAAATTATGTACACAATGGTAAAGCATTGCCGGCAGTTTCTGCATCTGCGTCTAAAGACAAAGTAGGTTCTACACATATTTCTTTGGTAAACATAGATCCTGTAAAAAAGCAAACCATAACTATCGATTTGGGAGACGAAGCCTATAAAACGGTTACAGGTCGTATTTTAAAATCAGCAAAACTGCAAGATTTTAACTCTTTCGATAAACCTAATGAAATCCATCCGCAAGTATTTAATGGTGCTAAATTGAACGCCAAAAATTTAACTGTAGAAATCCCACCCTTCTCTGTGGTGGTTCTAGAACTTAAGTAGACATGTAAAAAAATTAGTCAAAACCTTTTTTGCTTTTTTTCCGCTTTTGCGGGATGCAAGGAGTGGTCAAACTAATCTTAAACGCCACCGAGGTCAAAAAGATTTTTTAGCGAAATTATGATAATGCTAGAAGTCAATTTCTTCCCTTGTGCTCTTTTTAAAATTTATAATACGTTTTTCGAAGATAACAACTAACTTAGTAACCAACAATTTAAAAATAATATGGGAATACTCCTAGAAAAAATATTCGACTCAAACAACATTTATATCCGTTGGGTAATTATTGGATCGATTTTCATTTTATGTCTATTGCCAATTTACAAACTTGGAATGACTGATGGAAAAACAATCGAAGTAACAACTAGAAAATAATTTAAACTGACGCATTAGTCTAAAAAAAGATTCTAAAATCCATACTGATGCCCATTTACAACACAAACATTATGAGAAAAAATCTACCAATCTACATCTTCCTTGCTTTTGCATCCATCGGGATAACTTATTTTGCAGGTTATGTTATCGGAAGATTTTCTTACCTCATTTTTAATTAATCTAGCCATGCTTTTAGTGATGTAACTCAATAAAAATATGATGATACGAAGATTAAGGTGTTTGTGGTGCTTTCTAATTACGCTCCTCGCGATGCAAAGCAGTTACGCCCAGAGCAGCAAGCAAATCAATTTAGCAGATCCAACCATTTTCTATCATCATAAAACTTATTATTTATACGGTACAAACGAAAGTGGTTCTAACAATGGGTTTATAGCTTATGCCTCGCAAGATAAAGTACATTGGAAAAATGAGGGTATCGTACTAAAAAAAGGCGAAGCTTTTGGGTCGAAAGGCTTTTGGGCGCCACAGGTTTTTTACTACCACAAAAAGTTCTTTATGGCTTACGTGGCCAACGAGCAAATCGCAATAGCGGAAAGTGATAGCCCGCTTGGTCCTTTCACGCAAAAAGAGAAAAAGCCAATAGCAGCCCCCGTAAAAATAATAGATCCTTTTGTGTTTTTCGATAAGGGGAAAATCTACTTATATCATGTAAGGTTAGAAAGAGGAAACCGAATGTATGTTGCCGAAATGAACGATGATTTACAGTCGATTAAAGAAGCTACAGCAGTAGAATGCCTACATGCACAAGAAGGTTGGGAAAACACAGCCAACACCGATTGGGGCGTTACCGAAGGGCCAACCGTCCTCAAAAGAAACCATATTTATTACCTTTTTTATTCGGCAAACGATTTCCGTAATCCTGATTATGCTGTAGGGTATGCAATAAGCAAAAGCCCTTTAGGCCCATGGAAGAAATTTTCGGGTAATCCTATATTGAGCAAAAAACAAACTTCTATTAATGGTACCGGCCACGGTGATTTCTTTCTGGATGGGAAGGGGAAACTAAACTACGTTTTCCACACGCATCAATCTAACCGAGTTGTGGCACCAAGAAGAACGGCAATTATTCAGGCCAAGTTTCAAAAGTCTACAACAGGTAATTTTGTGTTCGAAATGTTGCGGAAGAGTTTTAGATATTTAAATGCAGATTAAAGCCTTAGGCTTAAAATAATCTTCAATTGCTGTTAGTGCAACAATTTCCAGGTTTTTCTTATTTCGCAATTAAAATTCTCGGTCTACAGCAGCAAAATTAATTTTATTGTTAATTTAGGCCATCGAATTAGACCAACTTCATTTATAAAGGATACAAGTATATCCCCCGATATATATCTAACAAAAAAAATACAATATGAAAAGAAAAATGAACTATTTGACGGTTTTATTAATCCTATTGTCGACTAGTATTTATTCGCAAAATAGGGTTAAACCGATAAGTTTTAAAGAATCTTTTAACTATGGGAAATCTGTGGCCGTTTTTGGAGGTTCTGTTTCTGTAGTACCAGCAAGCGACAGTGCTAAAGTTTTATGGGAAAGATGTTTGGGAATGAAGGTTAGCAATTTTGGAGTTGGCGGTGCCGGTTTTTCTTCTTTACAAGGAAAATCTTTACAGCAGCAGGTTAATGAAGCTGGTGTATTTGATATTTATGTGCTTTGGGCATCAACAAACGACTATACAAACCATAGAGAGGTTGGAACCTATACAGATTATACTGAATTTGATCATTTTGATAAGGAAAAATTAGTTACCCAAGCTGGAGGAATTAACTATTGTATAAAGAAAATTTATGAAATAAATCCAAAAGCCATTATTTACTTTTTTACTTCTAGCAAGGCTTTTAATGATCGGGGCGGATATGACCCGTTTTATGCAGGGGGAGTGAATAAATATGTTGAAATGCAAAAAAGGGTTTGCGAGCTTCATGGAATACCTGTTCTTGATCAGTTTTTTTTAGGCGGATATAGCATATACAATAAATCTTTGTACTATCACGATGCGATACACATGAATGCAACAGGTTACAAAAAATTAGGGCAACTCCAAACGCTGTTTCTTGCTTTCCCGTAATGAATTGCAAAGTACAGCTGCTAATGTAAAGACGTTCGCACAATATTTGGCCCTGCAAAGATAGATTTAAAAAAGGCTTACCAGTTCTGTCGCATTTAATTGTTCTTTAGGAGATTAGAAGAAATAAATTTCTCTAGGCAAAAGGCATTTCTATGGTGCAGCCGTTAATTTGTCCCAACCATCAACCGATAAACTCGCCGAATGCTCAACCGTTGGATAATCCATCAAACTTCACAACAAAAAAAATATACTAACCCTGCTAAAAATAGAATATCTTCAAATTTAATCCGATATTTAAAGTTTCTAGGATAGTTTTAATCTAAATTTTAGATGTTATTGCGCACTTATAAAAATCTTCTTTTTGCATTGCTTTTAATGGCGGTTGCTTTTCCGGCACAAGGGCAATCTAGGGTAGATAGTCTTTTGTCAGAACTGAACACTGTATTAAAAAATGAGCAGTCTTACATTAGTCTAAAGCGAGATAAAATTAACGTTTTAAAGAACCAGTTGCATAGTTCGGGTAGAAAATCCAATTACTTTGCATATCTAAACCTTTACGAAGCCTATAAGACTTTTAACTACGATTCTGCCTATACCTACGCGCATTTAATGCAGCAAGAAGCGATACGCGAGCAAAATCCATCAAAAATAGCTTATGCGAATGTAAAACTTGGTTTTACCATGCTGTCTTCGGGCATGTTTAAAGAAACGTTTGAGATTTTAAACGAAATAGACACCGCACAATTAAGTGGGCAAGAGAAAATAGAA
Source organism: Pedobacter sp. UYP30 (assembly GCF_040547165.1). NCBI lineage: Bacteria > Pseudomonadati > Bacteroidota > Sphingobacteriia > Sphingobacteriales > Sphingobacteriaceae > Pedobacter > Pedobacter sp. UYP30. The sequence continues at coordinate 156,725 of NZ_JBEPPD010000011.1, read as the reverse complement.
TACTACGCGCTCGCCTCTAGGAGTTATTACGATCTTGCAGATTTTGACCGCAACCCCGCCCTGACAGAAAAATACAACAAACTTGGTGGCAAGCTAATTACCGAAGCGCTCTCTAAAATACCTCCTACCTCCTACGAATATCTTTTCTTAAGTGGTTTAAAATCTTTGCGAGAGGGCGATTTCGAGCAATCTTTAAGCGCATATCAACGGCTTATAAACATGAAGATGGATCTTCATCAATACGCCATAAACGCCAGTACCTTAGCTTATATCTACGCTCAAAAAGGCAATAGCCAAAAGGCGCTGGAGCTTTTAATTAAGGCGGCAATATCCGATATAAAATCGGCCACCAAAGAAACCACTGCGCTGCTAAGTCTTTCAGACATTTTATATAAACGTGGCGACATGAAAAACTCCTACAGCTATATAAAACAAGCAATGGACGACGCAAATTTTTATGGCGCGCGTCACCGCGAGATACAAGTGGGCAATATTTTGCCTATTATAGAAGGAGAAAAAATTAAAACAGTAGAAGCGCAGCGGAGACAATTGATCATTTACGCCTTGTTAATTACGCTGTTGGTTGTGGCTGTTGTATATTTTGCAATAATTGTATTTAGACAGCTTAAAAAATTAAAAAAGGCAGATGAAATTATTGTTGATGCCAACAAAAGTTTACAGATGGCAAACCAACAATTGGCAGAAGCAAATCTTATTAAAAACGATTATATAGGTTATTACTTTAACATCAACTCTCGTTATTTAGAAAAACTGGAAAAGTTTAAGAAAACTATCGAAAAAAAACTGCAGGCAAGAAGTTACGATGATGCATTGCGTACTTTAGAAACTCTACACTTAGATAAAGAAAGGGAAGAGCTGCTACAAACTTTCGATCGTATTTTTCTAAAAGTTTTTCCATCGTTCATTATAGATTTCAATCAGCTTTTTAGTCTGGAGAATAAGATTGTTTTAGGCAAAAACGAATTGATGAACACAGAACTTCGCATTTTTGCCTTAATAAGAATGGGCATACATGATAATGAAAGAATAGCTGGAATTTTAGATTACTCTGTAAACACGATTTATTCTTACAAAAATCGGGTAAAAACGAAATCTATCGTAAGTAATGATGAATTTGAACGCAAATTAATGGGCATTACTCCAGACCAAAGTGCTATTTAAACAATATATAATCTATATTATAGGTCGTTATCTATAGTTTAAGCATCTGTTTGTTAGTTGTTTAAGGTTTATTGTAGCTAATAATTTCTATATCGAAGTTATATCTTTTGGCAAAATCTTTCTTGTTTGCGTCCTTTGGTATGTCGGTATCGAAATAGATGTCGATTAGTTTAACCAATCAAATATAAACCATTCATGAAAAAAAATTACTTAGTTTTTAGGCTGATTCTGGTTTCGGCTTTTTCACTGTTCTTTACCGGGGTTTTTGCGCAGAACGCATCTATATCTGGCAAAGTAATAGATGAAACCGACCAATCTTTGCCTGCGGCCGTTGTTTCTATTAAAGGCAGGACCGCAAAAACGCTTACAGATGTTAACGGAAATTTTAGCCTTTCGGGGTTAAAAAATGGAGAGCAAGTTGTAACAGTAACCTTTTTGGGTTATCAGCCGCAATCTAAAACCATCAATTTACAGGGAAATGCATCTCTAACTTTTAAAATGCTCCCAGCTGCACAAACCTTAAACGATGTTGCAGTTATTGGTTATGGCACGGTAAAAAAGAGCGATGCCACGGGTGCCCTTAGTATTGTTACCGCAAAAGACTTAAACAAGGGTGCTGTTAACTCGGTGCAAGACGCAATTGTTGGTAAAATTCCAGGCGTGGTTGTAACGTCTACAAGCGGGGCGCCGGGCAACACATCTACCATAAGAATACGCGGTGGAGCTTCTTTAAGTGCAAGTAATGACCCGCTTATTGTAATAGATAACGTGCCTATAGACAATGGACAAATGGGAGGATCTGCGAACATATTGGCAACCATAAACCCAAATGATATTGCCAACATTACTGTTTTAAAAGATGCATCGGCCACAGCCATATACGGCGCAAGAGCTTCTAACGGCGTACTTTTAATAACTACTAAACGAGGCGGTAAGGAAACGAAAGTAAATTACAGCTTTACTGGTTCTTTGGCAACAAACCCAAACCAAGTAAAAGTTTATACTGGCGACGAATTTAGAGCGAAGGTAAAAGAGTTTTATGGTTCAAGCCCTTCTGTATTAGGGCTATTAGGCTCGGAGAATACCAATTGGCAGAACGAAATTTATAAAAATGCTTTTGGACAGGACCATAACGTAAGCGTATCTGGTACAGCCGCAACCATGCCCTATAGGGTTTCTTTGGGATATAACAATACAGATGGTGTTTTAAAAACCTATAACTTTTCACGTACAACTCTAGCAGTTGGCTTAGATCCGAGCTTTTTTAAAGATGCACTCAAATTGCACCTTAACCTAAAGGGCCTATACAATACAAATAACTTTGCAGAACAAGGTGCTGTTGGAAACGCAGTTTCTTATGACCCAACGCAGCCGGTTTACAACGGAAATACAAGATGGAGAGGTTACACCACTTGGACTACAGGCGGAGACATTAACGGGCCGCCCGTTACTTTGGCAACACCAAACCCAGTGGCGCAATTAGATTTAACAGATAATAAATCTACAGTAAGAAGAAGTATTGGAAATCTGCAGTTTGATTATGCCTTGCCATTTTTAAAAGATTTACATGCCAACTTAAATTTAGGCTATGATTATGCCAAATCCTTAGGGCATAATAATTTAAAAGACAGCACACAATGGGTTTACATCCCGGTGGTTGCCGGCGGTAGATCAAACAACTATACCGAAAATAGACAAAACCAATTGGTGGATTTTTATTTAAATTACAAAAAGGATTTTTCAAACAATCAAAACTTAGACATTACAGGCGGTTACTCATGGTCGCACTCTTTTAGAAAAGGCCATAGCCTATCTGCTGATGAAGCTATGACTTTACCACAACCTGTAAACGACTATCGTACGCAATACTATCTTATATCGTTTTTTGGGCGTGCAAACTACAGCATAAATAACAAATACCTTTTTACCGCAACTTTGCGAGATGATGCTAGCTCACGTTTTGCTCATGGTAACCAATGGGGTCTTTTTCCAGCTGGCGCTGTCGCCTGGAAAATAAAAGAGGAAAATTTCCTTAAAAACAATACCACTATCTCAGAGCTTAAGTTACGTGTTGGATATGGTATTACGGGTCAGCAGGATTTACCTGGCGGAAACAACTACCCTTATTTAGCCAAGTATACCGTTTCTGATCAAACTTCTAGATACCAGCTTGGAGATGAATTCTATTATACTTTGCGGCCAGATGGATACGATCCTTTAGTTAAATGGGAATCTACTGCCACTTTTAATGTCGGTTTAGACTTTGGATTTTTCAATAACCGGCTAACGGGATCTGCAGAGGTCTATTCCAGAAAAACCGACGGTTTGTTGAGCATTATAAATCCTGCAATAGGAACAAACTTCTCGCCAACCGTACTTTCTAACGTCGGAAACGTAAGCAGTAATGGTGCAGAGCTTAACCTAAACGGTATCCTCATCTCGAAAAAAGACTTAAAATGGCAAATGGGTTATAATTTAAGTTTTAACAAAACCAAGATAACCAGACTTACATTAAGTAACAATTTAAACTCAATCGTGGCGACAGGCGGCATACAAGGCACGACATCAGGACAAATACAAGCACAGAAAGTGGGCTATCCTATCAATTCCTTTTTTGTTTACCAACAAATTTACGATACCAATGGGTTGCCAATTGAAGATGCTTACGTGGATAGAAATAACGATGGCGTGATTAATAGCAGCGATTTGTACATCCATAAAAGTCCTAGCCCAAAAGTTTTAATGGGTATAAATTCAACATTAAATTATCGCCAATGGGATTTTTCATTCTCCGGAAGGTTGTCTTTAGGGAATTATAACTACAATAATGTGGCGGCTAATAGCACTTATAGAGGCTTTTACTCTTCGTTAGGGTTTTTAAGCAATCCAACTACAGCAGCAGAGAAAACGAAATTCCTAACTGCTTTGAAGACAAACCTATCAGACTTTTACATTGAAGATGCTTCTTTCTTTAGAATGGACAACATTAACGTTGGCTACAACCTTAAAAACTTGGCAAATAACAAGTTAAACCTGCGCCTCAGCGCTGGAGTGCAAAATGTTTTTGTAATTACAAACTATACAGGTTTAGATCCTGAAATTAGCGGAGGTTTAGATAACAACTTCTTCCCGAGGTCTAGAATGTTTCAATTTGGTTTAAACGTAACTTATTAATACTAAAATTATGAAAAAATTTAAAAGCTATTTAGTTCTATTTTTTATCACTTTTGGGTTTCTTGGTTCTTGCACTAAAGATCTAGATAAGCCGCCAATAGATTCGAAAATTACAACATCGGCCACGGTCTTTGATAATCCACAGGCTTATAAACAGTTTTTGGCCAAACTTTATGGTTCGCTAACGTTAACAGGCCAAAAAGGGGAGGCCGGTGCACCAGAAATTTCTGCACCAGATGAGGGTACAACCTCTTTTTTACGCGAACTTTGGAGCGCGCAGGAGGTAACTACAGATGAATGTCTGAATGCTTGGGGAGATCCCGGTTTGGTTGAATACCACGGTTTTGTATGGTCTGATGCAAATTCTTATGTAAAATTAATGTACGAGCGAATATTCATAAATATAGCATACTGTAACGAATATATCCGTGCTACAAACGAGAAGTTGCCATCATTAGATGGTGCATTACAGACAGATGTAAAGCGTTATGCAGCTGAAGCGCGCTTTTTAAGGGCTTATTATTACTGGTGCGCTTTAGACTTATATGGAAATGTTCCCTTTGTAACAGAAAAAGATAAGCCCGGCGCATATTTGCCGAAACAAATTTCTAGAAAAGATTTGTTTGATTATGTGGCATCAGAATTAACTGCCATCATTCCAGATTTGGCAGATGCCGGAGCAAATGAATACGCTAGGGCAGACAAAGCCGCTGCTTGGGCCTTACAGGCCAGACTTTATTTAAATGGGGAAGTTTATACTGGTAAACCCTACTATACAGAAGCAATTACTGCCTGTAAAAACATTATGAGCTCTGGCCGATTCCAACTACACCCAAAATATACAGATTTATTTTTAGCCGATAATGATAAATGGAGAGATGAGATTATTCTTCCAATTGCCTGCGATGGCACGAACACTAGAGATTATGGAGGAACAACCTTTATCGTTCACGCAAGTGTTGGTGGTTCAGAAGATCCTGCTCTACAATTTGGAATTGCCTCTGGCGGGTGGTCTGGAAATAGAATTACCACCACGTTTGCAAATAAATTTGCCGATCAAACTGGCAATACAGATAAACGTGCATTGTTTTATACACAAGGCCAGGATTTAGAGATTAGCAAACCTACCATTTTTACGCAAGGTTATTTAAGTACTAAATTTAGAAACGTTACCTCTACGAAGACCATTGGTAAAAACAGCACTTTTGTAGATACAGACTTTCCGCTGTTTCGGTTGGGTGAAGTTTATTTGAACTATGCTGAGGCAGTGATAAGAGGTGGTGCAGGTGGCGACATGGGAACAGCGTTAACGTTGGTTAACAACCTTAGAACTAGAGCATACGGTGGTTCAACAGGAAACATTAACTCTGGCCAGCTTACTTTAAACTTTATGATAGATGAGCGTGGTAGAGAGCTGCATTGGGAAGCGATTAGAAGAACTGATTTGATTAGGTTTAACCTCTTTACCACTGGCGCCTATTTATGGGACTGGAAGGGAAATGTAAAGGGTGGCAAGGCTGTTGATGCTCATTTTAGAATTTTTCCTATTCCGTCGTCAGATTTACTTGTAAATACTAATCTAGTTCAAAATCCGGGTTATTAATTGTTAAAATTATGAAAAAATATATATTGTTAACCGTTCTTGCAATAAGCTGTTTTGCCTGTAAAAAGGAAAACTTGGTTTCTATTAGCAAAGACGCAAAAGGGCCAACTCTAGTAAGCCCGAGCAAAGGAGCCACGGGCGTTGTTACGCCAGCCGATTCTACGCAAAAAGTAAAGTTTACATGGCAAAAAGCAGATTATGGGGTAAATACCGTGCTTACTTATAGCTTGCAAATGGGTGTAAAAGGAAGCAATTTTAGCAAAGCCATTAATCTTGCTACTACAGAGGCCGACTCTTTGTCGGTAAGCTTAGGTGCTTTAAACAGTTATGCCATTAACGTTTTTGCACAAACACCAAATGCCGATGCAAATTTGATTTTCCGCGTAAGCGCAAATCTTTCTGGCAGAGATACTACCTACTCACAAACCTTAGATTATAAATTAACCACCTACAAAGAGGTAGCATCAGAATTTTTATATGTACCAGGCGTCTATCAAAACTGGTTGCCGGGTACTGCAGATAAAATTGTTTATAAGGGCAACTCTAGTTACGAGGGTTATGTAAATATGCCTGTTGGCGATTATTTTAAATTTACCAATTCGCCAGATTGGGACCATATCAATTTTGGTTCTGGTGGCGCGGGCAAGTTAAGCACCGATGGAAAGGCAGAAGGGCTTAAAGTAAACGATGCAGGTTATTACAAATTTAGCGTAAACACAAAAGACCTTACGTGGAGTTCTTATTTGGTTCACTCTTGGGGAATAGCTGGTTCTGCTACACCAAAAGGTTGGGATTTTTCTACGGATATGACGTATGATAAAACAACTAAAAAATGGAGCGTAACGGTACAACTTGTACCCGGTGCGGTAAAGTTTAGGGCGAATGATAAATGGACTCTAAACTACGGGCCTGCAAATTCTGATGCTTTTACAGGAACGCTTATTCAAACCGACGGTGCCGTAACTATAACAGATGCAGGTAAATATAAGATTGAGGCCGACTTTTCGCAAACCAGTAAAAAAGACTACCTCTATACCGTAACAAAATTATAACCAACACAACAGCTGGCAAGAATAAGTTCTTGCCAGCTGTTTCCCAAAAAAAATGGTCTAAAACCCGCTAATTACTGTGTTATCGATGGCTTTTTTAACGGAGAGCCGCGCTAACGATTGAAATGGTATCATTTTTTTCTTGACTCATCGGCCAAAAAAAAGATATAATGGAAAGCGTGTAAAAGCGCCCAAATTTTAACAATCTATCACAAATATTTAATATAAACTTTTACTTTAATTTAATGAAAATATCGTCTTTGTTGCTCTTTCTTTCCTTTCTTTTTGCCGTAACATCTTGTTCTGCGCAAAACAAATTAGTAAGGCAGGTTGGCGCAGTTACCTCCGTAAGTATAAATGGCCAACAAATTGATCTTTCTACCGGGCAAGCCAACATTCAAATTACGGTGTATGGCCCAAGTGTAATTAGGGTAAGAATGGATAAGGCCGCACTAAAAGACGACTTCTCTTACGCGGTTGTAGAAAAGCCAGAGAAAACCAAGTTAAGCGTAGTACAAAATAATAAGGAACTTACCGTTACCACCGATTCTATTAGAGCTGTTATACAAAAATCGCCCTTTTCTATTGTCTTTTACAATTTAAACGGCGAAGTTATAAACAAAGATGAAATGGGCTTAAGCACCTCTTGGGTTGGCGATAACGTAACCACTTACAAGCATTTGCAAGATGACGAGCGTTTTATTGGGCTGGGAGAAAAAACGGGAAATTTAGATAGACGCGGTATGGGGTATACCAATTGGAATACAGATACTTATGGGTATGCCACAAATGCAGATCCATTGTATGTTAGTATTCCGTTTTACATAGGCATTCATCATCATTTAAACTATGGAATATTTTTAGACAATACCTACCAAACCGATTTTAATTTTGGAGCAAGTAACAACAGGTTTTCTTCTTTTGGGGCTCGCGGGGGCGAGATGAATTACTACTTTATCTATCATAAAAACATGAGAGATATTATTAAATCATACACAAAATTAACAGGAAGAATGCCTATGCCGGCTTTATGGTCTTTGGGTTATCAACAAAACAGATATAGTTATTATCCACAGAATGAGGTGCTTAGAATTGCTAGAACATTGCGAGAAAAGAAAATTCCCGCTGATGGTATTACCTTAGATATTCACTATATGGATAAGTACCAATTGTTTACCTGGGATAAAAGCCGGTTTCCAGACCCCGTTGGACTAACGTCTACTTTGGATAAATTGGGTTTTAAAACCACGGTAATTGTAGATCCGGGCATTAAAGTAGAAAAAGATGCGCCCGCTTATCAGAGCGGATTAAAGAACGACATTTTTATAAAATATCCGGACAGTACCAACTATACAGCGCAAGTTTGGCCAGGTTGGTGCAACTTTCCCGATTTTACAAGCCCGAAAGGCAGAAGTTGGTGGGAGAACCAAGTTAGTTTTTTTGCAAAAAATGGGGTAAGTGGCATTTGGAATGATATGAACGAAATTGCTACCTGGGGGCAAAAAACGCCAGATAATATTTTATATGATTATGATGGGAGAGGCGCTTCAAATCTAGAAGCACACAATGTTTACGGTTTGCAGATGTCTAGAGCTAGTTATGAGGGTGCAAAAGAACAGTTTAAAAAGAGGCCTTTCATATTAACCCGAGCATCTTACGCGGGCGCTCAGCGTTATGCTGCCATTTGGACCGGAGATAACCGAGCAGAGAGCGATCACATGTTAGCGGGTGTCCGACTACTGACTAGTATGGGACTTAGCGGTGTTGCTTTTACAGGGATGGACGTTGGCGGATTTACCGGTGGCGCATCTTCTGCTTTGTTTGCAAAATGGATAGAAATAGGTGCATTTAATCCATATTTTAGAAACCATAGCGCCTTGAATACCAAATCTTCTGAGCCGTGGACGTATGGAGAAGATGTGCTGAGCATTTCTAGAAATTACATTTCTTTACGCTACCAGCTTATGCCGTATCTATATTCCTCGTTTTACGAAGCCACGCAAAACGGTATGCCATTAATGCGTTCGCTAGCCATAGATAATGCATTCGATGCAAATGTCTATAGTCCTGATTTCCAAAATCAATATCAGTTTGGCGCAGCTTTTATGGTGGCTCCTTTTGAAAACGGGAAAGATTTTGGAGAAGTTTACTACCCGAAAGGAGCATGGTACAGCCTATTTGACGATACCAAAAAAGAAGGCGAAAAATCTGAGATAATAAAATTAACAATGGACGAGCTACCGGTTTTCGTTAAAGCAGGAAGTATTATCCCAGTACAATCTATTATACAATCTACCAGCGAAAAACCTACAGACACGCTAGCCGTACACATTTACAACGGAAAAGATGCGGAAAGTTTTTTATATTATGAAGACGACGGAGCTAGTTTTAATTATGAGAAAGGCGATTTTTATAAACGGTTGATTACTTTTAATCCGAAGCAAAAAAGTATAAATTTTGCCAAGGCAGAAGGCAATTACCCAACGCAATTTAAGGTTGTAAAAATTATTTTGCACGGGTTTGAAGGAATAGAGAAGTTAGATGGCAAGAATTTGAAAAACGAAGAATACCAATGGTTAAATGGCAATCAAAACATAGATCCACAAGGTGCTGCTAGCCAGCCTAAATTCTGCAAGGTAAAAACATTAACGCTTAGCCTGTTGGCGAAAGAAACGAATTTAAATTATTAATGATGAAATATATTTACAATCAAAAAATATTGAGGTTGCTGCTTAGCGGCTTACTGATTATTTCTTTGGCCTCCTGCAAAAAGGGCGGTGCAGAAAGCAAGCCCGTGGTAAAGCCACCAGTAGTAGTTACGCCGCCGCCGAGCTATAGCGACCCAGCCGCTTATGGAACTCCATTTGCAGGTGTTCCGGCTCAAAAAGACATGGTTATGTACGAGGTTAACATCCGTTCTTTTAGTCAGCAGGCAAATTTTCAAGGCGTAATAAATAGGCTAGATTCTATCAAAGCACTTGGCGTAAATGTTATTTGGTTAATGCCAACATTCCCTGTCGGCGTTTTAAAGAGTGTTCCTCCACTTGGTTCGCCTTATGCGGTTAAAGATTATACTGCTGTTAACACCGAGTTTGGCGATCTTACCTCGTTAAGAAAATTGGTAGATTTAGCGCATGAGAAAAACATGGCCGTAATTTTTGATTGGGTTGCGGACCATACCTCTTGGGATAACGACTGGATAAAAAATAAATCTTGGTACTTGCAAGATGCTGCTGGAAATATAATAAATCCTCCGGGAACGAATTGGGCAGACGTTGCTGCACTAAATTACAATAATGCCGACATGAAAACAGCTATGCTTAGGGCACTGCGGTATTGGATTTTTACCGCCAATATAGATGGTTACCGGTGTGACTATGCAGATGCTGTTCCAGACGATTTTTGGCAAAGTACCATCGCCAACTTAAATGCTATCCCAAATAGAAAGCTTATCTTTTTGGCAGAGGGAAATAAAAAAGCTCAATTCGGTGATGGATTTCAACTCAATTATGCCTTCGATTTTTATGAAAATTTAAAAGGCATTTTTGCCGACAAGAAAACGCCTAGTACGCTTTTTGCCACCCAAACCAGCGAAATGAACAACGTGGCGAATGGCGGCACAAAACTGCGCTACACAACCAATCACGATAAAAACAACGAAGACGGCAGTCCGGCTACGGTTTATAACAACAAGTTTGGAAGCGAGGCCGCTTTTGTGTTAAGTTCTTGCCTAGATGGTGTGCCGTTACTCTACAACGGCCAAGAAGTAGCTACAGACAAGCTTATGAGTATTTTTACAAAAGACCCAATAAATTGGGCTGTAAACCCAGATGTTACTGCGGCCTACAAAAAAATCTTATCGTTTAGAAAAACTAACGAGGCCGTTAAGACTGGAACCATTACCCCTTATTACGATGCAGACGTGGTTGCATTTAAGAAAACCCTGCAAGGTAAAAGTGTTTTGGTTTTGGTAAATGTGCACAATAAAACAGTAATCTTTAACATTCCAGAAGCGTTGAAAGGCAGCGCTTGGCTAGATATTGATAAGAAACAATTTACTTTGAGCGATAACGTTACACTACAGCCCTATGAATATAAGTTGCTTTCTGAGAAATAAGCATATCGATTATATAAAACCCTTTAATTCAGGCGTTACCCAGAAAAGGGTAACGCTTTTTGTTTTATCTTTTTACCCGAACTCGTGTAAGTGCTGTAGACCTAAAGTGTATAAGTTCCACTTAGTGCATGTAGGGGTAAAAGGATGCCCTGGCAATCGTTGACGCGCATAGCCTCCAGAAAAAAAAGTCTGAGCCAGCGAGAGATTATTTTAAATGTAGATTATTATTTAGCAATAGCTACCTGTTCAAAAAAAGCTGAGGGCAAGAATTGTTTAAACAAATAATAAAAAGTATTGTAATGCAAAACCGTACCCTAAAATTCCTTTAAATTTTTAAACAGGGTGAGGTAATAAAGCCAGTTTCAGTGGGCAAGAGCCGGTTTTAAACCATTAATTACATTGCTTTAATTGGCTGTTGATAATACTTAAGCTAACTGTTGAAAATTTTCGAATTATCCGCTCGCCTATATTTTTTTTTCTAATAAGCTCTAAGATTCTCAAGGATTGAAGAATAAAGATGCACTTTTATTATACAGCTGTAATTAGCATAATTAACTTCTTAAATAAATTAAGAACATCTTATCAGTTCTGAAAAAGCGGCTGTAAAATCGGCATTCCTCCTAATTATTCGAAAAAATGGTAAAAACTAAATAACAAATTTTAAAAGAAAAAACGTTTTATGATTTCCATATTATTAATGATTAATGATTTTATGTATCAAATTTACTAATAAAATGATATATTATAATTGATTTGTTAAATATTTCCCGTTATGTATAAAACTTTAAAGGTTTTGTAATTTTGGTGTTACCATCGTTCATTGATTTATCGGCTACTCCAAATTTTTATTTAACAATGTCTTTAATTATATAATTTTTATCAAACAACCAAATTAAATTATCCAAACAAATTTTTAACCAAATCTAAATCTATGATTAATTTAAACTTTAACAGAAAGAAGTTGTTTTCTTTTGTTTTGTTCATTCTTGCGTCCTTTTCGGTGTTCGCGCAGAAAAATGTGACAGGAAAGGTAACTTCGAGCGATGACAAGGCAACGATTCCTGGCGTGTCAGTGAGCATTAAAGGATCAACTTACGGCACAGTTACCGACCAGGACGGAAGGTATTCCATTACTGTAAAAGAAGGCGCTGTGCTTACCTATTCTTATATAGGTTTCTTGCCCAAAGATGTTACCGTCGGCGCTGCTTCTACGTATGACGTAGTTTTAAAAACGTCTCTTAACGATCTTAACGATGTTGTAGTAACCGGCTACTCTAAAGAAAAGAAGAAAGACATTACCGGTTCGGTATCGGTAGTAAATGTGGAGCAATTGAAAAACATCCCAGCAGGTAGTCCAGAGCAGGCTCTACAGGGGCAAGCATCAGGATTAAACATCGTGACGTCTGGAGAGCCGGGCGGCCCTAGTAGCATCAGGATTAGAGGTATCACATCGTTGGGCAACGTAGATCCTCTAGTTATTATTGATGGCATTCAAGGCAGTTTGAGAAACATTAATTCTACAGATATTGCCTCTATTCAGGTACTAAAAGACGCAGCTTCTGCGGCGGTTTACGGTGTTCGTGGGTCTAATGGCGTTATTATCGTTACCACCAAGAAAGGAAAAGGAAAAGCTTCCATTACTTATGATGGTTATACTGGTTTTCAACAACCACCATCGGGCAATGTATTTAATTTGCTAAATCCCCAAGAAATGGCCGATGTTACTTGGCTGGCATTAAATAATTCTAATCCAAAGACCGCCAATGGCAATCCAACGCATCCACAGTATGGCAACGGAGTCAAACCTGTTTTGCCCGATTATTTATTGATAGGCACAAAAAACGGTGTTATTGGTCAACCTACGCAGGCGCAGTTAGACCAGTATAACATAGATTATGCAAAAGGTGGCATCTATCAAATTATACCTGCCAATAAACAAGGAACGGATTGGTTCCATGAAATTTTTAAAACAGCTCCTATCAATAGCCACACCATTACCGCTTCTGGTGGTTATGATAAATCTACTTATTTATATTCTCTTGGCGTATTTGATCAACAAGGTACGTTAAACGAGACTTACTTAAAAAGATATAGTTTAAGGGCGAATAATACGTTTAGCATTAAAGATAAAATTAGAGTTGGAGAAAACGCGTATATATTCTATCGTAACGCGGCCGGAACGCCACAGGGCAATCAAAATGAAGATAACCCGATTTCTCATACCTACAGGGAGCAACCTATTATCCCTGTTTATGATTACTTCGGCAATTACGCAGGATCTAGACCGGGTGGCCTTGGAAATGCGAAAAATCCGTTCGCCCAGACCGATCGAACAAAAAACAACAAAAACAACGTTTGGGACATTCAAGGAAACGTGTTTGCCGAGATAGATTTTTTGCACCATTTTACTTTTAGAAGTTCATTTGGTGGAAGTATTGATAACCAATACAGCTATGGCTTCAACTTCCAAACCTACGAAAATAACGAAAACAACGCAGCCAACAGTTTTAGCGAAAATTCTCAATACAACAGCAGCTGGACTTTTAACAATACCGTAAATTATGCTCAAGTATTTGGCAAACATTCGGTAAAAGCGTTAATAGGTATCGAGGCGGTTTCGAATTATGGTCGTGGACTTGGGGGTAACACACAAGATTATTTTACTGTAAACCCAGATTATCTAAATTTAAGTAACGGGTCTGGAACAAAAACCAATAACAGTTATGCCTACCAAGATGCGCTTTCATCTAGTTTTTTCAAAGCCGATTATTCTTATGCTGATAAATATTTGGTAAGTGCAACTGTTAGACGAGACGGCTCATCAAAATTTGGACCAGATAACCGCTACGGCGTGTTTCCTGCAGCCTCTGTGGGATGGAGAGTGTCTGCGGAAAACTTTCTAAAATCTGCGACGTGGATAGATAACTTGTTGTTAAAAGGCAGTTACGGAGTTTTGGGAAGTCAGTCTAATATCAACTCTTCAAATGCTTATACCCTATATGGTGGCGATGCAACCAATTCTTATTATGATCTTAATGGTACAAGCACTAGTTCCGTACAGGGATTTTCTTCGGCGAGAACTGGTAACAAAAAAACTAAATGGGAAGAAGACAAAGTTACAAATATTGGCTTTGATGCAACACTGTTTAAAAGTAAGTTAGATGTGTCTGTAGAATACTTCAAAAAGAGTATTAATGGCCTGCTTTTTCAAGATCAATCTCCTGCAACTTTTGGAGGTGCTGCACTTCCTTTTGTTAATATAGGCGATGTTTCTAACACAGGTGTTGATGCATCTGTTGCATATCATGGCAATGTTAATGAATTTAAATTTGATGTGGGGGCCATATTTACTACCTATAAGAGTAAGGTAGTAAATATTCCCGGAAACTTCTTTGACGCAGGTGTAAACACTAGAGTTGGCTACTTTGTTAGAAACCAAGTAGGCCATCCAATTGGTGCTTTTTATGGCTATCAAGTAGATGGTTATTTTAAGGACGCGGCAGATGTATCTAGTTCCGCTACGCAAGCTGACGCCGCGCCTGGCCGTTTCAAATATGCGGATATAAACGGAGATAAGAAAATTAGCTCAGATGACCGTACATTTTTTGGAGATCCAAATCCTGATTTTACCTACGGTTTAAACTTGGGTGCGAATTATAAAGGTTTTGATTTATCTGCCTTCTTCTATGGTTCGCAGGGTAACCAAGCAATAAACTTTTTAAAGTACTACACAGATTTCTACTCAGGTTTTATTGGGGTAAAGGGTAAAGATTTGCTTTACAACTCCTGGACTCCAACCAGACTTAATCCAAAAACGCCGATTGCGGAAGACGCGTCGAATTTTAGTACTAATACTGTAGCTTCGTCTTATTATCTAGAGGATGCATCGTTTCTAAAATTGAGATCTTTAATTCTTGGATACACAATTTCTCCGGAAAAATTAAAAAGATTTGGCATAGATAGAGTAAGGGTTTATTTACAAGGTGCTAATTTATTTACAATAACAAAATACAGCGGCTTAGATCCAGAACTGATAGGGGCGGCAAAAGATACCCAAAGTAACGATACAGCTGCTTTTGGGCTCGACTTCGGCAATTACCCTAATAACCAAAGAAATTACAATTTAGGCGTGAGTCTTACTTTTTAAACAACAATAAGATGAAAAGAACTTTAAAAATAACACTAGCATTAGGCCTTTCAACTGGGATGTTGCTCTACGCTTGTAAGAAAGATTTTTTAGATAAAGCTCCTTTAGGAACTTTAGATCCAACAACGGTGGCAAACTCCGCCGGTGTTGGTAAAATACTTATCGGCGCTTATTCCTTAATTAATGGGTTTGGCTCATCCGGTCAGGGATATGGTACCGGGCCATCTAACTGGATATTCGGCAGCGTGGCTGCAGATGATGCTTATAAAGGCTCTGAAGCTGGAGATCAGTCAGATATCCTCTCTATTGAGACATATTCAGCAAACTCGGCAAATTCTTTTTTTAACGACAGGTGGACATTTATGTTGGCTGCTGTACAAAGAACAAATGATGTGTTGAGAGTGATGGCTTTGGCAACAGATATGTCTGCAGACGAAAAGAAATCAACAGAAGCAGAAGCAAGATTTTTAAGGGCATATTACAATTTTGAAATGAAAATCGTTTTTAACAAAATACAGATTGTGGATGAAAGTATCTCTTATGAAAACGGTAATTTGTTGGTGCCAAACGATAAAGATGCCTGGCCATTCATAGAGGCGGATATGAAATTTGCAGTAGAAAATTTACCGGCGACCCAACCAGCTGTTGGTCGTGTTAATAGTTGGGCGGCCAAGGCATTCTTAGCGAGAATTTATCTTTACCAACACAAATATACAGACGCAAGGCCGATATTTGCTGATGTAATTGCAAACGGAACTACTTCATCCGGCGTTAAATACAATCTAGTACCTTTTGCGGATAATTTCAACGCAATTACAAAAAATAGTGCGGAAGCGGTGTTTTCTGCTCAGTATTCTGTTAACGATAATTCTGGCGGAAATGGCGGTAGCAGAACCGAGATATTAAATTATCCATCTAACGGTGGTCCAGGAGGCTGTTGTGGATTCTTTCAACCTACGCAAAGTTTGGTTAATTCATTTCGTGTAGATGCAAATGGCCTTCCTTTTCTAGATAATTTTAACGACGTCGATGTAAAGAATGATCAAGGAATTGAATCAGATAAACCATTTACTCCTGAAACAGCGGCATTAGATCCTCGGTTAGATGAGACGGTGGGTAGAAGAGGTATTCCGTATTTAGATTGGGGACTTCATCCGGGAAAGAACTGGGTACGTGACCAGAATAGTGGCGGACCTTATGCGCCTATTAAAAATGTGTATTATAAAACCCAACAAGCATCTTTGACAGACAAATCTTTTTGGTCTACTGGTGTTAATGCAAATAATTACACCATAATTCGTTTTGCGGATGTATTGCTAGAATCTGCAGAAGTAGAAACTGAGCTCGGCAATATGGCTGGTGCATTGGCTTTGGTTAATCGGGTAAGAGCGAGGGCGGCAAACCCGATTGGTTGGGTTAAAACTTATAAAGACAACTCAGATCCTTCTAAAGGCTTTACAAATACCCCTGCCGCAAATTATAAAATCGGTCTTTATCCTTCGTTCCCTACAAAAGAATATGCCCAAAAGGCAGTAAGGTTCGAAAGAAAATTGGAATTGGCAATGGAAGGTCAACGATTCTTCGATTTGGTAAGATATGGTACTGCTGATGTGGTACTAAATAATTTCATTGCTAAAGAAAAATCCAGACGTTCCTATTTTACCAATGCTTCTTTTACAAAAGGAAAGAATGAGTATTTTGCAATTCCGCTAACTCAAATAGATCTAAGTAAAGGAACATTGACCCAAAATCCTGGATATTGATAGTTAGAGTTAAATAAATTAAATTTGCTAGTCCTTAAAATGCCACATTTTTTCGTTGGCATTTTAAGGACTTTTGCATTATAAAAGCCAACATACTCCATGCGTACCAAATATTTCGTATTTCTATTTCTATCCATTCTGTGTGTCTCTTGTAAAAATAACCCAACGCTTTTTAGCCTGGTTGAGAGCAATGTAAGTGGAGTTACTTTTAACAATAAGATTACCGAAACAGATTCTGTAAACATCTTAGATTTTTCGAACGTTTATAACGGTGGCGGCGTTGGCATTGGAGATTTTAACGGAGACGGTTTGCCAGATATTTATTTTGCGGGTAACGAGGTTAGCAACAAACTATATTTAAACAAAGGAAATTTTAAGTTTGAAGATGTTACCGCAAAAGCTCATGTAGAAGGTAAAGGTAGGTGGGCAAGAGGCGTAACTGTAGTAGATATTAACAACGATGGTTTAGATGACATTTATGTGTGCGAAACCATCAAAAAGAAATCAAAAGATCGAGAAAACCTGTTGTATGTTAATCAGGGAGTTGATAAAAATGGAGTTCCGATTTTTAAAGAGATGGCGGCCGAATATGGGTTAAATGACGATAGCCACTCTACAATGGCTACTTTTTTTGATTATGATGGAGATGGAGATTTGGATTGTTTCATCGCAGTAAATGAAATTGTAGACGGCGATTATCCAAACAGATTTAGGCCAAGACTAACTCATGGAGAACATGCTAGCACAGACCGTCTATATCGTAATGATGGCGATAAAGGCAAAGGCCATCCGTTTTTTACAAATGTTTCTAAACAAGCCGGCATTACTATAGAAGGCTACAGCCATCAGGCATCAGTTTCTGATATAAATGGAGACGGCTACCCAGATATTTTTGTGTCAAACGATTACATTTCAAATGACATTTTATACATCAATAACGGAAACGGAACATTTACAGACAAAAGCGAATCTTATTTTAAACATACGGCGGCGAACGCCATGGGTGCAGATATTACAGATATTAACAATGATGGTTTGCCAGATGTTATTGAACTAGACATGAATCCGGAAGATAATTTTAGGAAAAAGATGATGATGAATGCCAACAGCTATCAGACTTATCAAAATATCGATGAATTTAAATATCAATATCAGTATGTTAGAAATATGCTGCACATTAACCAAGGTCCGCGCGTTACTCAAAACGATTCTATTGGGGATCACGCTTTCAGTGAGATTTCTTTTGCTGCAGGTATGGCGCAAACAGATTGGAGTTGGACACCCATGGTAACAGATTTTGACAACGACGGCTTAAAAGACATTGTTATTACCAACGGCTTTCCAAAAGACATTACAGATCACGATTTTGGTACTTTTAGAAATGAGGCATTTGCTTTGGTGAGCAAAAAAGACTTATTAAAGGAAATTCCAGAAGTTAAAATCCATAATTATGCTTATAAAAACAATGGTAACCTTACCTTTACAAACGAATCTACAGATTGGGGTTTGACAGAAAAATCATTCTCTAATGGCGCAGCTTACGCCGATTTAGATGGCGATGGCGCTATGGATATGATTGTAAATAATATTAACGATCAAGCATTTATCTTTAAAAATAACCTGCGAAAGTTAAAGCCAGATTCCTCCAACTATCTTCAAGTTTCTTTAAAAGGCAACAACCTGAACAAAAAAGGGTTCGGCGCTATCGTAACGCTTTATACCAAAAATGGTAAACAAGTTTGGGAAAATTATCCCGCCCGCGGCTACTTAACATCCGTAGAAGACATTGGGCATTTCGGGTTAGGTAAGCTATCTACAATAGATTCATTAAAAATTCAATGGACAGACCACCGAGTGCAGGTAATCAAAAAGGTGAAGGTTAATCAAAAATTGGTTTTAAATTATGCAGCTGCCCACCAAGTTATCATTCCTGTAAAGGAGCAATTTGCAAAAAACAGCTTGTTTACAAATGTTACCGATAAGGTAAAAGTAAAATACGTGCACCCAGAAAACGATGTTATCGATTTTAACATTCAAAAGCTATTGCCCCATAAGCTGTCAGATTTTGGGCCAGCGTTGGCAGTAGGCGACTTAAACGGCGACGGAATGGATGATTTTATTAGTGGTGGATCTAGCACATACAGCGCTCAGCTATTTTTTCAGCAGAAAGACGGCACATTTAAGCAAAAACCATTGCTTAGCGCCAACGTGCTGGCTACAAAATTAAGCTACGATACCGGAATTTTGCTTTTCGATGCTGATGCCGACGGGGATTTGGACATTTACATAGCCAGTGGCGGATACGAAAGTGAGAGAAATACCAAGCCATATCAAGATAGACTTTATTTAAACGACGGTAAGGGGAATTTTAAAGAGGCAAACGATGCAATTCCGGTTAATTATACAAGTAAATTTTGCGTAAGAGCTGCTGATTATGATAGAGATGGAGATTTAGATTTGTTTGTATCAGGACGTGTTGACCCATGGTTTTATCCTAGACCAGTTTCTAGCTTTATTTTTCGGAACGATAGTAAAAATGGAGTTGCAAAATTTACAGACGTAACCAAGCAGGTTGCAAAAGGTTTACAGAACGCGGGGATGATTTGCGACGCGGTTTTTAGCGATTACAACAACGATGGTTGGCCAGACCTAGTATTAACGGGCGAATACATGCCCATAACTTTTTTAAAGAACGTAAAAGGTTCTTTTGTTGCAGACACCAAAGATAGTGGTATAGCAGGAATTAAGGGGAGTTGGAATAGCATTATCGCAGGCGATTTTGATAACGACGGAGATATGGATTATGTGGTTGGAAACATGGGAAAGAATTCTTTTTATAGGGCTAGTAAACAATATCCTATAGGTATTATGGCCGCAGATTTTGATCACAACGGAAGTTATGATGCATTTCCGTTTGTGTACTTAAAAGATCAAGAGGGGAAGATGAAAAAATATCCTGCCCAAAACAGAGATGATTTGGTAAAACAGATGATTAGTTTAAGAACCACTTACCAGAACTACAAATCTTTTGCAACAGCAACATTAGACGAGATTCTCTCTACCTATAAACCCAAATCAGAATTAACTGTAACGATAAATTATCCATATTCAGCTTTTTTAAAAAACGAGGGAAATGGGAAGTTTAGCTTAACACCACTACCAAAAGAAGCCCAAGTGTCTGTTTTAAATGGGTTTTCTGTAGGAGATTGGGATGGAGACGGAAATTTAGATTTAGCAATTAATGGAAATGATTTTGGTGGCGAAGTTTCTGGTGGTAGATATGACGCATTAAACGGCTTGGTTTTAAAAGGGAACGGTAAGGGTGGTTTTTCGCCAGTTTCTATATTAAAAAGTGGTTTTTACATTCCCGGTAACGGTAAAGCACTTGTAAAATTAAGGCAAACAACTGGAAA
Source organism: Pedobacter sp. UYP30 (assembly GCF_040547165.1). NCBI lineage: Bacteria > Pseudomonadati > Bacteroidota > Sphingobacteriia > Sphingobacteriales > Sphingobacteriaceae > Pedobacter > Pedobacter sp. UYP30. The sequence continues at coordinate 136,277 of NZ_JBEPPD010000011.1, read as the reverse complement.
AACTTTGTTGGCCGCTAGTGAGAATAGAGGTCCACTAAGGGTTTTCCAATCTAACCAACCCACCAAAAATTTAACCGTTAATTTAGATGATGTCTCTGGAATGATTACCTTTAAAAATGGAAAGAAAAGAAAAATTGAATTATATTACGGCAACTCCTTTTTATCGCAATCGGCAAGATTTATAGAGGTTCCTAAAAATGCCAGCTCTATAAGATTAACCAATTTTAGGGGTGTTTCCAGAAAAGTTTACTAATAGTATAATGAATAGAAAAAATTTAAAAGTATCTTCCTCGTTTAAAGCGTTTTCGCTTGTAGTGTTATCAATCATTTTTATAAGTTCCTGTAAAAATAAAAATGTAAAAATAAAAGACGTTGATATTCTTCATCAAAACGAAGATCAACTGACTAAAATAATTATTTACGACGTTTTTACGCCTCCAGTAGCCAGTAGAATATATGCGTATTCATCACTTGCGGCCTATGAAACATTGAGGAATAAAGACCCAAAAGCAGTATCTTTTACTGATAGATTAAATGGTTTTGCCCCGATGCCAAAGCCTGAAAAAGGAAAGGACTACAATTATACTTTCGCTGCAACCAAAGCTTTTTTTGCCGTAGTGCATAAAATGGTGTTTTCTTTAGATTCCTTAACCGCTTATGAAAACAAGGTGGATTTACAATTTAAAGATGAGCTCTCGCCAGAAGTTTATGAAAGATCTGTAGCTTTTGGCGACAGCATAGGTAAGACCATTTTAATAAGGGCGAATGCAGATGGGTACATTAAAAGCAGGGGGAAAGCGCGCTACTTGGGAAGTAATTTACCAGGCAAATGGCGCCCCACAGCGCCCGATTATTCTGATGCCGTAGAGTGGTGTTGGAATGATATAAAAACACTGGCCATAGACCGAAATTTCTTAGAAAAGAACTTGTTAAAACCTGTTCCATATAGCTTGGATCCAAAGAGTGCCTACTATAAACAATTAGATTCTGTTTATCATCTAACCAAAAACCTAAGCCAAGAGCAAAAAGAAATTGCCACCTTTTGGGATGACAATCCATTTACCGTTCAACACTCAGGCCACATGATGTTTGGAAACAAGAAAATAACACCAGGCGGCCATTGGATGTACATTGCGAGCATTGCATGTAAAAAAACCCATGTTGATCTCCTCAAAACCGCGCAGGTTTACGCCGCCACATCTATTTCGTTATTCGACGGCTTTATTGGCTGTTGGAATCTTAAATACATTTACAGCACTGTTCGGCCGATAACCCTTATCAACGAATACATAGATAAAGATTGGAACCCAATGCTTCAAACTCCCCCATTTCCAGAATATCCAAGTGCCCACAGTACCATTACAAGATCAACCGCCATTGTTTTATCGCATTTTTTTGGAAATAATTTCGAATTCGAAGACACCAGCGAAATGAAGTATATTGGCATGAAGAGAAAGTTTAAATCTTTTTTGCAAGCAGCAGACGAAGCTTCCATAAGCAGAGTTTATGGTGGAATTCATTATAAATATAGCGTAGACCAAGGTGCAGAGGAAGGAAAGAAGATCGGAAATATTATTGTTAAAAAATTGGACATTGGTAGAGAGGAGAAATAGAAATTTTTCACTCTTTTGATGATAAAGAAGTCCTGATTTAGTATTTTTGATCATTGAGTATGTGTTTAAAATTCGATAAGATAAAATTGCTATAGTCAACTCGGTGGGGTGGCCTAGCAACTATTTGGAGGAAAAAACGCTCAGAGGGAAATAAGAAGTCGGAAATCAGAATACGCAATTCATAGTAAATTAAGCTCCCCTCCTTCTTTTAGGAGGGGCTGGGGCAATGCATTAACTTAATAAAATCGTTTGTTAAAGGTTTGTTATATTTCATATAAATCAATATAAATGACGTTTTTGTTTAAGCTCGCATAGCCAGTACGGTGGGATCGGCCTAGCAGCAGTGTGGAGGAAAAAACGCTGGAAGCTGCTTGCAGAAACCGGACACTTTGCAGCTACGAAGAGGATTCGCAGCCGCGCGAGGTTATGAGCAAGGGGAGGCCTCGAAGCATCGATGTAAAACAGCTTGGCGAGTTTTTGCCCAAAGAGGTGCCAGCCTTGATTTTTTGTAAACTTTTTTATCAAGAAAAAAGTTTGAAGCCCGTGCGGCTAGCACAGCGTGAGACGGGGCGGAGGTCTTTTTTGGTGAGGCCGAATGAAGGGGTAGTAGAAGTCAAATAATATTACATTTATTTGATATTCAATTGATTATAAATAATGTCAATGGTAAGGCTGTGAAAAATCTCACAACTAGGCGCAGATATTTATTATTACCTACATGTGAGATGTCTCCTATCGTCGACATGACGCCGCCAGGATTCTTAAATTAATGACATTGGGGGTTGGGGGTGATTGGGTAAGGCCTCGAATCAGCGATACTAAACAGCTTGGCGAATTTTTACCCAGAGAGGTGCCCGGCTTGAGTTTATTCACGAATGGTTATTGATTAAACGCATTCATGAGCTCGGAGAAATACTCGGTTTGTCTCTTTTTGTCAAGAAAAAGAGAGACGCCCCTCCGGCTAGGAGAACGTATAGGTAATCTTTTTTTAAAAATATATAATGGAAAGAAGGTCTGTTTTAAAGGGTTTGGGTAGTTTAGCGTTGCTGCCTGCAATTAATTTTGGGTTGAAGAATGATGCCAAAGAACCTGTTCTTAGGTTGGCACACATTACCGATGTACATCTGAAAAATGATTTTGGAGCGCCCGCAAAATTTACCAAATGCCTGCATCATGTGCAGCAACAATCTCCAAAGGTAGATTTTATTTTAAACGGTGGCGATGTTGTCTTCGATATGAATAAAGAGAATATTTCTGTAATTGATGCTCAATGGAAACTTCAGCAGGATATTATTAAAAATGAATGTTCATTGCCAACGGTCTATGCATTAGGCAATCACGATATCTGGTGGAACGAAGATAGTAAAGGGGACGTTTTTTATGGCAAAAAATATTCTATGAACAAACTAGAGCTAAATAAGGCCTACTATAGTTTCATTAAAAAAGGTTGGAAATTTATCGTTTTAGATAGCACACATCTGGATATAGACGATACATGGTACATTGGTAAGCTTGGCGAAGAACAGTTTAACTGGCTAGAAAACGAACTAAAATCTACCAATTTGGAAACTCCGGTTTTGGTAATGTCTCATATTCCAATATTAACCGCGCTTCTAATGATTGAGGATAATATCGTTAATAAATGGACGATGCTTGGGGGAGATATGCATACCGATACCGCAAAAATCATCAATCTTTTTTATCAACATCCAAATGTTAAGCTGGCTTTAAGTGGCCATTTACACATGAGAGATAAGGTAATTTATAACAATGTAACGTACCTGTGTAACGGCGCAGTATGTGGCTCCTGGTGGAAAGGTAACCGAAGAGAAACCGCCCCAGGTTATGGTTTGATAGATTTATTTGCCGATGGAAGTTTTGAAGAAAAGTATGTAAATTATTTATAGTCCAAATCAAAAAAATCACTACTTCTTAGAAAGCATTTTGGGTGTTTTCATTGTTTTCTCGTGGGTTACGGAATTGACAATTAAAAATGTAATGAAATTGAAGGATGTTGTTGATGTTTAAATAAAATGATAGAATGTGAATTTTTAGAAGATAGACTATTTGTAATTAGAGTAACAGCCGACAAAAACAGGCCTATTTTACGTTAATAAATGGCAAAAATTTTTTGAAAAAAAGCTTTAATCCAGTAATTGCACGCTTATTAACAATTAATACAGCTATTGGAATCAGCGACCTCGACATAATTTGTTTTCTCACAGACAAGCGAGAATTTAAACAATTGATTACTTATATTTGTAGGGGAAATCAGTTTTATAATAGGTAAGCGGCATGAAAACCCAGTTTAAACGACCCATTGCCAGACTCAACTTATCAATGGGGCGTTTAAACTGACTGATAATTTATTTCAATTTCCTATTTCCATCCAAACCTTCATATTTAAAGTTTTTGAATTCAACATTACCTTCGCCAATAGAAAATAGCGCGGGCTTTAAATAACCCCAGCCGCCTAAAGTATTGGTTTCATAACCAGACATTTGGCTAACCAAATCCGTTCTTGTCCACTCTTTGCCATCCAAACTGTAATAATACAACAGGTCGTTATGGTCGTTTTTTAGCCTTAAGTAAACCATATCTTGTTTAATCTCATTTGATTCTCTACTTCTCTGCCCTCTATTGTTTACCCGATAAATGTGGTGGTCAGAAAATTCTAAACCAGCATAATATTCTTGATTGTAATACAACATCAGCCCGCCGCTTGCGGTATTGGTTCCTGCACTTACCGCTACGGTTACTTGGTAAGAGTCGTTTCCTGGCATAATGGGCAAAGGTTGGGTTTCAGCAATTGATTTCCCTAAACCTTTAATGGTTAAGGCTCCGCTATCTACAGTAAATCGGTCTTTATGCTCATTTTTTAACACATTCCACTGACTGCCCAATTGCTTACCCTCAAAATCGTCAGACAATTTCATGCCATGAATAACTGCTTTGCCCATAGGTTTTTTTAAGGGTTTTGCTACGTCTGCGGTATCGGGCACTTTACACCAGCCATCTTTTGTCCATTCTATTGGCAACAATAAGGTTTGCCTGCCAATCGTTTTGTTGGCGTTTTCAAAGCCATGAAAAACAATCCACCACTTTCCATCAGGCGAATCTACAAGTGTTCCATGGCCTATCGATGCCCATTTGTTATCTCTATTTGTGTTTCTAACAATGGGATTGTAAGGGCTGTTTTCCCAAGGTCCAAAAGGCGTTTTAGATCTTGCTGAAACTACCATGTGGCTCGTAGCTGGTCCCGCAGTTCCACCCTCGGCTGCCGTTATATAATAATAACCGTTGTGGTACGTAAATTTAGGCGACTCCAAACAGAAGCATTCCACAATCCAGTCTTTTGGGAAAACCCAGCCTTTATAATTTTGTTCCATCTTGCCGGTTACACTTAAACCGTCAGCAGCCAATGAAACCATACCACCGCCGGCAAGGTTCAGGTATCTTTTTCCATCTTGCCCAGCAACGTGTCCGGGATCTATTCCTCCAACTTTTAAATCGACAGGTTTGCTCCAGGGACCGGCAGGATTCTTTGCTGTTACCACCCAATTGGTGCCTCCCGCAGGAAAATAAATGTAAAACAAACCTTTGTATTTAATAATATCTGGCGCCCAAACGCCGCCGACAAAATCATTTAGAGCGTGTGCAATGGGTTTCCAATTTACAAGGTCATGAGATTGCCAAATCAATAGTCCCGGCAGGTTGTCAAAAGAAGAATGCGTCATGTAATAACTGTTGCCATCCCTTACTATTGAAGGATCTGCGTAGTTGCCACGTAAAATTGGATTTACGAAATAGCCATTTCCTTGATCTGCATGATATTGGTTTTCTATGCTTTTTACGCTGGTTTTTGATTGGCTATAGGAGGCTAATCCGTTACATATCAGAAGCACTAAAATGCCATAGGTTTTAATTTTTCGATTCATTTTTGGTTTATATTGGTGTGTGAGGTAAAGATGCAGAAATATTAAAATAGAGAATAGTCAAATCGTACCTGCTTTTATACAATCTGTTCATTTTTTCTACCAAAGGTGATAAAATTATCCCGATTCCATACCTGAGTAGAACCGTTTTATACGAGTACCAAGCTTTCTTAAAGTTGTTTTATCACATAGTTGTTAAGTTCCTTACCTGATGAAATTATTTTCGTTTTGCTTTTTTCCTCGAGCTTTAACTAAATATTTTCTGTGTTGCTTTCTTCTAACTTTATTAAACCAGTATGGTTTTGGCCAGAAAATAGATGGCGTTATTACGGTTTGCCGTAAATTTCTTAAATGATAGATAGTAGGATAAGTTGTGCATCCGTTCTTTTTATTCAGCATTATCTAACTGATTTTTTGAACATCGTCGGCTAAAAGAAAATGTCTCATAGCGCCAGAAGCATTTTACAGAAACTGTTTTTAAGCTTTATATTTTTCGCATGGCGGATGTATAACCCAAAACCGGTAGGCTCTTCGCTAAACACCGTGCTTTCTAGATGACACTTTAAATTTTCAAAAATTTTGGGCAAATCAGAAATTATTGACCCGTTAGAATGATTGATTAATAAGAGGTCGTGAATCATCATGTTTTTCACATTAGGTCCAGGCACACACGCAATGATTTTGCAGCTACTACTTTCGCTCGTTTCAACCATATTATTGGTTTTCAGCAGCCTTAAAAAATTATAAATGGCATAAAGAATACTCGAGATTGAAACTACTGTAACTTGTCAATCCTCAGTTGACACTTCAAGTTACAGCACAACAAATTGTATTGGTCTCTAGATAAAAAGAATATAACGTCAAAAAAAATGAACGAATGGCTGCGATTTTTTGTCTATTAAGCACGTCTTTTGTGTAAGCTTATTGTAAAATTAAGCGAAATAAAACTAATCGATTTTCTAACCACTATGCTTTATCCCAAAGTTTATGAACCACAAAATTATTAATGGAAAGTTAAGCGTTGCGCTAATATGCGTGGCAGCTACAGTTTTTGAGCTCAGCTCCTGTAAAAAAACTAACCCGGATGTATTGTTGCCAAGTGCGAAAGTTGAGAACGCCCAATCGGTAGCAAACGCGCTGGCTTTGTTAGATGTAAACGCCAATGCCGATGCATCATTTAATGCTTACAACAACAGTTTTCTGGTTACCTCAGGCAACACGCAGTATTATAAAGAAGCGCTAAATGTTTCCTCTAAGGATTATTTTTGGCGACAAGCGCTAGATATCCAAATGGTTGAAGATGTGTACGTAAGAACCAAAAGCACCGCGCATAAAACCTTGATTACCAATTTGCTAAATACATTCTTACAGCAAAACCAAGGCAATGGTGGTTTGTATGATTGGAATTGGAATGACTATAATGATGATCTTCAATGGGCTGGAATAGCGTTTGCCCGCGGCTATCAGATAACAGGAAATAATACCTTTTTAAACCAAGCGAAATATGCTTTTAACCGCAGTTATGATCGTGGATGGACAAATGAGTTAGGTGGCGGATTATGGTGGGATGTTTCTCATCAGGATAAATCGGGGTTGAGCAATAACCCTGAAATGATTTTGGGATGCTACATCTATGAAGCCACCAAAGACGCGAGCTATCTAAATAAATCTATTGCCATATATAACTGGGTAAAATCAAAAATTTATAACCAATCTACCGGCGCCGTTTACGAGAATATTAAGCCCGACGGCACGGTTAGTTCATCTGCCAATGTGTACAATATAGGCGCTTTTGTTGGTGCCGCAAATCACCTGCACCGTTTAACGGGCAACGCTATGTATTATGACGATGCAAAGCGCTCTGTTGATTATGTAAAAAACAACAAAACTGTTGGCGGTATTATGACCAATGGCACCAGACAAGGTACTTGGCAGTCGGAATTTGCGCGAGGTCTTGGCGAATTTGTACGAGACAATAATCTTTGGAGTACCTATTACAGCTGGATGAAACAAAACGCAGATGCCGCTTGGAATAGAAGACGAACAGATAAAAACCTAATTTGGAATAACTGGACATCAACCACGCCAAGCGACAACATCACTGCTGCGTTAGAATGTGTTGGAGGCGTAATTATGCAACAAGTAACACCAACCTCGCAACCTGCTGGTATTGCCGACAACGCGGTTTATAGGCTAACACCCAAAGTAAATGCAAATAGTTCTTTAGATATATTAGGAATGCCAAGCAGTTCGCTTGTTGAGATTTGGCAATGGAACTCCGGCCCTAATCAAAAATTTAAACTTATTTCATCCGGGTACGGTTATTATAGATTAGTGCCTCAACACAACACGGCAACTTCTTTGGATGTTACAGGGGCTAGCGCCGCAAACAATACGCCTATGGAAATTTATAATACCCAGAGCAATAATTCTGCACAGTTATTTAAAATGGTTTATGATTATGATGGTTATTACAAATTAAAACCAAAATGTGCGCCTTCAAGTTGCGTTAACGTAACTGGCGGTAATACAGCTAATGGTACCAAATGTGTGTTATGGCAAGAATCAAACAGCGATAACGAACGCTTTTCGCTGGCGGTTCAGTAGTTAATTTCACAAATAATCAGTATAATATTCTGTATGATAGTTTTTAAGCTTTAAGCTTTTCTATAAAATATGGTTAGTTTGATTGAGGGCTGGACAGATTGTTCGGTCCTCTTTTTAAATAATCTTTTAGGTTGGTTAACTCTCAAATTTGTCTTGCGCAACTGGCCAATATGGCTGGATTGAAAATAAAAGTATTCGAGGTGCTTCCGGCAATGTCTGCTGTCACGAAGTTTAGTAGGGCAATAAATTTATTTTATAAACGAAAAATTTTCTCAATATTTTATTATTTTAACGTTTTGTTAATTAGTATGTTAACTATTTTTTTTCTTTCCTCTCCTTTAAGTGGAGCTATTTTCTTTAGCTGTTATGATGTAAAAGGTTTCTTGCTAAAATAGTAAGATACCAGCCACAACAATTTTTTTAAAAAAGTGTGTGAATGCTTGGTTAAAATTTCGTCTATATATATGCCAGATATTATAAATGACGACAGAAGAATTTAAACAACTCTATAACAAATACCTGCTCGGTAAGTGTACTGCGGAAGAACAAAAGATTGTCGAGTTGTATTGTGACGGTTTTGATTTATCAGACATTCCATGGACTGATGAAATGGGGGATCCGATTTCGATCAATAAAGAGATGATAAATGATATGAATCGGAGGCTCAAGCAAAGAAAGTTTAGCAAGGTTAAATTAAGTTACTGGGCATCTGCCGCTGCAATACTAATAATTTCTTGCATGGCTGTTTTCATTAGTCAGCATAAATCAACAGACTTTCATAATGCTACCAAGCTTGTGAAAAACTCGATTGAACCGGGTAAGAATAAAGCTATTTTAACATTGGCAAACGGCAATAAGGTTGTCCTAGATGATAGGAAACAAGGCATTGTGTCGAATCAAGGGAATGTTTCCGTCACAAAGAATGGTAGTGGAGAGATAACCTATCAAGAAAATGCGGATGACAGCAAGAGCGAAAATTTAAAAAATAGCATTTCGACTCCCCGAGGTGGCCAGTACAACCTTGTACTTGCAGATGGCACAAAAGTGTTTTTAAATGCTGCAAGCACCTTAATTTATCCAACTTGTTTTAATGGGAATGAAAGAAGGGTTAAGCTTATTGGCGAGGCCTATTTTGAGGTTGCCAAAAACAAGAACAAACCATTTAAAGTAGATGTGGCCGGCCAGCAGGAGGTTAAGGTTTTGGGTACACATTTTAATATTTCGGCCTATCCAGATGACAATCATATTAGCACAACTTTACTAGAAGGATCGATTAAATTGAGTAATTCTAATTACGAAACGGTGCTTAAGCCTGGCGAACAGGCAGTTCAAAACGTTAACTCTTCCAAGGTTGTTGTGTCGCAAACTGATGTTGAGGAAGCTATAGCATGGAAAAAGGGATATTTCAGGTTTCAGAATGAGAATATCCGAGATATTATGAAAGGAGTTTCTCGCTGGTACGATGTCGACGTAAAGTTTGAAGGCCCATTATCAAACAGAACATTCGGTGGAATGTATTTGCGAGAAAAGAAGCTAGCGGGTTTGCTAGACCTGCTAGAGTATACTGGTTACGTAAGTTTTAAAGTAGAAGGAAGGAGGATTACGGTAATAACAAAATGATTTACAACATTATGGTTAGACCAAAAAAAATCAGGAGCGTTCTCAGCGCTCCCGAAAATTGCGGTCTAATCGTCAAAAAAGCTTATTAATTGCATTCAACAATCGATTATTGACTTAAACCAACTATTCAAATGTACAATTTTTTTACTCATTCCAAGGATGGACTTCCTCTCCTTTTTATGTCAAAATTCTTTCGCATCATGAAACTGACCTCCATCATGATTGTTCTTTTTTTACTCCAAGCTAGAGCAAAAACTTCGGCTCAAAATGTTACGCTTGAGGTAAAAAATGTGAAACTAGAAGAAGTTTTGGTAGTTATTCAACAACAAACGGGATATGATTTCCTGTATGACGAACAACTTCTTCATATTGCCGGCCCTATTACTCTTAAAGTGTCGCATGTGCCTATTAACCAGGTGCTAGACAGATGCTTTGTAAATCAGAACATCAGCTATGTAATTAATGCCGAGAACAAAACCATTAAGCTAAGGGCCAAAGTGCATGCTCAAGCCATAGTTAATACTCCACCCATAAAAATTTCGGGCAAAGTTACCGATGATAAAGGGCTTTCTGTGCCTGGTGTAAGCATCAAAATTAAAAACACAAAATTGGGGGCGGTAACAGATGCGAGTGGCAATTTTAGTATTAATGTGCCCGATGAAAACGCTGTGCTTGTTGTTTCCTCAGTAGGGTATATTAGTCAAGAGGTTACCGTTGGAAAACGCACCCATATTGACATTAAAATACTAGAGGATCCTGGCAAATTAAATGACGTGATAGTGGTTGGTTATGGAACCCAGAAAAAAAGTGAGCAAACTGCCGCAATCAGTAGTATTTCTGGCAGCGCGATAGCGAAATCTCCAGTTTCTGACATTACTAACACGTTGGTAGGTCAAGTTCCGGGGATTATTTCTAGGCAAACCAATGGCAAACCTGGAGACAATTCTGCCGCAATTTATATAAGGGGGCGAGCATCAAGCGATGCGTCTGCTCTTATTATAGTAGACGGTATTGAAAGATCCTCATTTGGGAATATAGACCCTAATGAAATTGAATCTATAAGTGTTCTTAAAGATGCCTCCTCTACAGCGTTGTTTGGTATAAAAGGTGCAAACGGGGTAATTATCGTTACTACCAAAAAAGGTAAGGCGGGCAAAACAACAGTATCATACACCGGCACCGTCGGGGTAGTTAGCAATACGGGCATTCCTCCAATATTAGATGCATATCAAAGCGCTTCATTACAAAATGAGGGAGAAGAGAATCTAATCAAATACGGGATATATCCTACAACCTTCAAAAAAACGTTTACAGCAGAAGATTTGCAGATTTTTAAGGATGGAACAGGTAACCCCTTGTTATATCCAAATGTTAACTGGTATAAGGAAGTGGTAAGACCATCTTGGTTACGTACACAACATAACCTAAACTTTACCGGTGGATCAGATTTTGTGAAATATTTTGTTTCATTGGGTTATTCATTTGATGACGGAATGTATAAGGATTATAAAACACCGTCTAATTACAAAACCACAAACTCTTTTACCAGATATAATTATCGCTCTAATCTTGATTTTAGACTTACAAAAACGACAAAATTTAGTGTTTTGCTTTCCGGTCGCTTAGAGCATAAGTATGGTCTGGGAGGTATACAATCTAACGGAGGTATCTCTGGAAATGGCACAGAGGATATTATTACACGAATTAACGCTTTGCCAGCTTGGGGCTTGCCATTTTTCCCACAATATAATAACCCAACTACGCCAGAGCAACAACAGCTTGATGACACTTATAACCATGTGCAGAATTTTGGTTTGTTGGGGGTAAACACATTTAATCCCTATGCTTTGCTAACACGTAGCGGATATTACATTCAAGATAATAATGCTTTCGAAAGTATTTTTGTTTTAAACCAACAGCTAGATGCCATTACCAAAGGGCTAAATTTTAAAGCGACCTTTGGCTATGATGCAAACATTCTTAGTGAACGAGCTCAACGCGGAGTAGCATCTGGATATGAGGTTGACCGCGCTACTAGTACCATAAAATTAGTGCCCGGAACCTACGACGACCAGTTAGGGCCATATCAAACCTCGAGGAACGGTTATATAAAATCTAACCTACAATTCTCTCTAAACTATAACCGCTCATTTGGCCTCAATAATGTCTCCATCATAACTGTCGCTCAACGAGAATTACAGGGAGTTACTGGCGCAAATGCTCCGTTTGCAAATCAAGGACTGGTTTTAAGTGCTAAGTACAATTACAGCAGCAAATATTTTGTAGAATTAAATGGCGCTTATAATGGTTCAGAAAATTATCCGAAAAACAAAAGATACGGTCTTTTTCCCGCCGTTTCTGCTGGTTGGACAGTTAGCCAAGAGAACTTTATGAAAGATATTAAATGGATTGATTTCTTAAAAATACGTGGCTCTTACGGTTTAATTGGCTTTGGCGGCGTAGGCGGAAGATTCCTTTACTTAGATGCTTATAAAAACGGCGGTGGTGGCCCCAACGATCGTTCAGTATCCAATCCAAATAACCAGGTTTGGTTCGGTAACCCGAACTCAGCCACTCAAAACCCGGTTGTTTATCATAGTCAGTTTGGTAATCCGTTTGTTACCTGGGAAAAATCAATTAAAAGAGATCTTGGTCTCGAATTGCAGTTGTTTAAAAATCTCCTAAACTTTACAGCAGATATTTTTGATGAAGATCGTTACGATATTCTACTGGGCCGCAACAACACAACATCTGTAATTTATGGCGAAACCTTACCCAAAGTTAACTTCGGTAAAAACTACAACAGCGGCTATGAATTTTCGTTGGATTTTAAGCACTCGATCAATCAATTTACTTACGGTTTCAATTTGCAGTTAACGCATGCTCATAACAAGTATGTTAAAATAGATGAAGCGCCATCCATACCAGACTATCAAAAATCAACCGGGCGACCTATAAACCAATATTATGGTTATCAGGTTATCGGATTTTATCAGGATTTGGAAGACATTAAAAATAGCCCAGCCAGCCAAGTAGGAACGGCTGTGATACCTGGCGATTTAAAATATCAGGATATGAATGGCGACGGGGTAATAAATGCACAAGACAAGGCGCCAATAGGTTATACGGATATTCCAGAAGATGTTTTAGGTTTTCAACCAACGTTTAATTATAAAGGATTTACGTTATCTGCTTTGTTTCAGGGAGCCTATAAAATTAGCTCGGACCTGCTCAATCTGCAAAAAGGACGCTTGAATTATTTTGCGCAGATGGTAAATTCTTGGCGATCGCCAGCCGATAACAATACCGCAGTTTGGCCTGTTATTAAACCGAGCGCATTTTCAAACAACCCGAGTTACGACCTTAACTCATTTATTATTCAGGATGCCAGTTACACGAAACTCCGAAACGTCGAACTTTCCTACCAGTTTCCCACGGCTATCATCCAGAAGTTAAAACTACAAGGGTTGAGAATATTTGCTAACGGGCAAAATATTTATACCTGGACAAATTTTAGAGGGCTTGATCCAGAGGCGCTTAAAGCCCAGAGCTATCCCATCCCGAGAATTTTCAGTTTCGGAGCTAATGTTCAATTTTAACCTTAAAAAAATTGTAATGAAAAACCAATTATATATTCTTTTAATTAGCCTTTTCTGCCTAAGTACTACATCTTGCAAAAAGGACTTTCTACAGCGGGATCCGGGTGTGCCAATATCGGGAGATGACGTGTTTGGCGATCCGGTTTTAGCTAGCCGATATGCAGACAACGCGTACAATTACATGCTAAATGACTATTTACGTTTGGACGGAAATGGAAATAAAGGTACAACTGGCGAATTTACTGATGAAGCTGTTTTTGCGGGTGCACCAACACCGATTTCAGCAATGAATACCGGAAATTTTCTAAATACCGGAGCTACTGACGTGGCGCCCGTATATGCCCGCATGTATCAGGGTATTAGGGTAATAAATACCATGTTGTCTAAAGTGAATCAAGTGCCTTGGACGTCCGCACAAAATCCAAGCCTCATAAAAGCACAAATGTATTTTTTGCGTGGGATGTATTATTTTGAACTCGTTAAAAGGTTTGGCGGGGTAATTTTGTTGGATAAGCCCTTATCGGTGAACGATGAAACTGATCTGCCCAGAAATACTTACGATGAAACAGTAGGTTTCATTTTAAAAGACTTACAAAGCGCAGAACAAATACTTACTACGGAAAGCTTTGGTGCTACCTATTCTCCAGCAAATGATTGGGATGACGGCGATTATGGCCGTATAACCATCGGTTCTGTAAAGGCATTGCGAAGCCGCTTGCTACTGTTAGACGCCAGTCCACTCCACAACCCAAGTGGCGCTGCTGCAAAATGGCAGAAAGCCGCCGACGCAGCTAAAGCAATAATAAGCATGGGCAAATATAGTCTACAGGCAGATTACGCTACACTTTTAAATGTGCCATCATCACCAGAATATATTTTAATTTCCATCAGACCGCCCCGCCCTTTTATATATTTGAGCGATCACATCATGTCGCCCGGATCTGGCGGGGCCCAGGGCCAATTAAACCCGACGCAAAATCACGTAGACTTGTACGAGATGAGTAATGGCAAACCAATTACAGATCCAACATCTGGCTATAATCCGCAACAACCTTATGCCAATCGCGACCCGCGTTTTTATGCGAATATACTGTATAACGATGCGCCGTGGCAAGGGAGGAATATGCAAATGTATGATGGCGGAACGGATTATAGATCAACGGCCGTTACCTATACCAGAACCGGCTACTACACTCGTAAATTGTGGCCAGAGGTTTACAAGGCTGGCTCTACTTCGACCGCATTGATAAATTTTATTGTTTTTAGATATGGCGAAGTGTTGCTCAACTATGCAGAGGCTTTAAACGAGGCACAAGGCCCTGTGGCAGATGTTTATACTTACATTAATCAAATTCGTGCCCGTGCCGGAATGCCAGCGCTGCCTACAGGGCTTACAAAAGATCAAATGCGTGCACGCATTCATAACGAAAGAGCCGTTGAGCTGGCTTTCGAGGAATTGCGTTGGTGGGATCTTCTACGATGGAAAGATGGAGAAAACGTTGTTGCTAAAACAGTAAATGGAATGAACGTGGTTAAATCTGGAGCAAGCTTTACGTATACTGTCCAACCACTTTCATCTGACTATCAGCGCGTATTTAGGGACAATATGTACTTATATCCTATTCCTCTTAGCGAGATACAAAAAAGCAATGGTGCCTTAGTTCAGAATCCAGGGTGGTAAAGTATTTTCCAACATTTAATAAAAAGAAAAAAATGAAACAATATATATTTCGTAGTCTACTGCTATGCTGCTGTCTGTTTCTTTTAGAAACGGCAGTTAATGCCCAAAGCAATGCAGATACATCCGGGTCGGTAACCGTTAGCGGAGAAATCAAAGATCAAGCTAACAAACCAATAGAAGGTGTTAAGGTAACCATTCAAGAACGCACTAAATCTGTGCTTTCTGATAAATTTGGACATTTCACTATATCTGCAAGTCCAAATGATCTAGTTATTTTTAACAAAACTGATTATTTACAACAAGAGATTAAGGCTAACGCACAAATTAATGTTACCTTAATAAAGGCGATAACCGATGCCGGCGAGGACGATGACGTGCACATTCCTTTCGGTGTTAGAAAGAAGAGACAGGTCACTCAAGCCATCTCGGTTTTAAATGCTAATCAACTTCCGAAAACCGCAACGGGAGATGTACGAGCGTTGTTTGCAGGTCGAGTTCCGGGTGTGTATATCCAACAGACCAACACGCAACCAGGTTATGAGACCAACAATATTCAGATTCGCGGACTATCTGCCTACGGTTTACGAAACGGTAGAACCCTAGTAGATGGTGTTGAGCGTGAGATAAACGATATGGATCCTTCGGAAATAGAAAGTGTTACTGTGCTAAAAGATGCCTCAGCTCTTGCTTGGTATGGATTAAAGGGTGGTAATGGTGTCGTATTAGTTACTACCAAAAAAGGAAATCGAGATCGGTCTAGTATAAATTTCCAAGTTGAATCTGGTCTCCAGTCTCCTCAATCATTTATTAAACCTTTAAATTCATTAGACTTTATTGGTTTATATTCTGAAGCTGAAGTTAATGATGGGATAACAAATCCCCGATACAGTCAGGCAGATGTTAGCGCATACAAGAATGGTGGCAATCCTCTTTTATATCCTGATAACAACTACTTAGACCGCTTTACAAAAAAGGTTGCACCAGTGCAGCGCTATGTGTTTTCGGCAGATGGTGGGAATAGTAAACTTCGTTATTATACCTTGGTTAGTTACTACAATCAAAAAGGATTGTTTAAGGACACAAAAACATCCGATTATGATGCAAATAACGATTACAATAAATTTAACTTCAGAGGAAACATAGGTTTTAATGTAAACGAATATCTGTCAGTTGATTTATATACAGCTGGCCGAATTGAAAACCGTTCAAATCCGACTGATGGTACAGTTGACATACTTAACAGTCTTTACACACTGCCCCCTAATGCTTTCCCATTAATTAATGCCGATGGCAGTTATGGAGGAAATGCCCAGTATGCTTTTAACCCCTTAGGCCAATTGGTTGATCGTGGATATACAAAAGTGGTTGACCGATTGCTACAAGGAACTTTGAATGTAACCCAAAAACTTGATTTTTGGGTGCCTGGGCTTTCTGCCAAAGTATTGTTTTCTTATGATGCTGCTGGAACCTATTCTTCTGGGTTTACAAAAGATTATGCTGTCTTTGATCAAACCGGTGCTACGGGTGCCGCGTCTGTGGGTTACCGTAACGCATCGCCACTTGGGTACGCAAATGCTGGCTACTCAGGTAATGATAGGAGAAACGAGCTATGGGCAGGATTTGACTATGAGCGAACCTTTAAAGAACACAATATTAGCGCTTCTGCTAGAGTAACTAGGTACACAGATACCAAGCCAGATCAGCTTGACGTAAAGAGTCAGGGATTGGCCGGGCGGATAGATTATAATTACAAACGCCGCTATTATTTAGATTTAGTTGCAGGATATTCTGGTAACGATAATTTTGCTCCGACAAATAGATATGGGTTTTTCCCTGCCGTTTCTGCCGGTTGGGTAATCTTTGACGATACATTTTTAAAAAGTGTAAAATTTATCAATTATTTAAAAGTTAGGGGTTCTTACGGCTTATCGGGCAATGGAGATATTGGCGGATTAAGATTGGCTTACCAAAGCCAGTACTCTCGAAATGCTACAGGCGGTGGCTATTCTTTTGGTACCGGCTTTTCTGGTAGTAATGTGGCGGAAGAAACATCTATCGGTAATACATTCCTTACTTGGGAAACGAATAGAACAACGAACATTGGATTTGATTCGAAATTTTTAGCCAGCGCACTTTCACTTACAGTAGATGTTTACAATAACACCAAGAGTAATTTGTTAACAGCTTCCCTAATTCCTTCCATCTTAGGGCAAACTTTAAGTCAAGTTAACGGAGGAAAGGTAAGTAGTAAAGGCATTGAAGCGTCTGCAAATTACGATAAGCAAATTGGGAAACTTACGCTTTCTTTAAATGGAAATATAGCACTCTCTAAAAATAAGATTATTGTTGACAACAGCCAGATAGGACTTGCAGACTATCAATCTGCAATCGGTCAGCCTGCTACAGGTTATTCTATTTATGAGTCAGACGGAATATTTGCTAACCAAGCACAAATAGATAATAGCCCTACACAAATTCTTTCTGGTGTAACAAGACCTGGCGATATTAAATACAAAGACATCAACGGTGATAACATTATCAACAACCTCGATCTAGTACGTAGTGATAAATCGGTAATTCCCAATACAATTTATGGTTTTGGCGCAACAATGCGCTACACCGGCTTTGATCTATCTTTTCAGTTTCAGGGAATAGTAGGAAGCACCATTAACATACAGCCGGCTTATAATAGTGGGCCGTTTGGCTTAAACCAAGAGAGTTTCCAACGCTGGACGCCTGCTACTGCGAATACAGCAATCTATCCAAGATTGGGATTAAATGATCTAGGCAATAATACCGCAACTTCTGATTTTTGGTTTCGATCTGGAAATTTTTTAAGACTTAAATCAGTTGAGCTGGGATACAGACCGCTTCCTGTTTTCTTGAGTAAATACGGTTTAAAAAATACACGCATCTTCCTTTCTGGATTTAATTTGTTAACATTCAGCAAACTTGGTATGGAGAATGTCGATCCAGAAATACCGTTGGCAGGAAGGGCTAACTCATATCCTTATTATAAAACGGTAACGGTAGGCATTAGTACTAGTCTATAGTTGTGCTTAATTAATCTAAAATTATGAAAAATAGAAAATACAATGTCTCTGTAACGCTTGTTGCGTTAATATTGCTTGCATTCATGGGGTGTAAAAAAGATTATTTAGATTTTGACCTAACGGACGGAAGTATTAGAGAAAGCGATGTATGGGCATCAGACCTGCACAGTCGCGGCTTTTTAAATGGCGCTTATGGTGGGATTCCGTTACGTTATGACTTGGGCGATGGATCTTTAATGGCATCAGGTACAGATGAAGCGGTTAATTCTAATCCTAGCGGTAACATTAATATCTTTAACAATGGTACTTGGACTGCCCAAAATACCATCGATGACCAATATAGCAATTTCTACAGCTACATACGCAGAACTAATCTTTTTCTTGAGAATAGTTCTACAAGCGCTATAACGCCCAGAACTGATATTCCAAAACTTAGAGGAGAAGCGTTTTTTTTAAGAGCACTATATCATTTTGAGCTGTTGGAACGCTATGGTGGCATAGTGCTGGCAACACATTCTTATGATTTGTCTCAGAATTTAAACCAGCCAAAAAGTAGCTTCGACGAGGTTGTAGTGCAGATTGTTAAAGATTGTGATTCTGCTGCGATAGTGTTGCCAGAATCTTTGTCTGATTTATCGAATGCAGATAAGGGTAGAGCGACAAAGACTGCTGCCCTTGCCTTAGAAAGCCGTACATTACTTTATGCAGCTAGCCCGCTAAACAATAAAGATGGCGATGTGACTAAATGGCAAGCTGCAGCTAACGCCGCAAAAGCAGTGATAGACCTTAATAAAAACAATTTATTAACTTTGGCACAATTGCCAAATTTGTGGAATTATTCTGCTCTAGCTTATAACTCGGAAGTGATTTTTGCGTCGCAAACAAACAACACAAATACGATTGAAATAAACAATGCACCAATCAGTTATGATGGGGCGTTGGGTAGGACAGATCCTACCCAAGAATTGGTAAATGCTTTCGATATGAAAACTACCGGTAAACCAATTACGGATGCCACATCGGGATACGACCCCCAAAATCCTTACGCGGATCGTGATCCCAGATTAGATTTATTTATCATCCGAAATGGTGCTAATTTTAAATCTGCTGCGGTAGAGACATTTATGGGCGGAAAAGACAACAATCCGGGCAATGTCAATTCAACCCGTACAGGTTATTACATGCGTAAATTTTTAAGTGAATCAGCTTATTGGGGCGTAGGTAATGCAGTAAAAGTAAGAAGAGCCTGGGTGCTTTTTAGATATTCAGAAATTTTGTTAAACTATGCAGAAGCACTAAATGAGGCGCAAGGCCCTGTTACTGATGTTTATACCTATATAAATCAAGTTAGGGCACGCGCTACAATGCCGCCTCTTCCTGTAGGCTTAACTAAAGAGCAGATGAGGGGGCGGATCCAAAACGAGAGGCGTGTTGAGCTTTGTTTTGAAGACCAACGCTTCTTCGATATCCGACGTTGGAAACTTGGAGAACAGTTTTTGAACAAACCGGTTTCTGGCATCCAAATAACAAAAACGGGCACGGCGCTCATCTATCAGACAGTTCAAGCAGATACCCGTATATTTACAGACAAAATGTACTTATATCCATTTCCACAAACCGAGCTTTATAAAGAGCCTAAGCTCGAACAAAATCCCGGATGGTAAATAGTTAAAGCCACTAGATCCATTGGTCTAGTGGTTTATTAAAGTAAAAATATTTGTAATTTCTAAACCAACTAAATAAACCAAATTCCTATCATTACAATGAAAAAAATTCTCTTTATTTTGCTTTTTGGTTTTGGAATTGTTATCCCAAGCATAGCGCAGAATACGCTATCGCTAGGCAATTTCAAATCATCCTCATTTAATGGTAAACGGTTACTCGTTACAACCCAGAATGGAAATATTTCTATACTGCCATATCTCGATGACGTAATCCAAATTACCTATCAACAAAAAACAGTACAGCCTGTGGTCAGCTACTCAACAATCGGCGCACCGCAGAAGGTTAAGGCCAGTTACCGCGATAAACCGAAGTCTGTTGAATTAAAAACCGCCGATTTGAGCGTGGTTATTAACAAGGCAGATTTATTTATTTACTTTATCAATAAAAAAGGAGATACACTATCCGTAGCAAAAAATTACGATGCCACGGATGGTAAGCGTAAACTCGATTTTACTTCAACCAGTAAAGAGTCTTTTTATGGAGGTGGTTTCAGGGCGATAGACCTAGACAAAAGAGGAACTGTATTAGAAAATTACAATCAGGCACATGGCGGTTACAAGTTTGGGGCAGTAGATCTAAATATTGCAATCCCGTTTCTGCTATCAAATAGAAGCTATGGTTTGTATTTTGATAACTATGCAAAAAGCAAGTTTGATGTAGCAAAAACGGAAGCAGATCAGGTAACCTTTAATACAACTTCTGGTGCTATGCGCTTTTATTTTATGTCTGGCAGTTCAATGGGCAGTGTAATGGAACACTACACTTATTTAACTGGCCGCCAGCCATTACCTCCACGTTGGGCAATGGGTTATATATCATCTAGATATGGTTATAAATCTGAGAAGGAAGCAGTAAACATGGTAGATCAAACCCAAAAAGCAGGCATCCCACTCGATGGAATTGTGTTTGACCTCTACTGGTATAAGAGCAAAGCCTACATGGGCAATCAAAATTGGGCCTTAGATAGTTTTCCAAATCCGAAATTGATGTTGACCAAGCTTTTAAAAAAGGGAATAAGAGTCGTTCCGATTAGTGAAACCTACATCACAAAAAAATCAGAGAATTTCGACTTCGCATACAAAAATAATTTGTTTGCATCGGACATTTACGACCCAGGAAAGCCCTATATATTCAAGAATTTTTGGACAGGCTATCCCACAGGTTTGTTGGATATTTTTAAACCGGCAGCCCAGAAATTCTTTTGGAGCCAATACCGAGATCGGATAAATGAAGGACTGTCTGGCTGGTGGTTTGATTTGGGGGAGCCAGAATCTGTTAACGATAGCTTAAAATTTTCGTTAGGGAAAGAGCAAGAAGTACACAATCTTTACTCGTTAATATGGGCTAAAACGGAGTTTGATGGATACCGGAAAGATTTCCCTAACAAACGCATTTTTACCATGATAAGGTCTGGGTTTGCAGGGATGCAAAGGTATTCTACTTTCCCATGGACAGGAGATGTTTTTCGAGGCTTCGAAGGTCTTAAAGCCCAAATACCCAGCATGGTTAATATGGGTTTAAGCGGCGTTGGCTACATGCACTCTGATGCGGGTGGGTTTACAAGTAGCCCAAACATCAATCCAGAATTATATTCTCGATGGCTTGAGTTTGCAGCCTTTACGCCCGTTATGCGTACCCACGCCAGTATCCGCAATTTTAAATATTCTCCTGAGCCGATTTTTTGGGATGATACCACTAAAAATAGGGTTGTTAAATACATCAAACTTCGCTACCAGTTGCTTCCTTACAATTATACCATGGCCTACAAAAATACCACAACTGGTAGGCCTTTAATGTTGCCGGTTAATTATTTTGAACAGGACAATGAGCGGCTTAGTAATGTAAATACAGAATATTTATGGGGTGAACACTTATTGGTAGCACCCGTTATAGCGCAAGGAGATACTACAAAAAAAGTCCTTTTTCCAAAAGGCCAATGGATCGGGTTTAATGATCTAAAGAGCTATAGAGATTCTGCAGAAGTTTACGCCCCAATAGATAGCTTGCCAATTTTTGTAAAAGCGGGCAGTATAATTCCAATGTCTAAAGAGATTACGAATACAGATCAATATGACGGGAAAAACCTTATTTTAAAATATTATGGGGGAGATGAGGGAGAAAATGTAAAATCTGAATGGTTTTATGACAATGGTTCTGATCCAAATTCTTTAAAGAACGGGCAATATAATCTAGTTAGTTTTACCACCAACCGGAAAAATGGTAAAGATTATATTTCGATAAAAGGAAATCATCTTAATGCGCTAAAAACACGTTTCACGCTGCAGGTTATGGGCAAGCGAATCAAATCTGTACAGTTTTCTAGCACAACTAACTATAAAATTGTCGGAAACTCTACCATTGATTTTCTTTGGACGGGTAAACCAGTATCGTTTACTATTCGAACGTTTTAAAAAAAAACATGTATGGTAAGCTTGCGAAGTGTTTCTATTTAATTGCCTAGAGATTAACTACATTACAATTGATTTTACAAAAAACACCGATTCCGTATCAACAACCAAAAACCATGAAATATTTATTCTTACTTGCTCTGATCATCTTTGGGGTAAAAGGATATGCGCAAACCCCAAGCGTATCTAACCCTTCAAGTAGCCAATCCGTTTTCTTAAGATCTCCTCTAATTCACAATGGAGCGAATAAATGGGTGTTGAAACAAGCGAGTTCATTAAGCGTTGGCGGGAAAGTGATTTCTGCTCCAGACTATGTTGCAAAATCTTGGCTGAATGCCGTTGTGCCAGGAACGGTTCTTACTTCTTTGGTTGCAGATAAAGTTTATCCTGATCCTTACTTTGGGATAAACAATAAACGAAGCCAAAAACTTATACCCGACATGGCCGATGTGGGAAGGGAATTTTATCATTATTGGTACCGTACAGAGTTTCGAGTGCCGAAAAACTTTACGAGACGCCGAACATGGCTTAAGTTTCATGGAATAAACTATCGTTGCACGTTATGGCTCAATGGCAAAAAATTAGGCACTATGGCGGGCATGTTTAATACGCAAAGTTTTGATGTTACAGATTTGGTATCGAAAAGTGGTCCCAATGCCCTCGCTGTAGACATGCAACCAGTAGATTTTCCGGGCTCGTATTTTAAACCTGGCGTAACGCAAACAGGTGCCCCGGGCGAAAACCACAATGGTGGTGATGGAGAAATAGGAAAAAATGTGACGATGTTAATGAGTGTGGGATGGGATTTTACGTCGCCCGACGGAATAAGAGATAGAAATACCGGCATTTGGCGTGATGTGGAATTATACACTACTGGCGATGTGGTTTTGGAAAATCCATTTGTTCAAACCAAATTGCCCCTGCCAGATACAACAACATCATCACAAACCATCTCCGTGGAAGTGAAAAATGCTACTAAGAAGATACAGACCGGAATTTTATCTGGCAATATTTTAGAGAGCAAAAGTAATTTTAGTAAAAAAGTTACGCTGCAACCAAATGAAACCAAGACGATAACTTTTTCTCCGAAAGAATATAAAAGTCTTATTATTCGCCAGCCCAAACTGTGGTGGCCTATAAATAAAGGAAAGCAAAATTTATACAATTTAACTTTAAACTACACCGTAAACAGTAAAATCAGCCACGTTATCCATACAAAATTTGGCATCAGAGAGATTACTTCCGACCAAAAAACTCCAGACAAATCTCGCAGGTTTTATGTAAACGGTCAGCCTATATTTGTACGCGGTACCAATTGGGTGCCAGAAGCAATGTTGCGTAATTCTCCACAACGTACCTATGCAGAGTTGCGTTATACTAAACAAGCGGGGGTTAATTTGCTGCGGCTGTGGGGCGGTGGTATTGCAGAGTCTGATTATTTTTATCAGCTATGCGATGAATACGGGTTTCTGGTATGGAACGAGTTTTGGATTACCGCCGATACACACCTGCCTGTCGATTCGGCATTGTACTTTAAAAATGTAACAAGCACTGTTAAGCGCATCCGTAACCATGCTTCTTCTGCCTATTATGTAGCTGCAAATGAAGGCGGCGAACTGCCAGGTACCGGTAAGCTGATTCACGAGCTAGATTCTACACGCGGGTATCAAGTGCAATCTGAGTGTTGTGGAGTACACGATGGCAGTCCTTATAAATACGAAAACCCGATGCAGTATTTTGAGAATACAGCATCAAAACGGGGGAGTAGGGTTGATGGATTTAATCCCGAATACGGAACGCCTTGTATTCCTATTGCTGAATCTATAAAGCGGATGATGCCCGTTAAAGATCAATGGCCTATCACCGATTCGGTTTGGAATTATTTGGATGGAAACGGCTTTCATCAAATCACAACAAAGTATCGTGAGGCAGTTGATGAATTTGGAAAATCATCCTCTATTGATGAGTTTGCACAGAAAGCACAATTTGTAGGGGCGATGAACTATCGGGCAATATGGGAGGTATGGAACTATAACAAGTTTAATTACGGCGATCGTTTTGCATCTGGTTTTTTATTTTGGTACCACAATAGTCCATTGCCTCAAACAGCTTCGCGGATGTATGATTGGTATTTAGAGCCAACCGCGGCGCTTTATTATTCTCAAAATGCATTAGCACCCTTGCACGCACAGTTTGATTACATTAAAAATACGGTGTCAGTTTATAATGATTTTAGGGTTTCTTTTTCCAACTACCAAGTAGAGGCAACGGTATATGATTTAAATGCTAAGCCGGTTTGGAATAAATCTGTCACCATCCAAATTCCTAAAGATGGTGTTGTAAACGATGCCATAAAAATCGATTTTCCAACCAACATTTCTCAGGTTCATTTTATTAAGCTGAGGTTGAAGGACAGCCATGGGAAATTGGTTAATGATGCTTTTTATTGGCGTTCAAAAGATATTTACAAAGGCGCATGGACTATGACTGGGCCTGCAGTTTCTGGTTTTGAGGACATCAACAAGCTCCCAAAAATACGGCTAAAAACAGCGACAACGTATGATCATAAAGGAAACATTAAGGTAACGGTGAAAAACCCGTCTAAATCTATTTCTTTTTTTACACAGCTAAAACTTCAGCAGGCGGATGGATCTTCGATTAATCCTGCTTTTTATACGGATAATTTTTTCTCACTGTTGCCGGGGGAAACAAAAACTATCGACATACAATTTGAGCCCGCTATAATTTCTGGTTCACATGTTAACTTGATAACAAATGCGTTCAATTGTGATCCACAAACAAAATCATTTAATTTAAAAGGAGAATAAAAAACTAGACTATAATTATGAATAGCCCAAAACAAATTCTACGGATAGGTGCATTATCGTTTACACTTTTAACATTGGCTGTTGGCGCTAGCGCGCAAAGTAAAGATATTTACCACAAGGGGTGGATAGATTTTAACAAAAATGGTAAGAAGGATGTTTTTGAAGACCCATCCCAAACTGTAGATAAGCGTGTTGCAGACTTGCTAAGCAAAATGACAGTTGATGAGAAAACCTGCCAAATGGCTACGCTTTACGGCTACAAACGTGTTTTAAAAGATGAGATGCCAATTCCGAATTGGAAAAATGAAATCTGGAAAGACGGCATAGCCAATATTGATGAGGAGTTGAACAATTTGTCTTGGAACGGTGATATGGCGCCCACACAATATTCTTTTCCATATAGTAAACATGCAAATGCCATCAATACCATACAAAAATGGTTTATTGAAGAAACGCGCATGGGCATTCCGGTAGATTTTACAAACGAGGGTATTCACGGGTTAAATCATGATAGGGCGACGTCGTTGCCATCACCAATAAACATTGGAAGTACGTGGAATAAAAATTTGGTAAGACTTGCTGGTAATGTGGTGGGCAGAGAGGCTAAAGCCCTTGGTTATACCAATGTTTACACTCCAATTTTAGATCCGGCTCGAGATCAGCGTTGGGGGCGTGTAGTAGAGTGTTATGGCGAAGACCCATATTTGATTGCCGAAATGGGCAAACAAATGGTTTTGGGCGTTCAAGAGCAAGGAGTTGCATCTACCCTTAAACATTATGCAGTTTACAGCGTGCCAAATGGAGGAAGAGATGGGAAAGCCCGTACCGATCCGCATGTTGCGCCCCGAGAGATGGAGCAAATTTATCTTTATCCGTTTCGCCGGGTAATACAAGAGGCACATCCAATGGGCGTAATGAGCAGTTATAACGACTGGGACGGAGTGCCAATTACGGGAAGTTATTATTTTCTAACTGAATTGTTGCGCCAAAAATTCGGTTTTGATGGTTATGTGGTAAGCGATAGTCAGGCAGTAGAATATCTTTACGAAAAACATCACGTAGCCGATACCTATAAAGAAGCTGTAAGGCAAACTGTAGAGGCGGGACTAAATGTGCGCTGTAACTTTACCATGCCTCAAACCTTCATTCTCCCACTTAGAGAGTTGGTAAACGAGGGTAAAATTTCTATGCAAACCATCGATAGCCGAGTTGGAGATGTACTTAGGGTAAAATTTAGACTTGGATTGTTTGATGAACCTTATGTGAAAGATCCTAAAGCGGCGGATAAACTTGTTCAAAACGAGCAGGCTAAGGAAATGGGGCTTCAAATGAATCGCGAAAGCATGGTGCTTCTTAAAAATAAAGACGGTCTTTTGCCGCTTGATTTAAAAAAGATGCCAAAGATATTGGTTACCGGTCCTCTAGCCACCGAAGTAAATTATGCCAGTAGCAGATATGGTCCTTCACATAATCCCGTTACTACAGTACTGCAAGGCCTAAAAGACCGTGTCGGAAAAAATGGAACTGTTCAATATACAAAAGGCTGCGATGTTGTTGATGCCACTTGGCCCGAAAGTGAAATTATAGAAACCCCGCTTACAGAAGTGGAACAGAACGAAATTAATAAAGCCGTAGATATGGCAAAGCAATCTGATGTGGTAGTGGTTGTGGTTGGCGAGGATGAAAAACGAATAGGAGAGGGCAGGTCTCATACCGGCTTAGGATTGCCCGGGCGGCAGTTAAAATTGGTGCAAGCGTTACAGGCAACAGGTAAACCAGTTGTTATGGTAATGATTAATGGTCAGCCATTAACCATCAACTGGGAAAATCGCTATGTGCCAGCAATTTTAGAAGCCTGGTTCCCTGGGCCAGAAGGCGGTAAGGTAGTAGCAGAAACCCTGTTTGGAGATTATAATCCGGGAGGCAAATTGACAATTACTTTCCCTAAATCGGTAGGGCAGATAGAATTCAACTTTCCATTTAAAAACGGTTCGCACGCCAATCAGCCAAGTAGCGGGCCAAACGGATACGGCAACACGCGCGTTAACGACGCCTTATATCCGTTTGGGTATGGATTAAGTTATACTACATTTAAATACAGCAATTTGGTGGTGCCAGCTAAAATCCGGAACCAAGAGGATATTCAGATTAAGGTTGATGTAACGAATACTGGTACTCGTAAAGGAGATGATGTTGTGGAACTCTATTTGAAAGATATGGTGAGCAGTGTAACTACTTACGAAAGTGATTTACGTGGCTTTGAGCGCATAAGTTTGAATCCTGGCGAAACCAAAACAGTAACCTTCAAACTAAAGCCCGATGACCTTGCATTGCTGGACAAAAACATGAATTGGACTGTTGAGCCAGGTGCTTTCGAGGTGCGCATTGGTCAATCGAGCGAGGACATCAAATTGAAAAAAGAGTTTATTGTAGAAGAGTAAGCATGACTTTGCGTAAACAAATTAATAACCGTTAAAATATTATTTAAAAAATGAAATATTCAATTATTATCTTAGTACTCCTTTTTTCTTCATTTAACGTCTCCAGTAAGGATATTGACGTTACCAAATTGGGTGCCGTAGGAGATGGCAAAACAGACAATACACTTACTATACAGAAAGCGATTGATGAATGTGCTGCATCTGGCGGTGGTACGGTTATCATACCAACAGGAGTTTTTGTTTCAGGCACCATTTTTCTAAAAAGCAATGTTTCTCTCCATGTAAATCGGTCAGCCGTTTTAAAAGGAATTACAAAGCTTGATTCTTATCCTGGTGCTCATTTTCTTGAGAAAGGTTTTATTCGAGTTGATCGCGTAGAAAACGTTACTATTGAAGGCGATGGAATTATCGACGGTAGTGGTGATCAACAGATTTTCCAACAAGGAGAGGGTGGAAACAACAGGCCATATCTGGTGCATGTACGAAAAAGCAAGCATGTCGTTATTAAGGATATCAACCTTAGAAACGGTGCTTTCTGGACGTTGAGATTATTTGAAAATGATGACGTACGCATCGATGGAATTAATATTTACAGTCATGGAAATTGGAACAATGATGGCATCGACATTGATAGTAAAAATGTGATAATCAGTAATTCACGTATTGATGCTGACGATGACGGTATATGTTTTAAAAGTGATGGTAAACAATTGTGTGAAAACATAACCGTAACCAATTGCATTATTGGGTCCAATTGTAATCCCATCAAATTTGGCACAGCCTCTCATGCCGGTTTTAAAAACATTACAGTCTCAAATTGCGTCGTCCAACGTGCATCCGAATCACGCAACTGGAAATGGTTTAAAGAGATTGAAGGTGTTACGGATTCTATTACAGGCATCTCCGGAATTGCGATGGAG
The DNA here is from genome assembly GCF_040547165.1 of Pedobacter sp. UYP30. Lineage (NCBI taxonomy): Bacteria > Pseudomonadati > Bacteroidota > Sphingobacteriia > Sphingobacteriales > Sphingobacteriaceae > Pedobacter > Pedobacter sp. UYP30. Next base: position 107,847 of record NZ_JBEPPD010000011.1, on the reverse strand, counting down.
GTGGTTAATGGTGGCATAATGGATCAGATTACTATATCGAATATTTCTATGGTAGGTATTCAAACACCTATATTTCTAAGGTTGGGCAGTCGAAATAATCCAACGGGGTCATTAAAAAATGTTTTGATTAGCAATGTGGTTGCCAACTCCAGAAGTTTAATTCCAAGTATTATTTCTGCGGTACCTGGTTTTTATATAGAAAATGTAATTATTCGAGATGTGATTGTTAATGGTATTGGTGGAGGAACGGTAGCGCAAGCCAATAAAAAGGTTCCTGAAAATGAAAAAGGTTATCCTGAAAATAGGATGTTTGGAAATACACTCCCTGCTTATGGATTTTACATTCGCCATGCCAAAAATATTTCATTAGATAACATTCAATTCTTTTTGAAAAAACCAGACTTTAGACCGGCCATTGTTCTTGATGATGCGCATAAAATAATTTTACGCGGTATAAATGCACCAAACCCTGGCGGAAATCAAAATTTAGTTGAAAATAAAAATTCAGACTTTAAGGTAATTCAGTAAAAAATCTAGCCCAAATAATCATGATTATTTGGGCTAGATTTAGGTTGTGAAATACTAACTCGAGTAGTTAAATCATCTATACTAGACGATAAACTAATATACAACATGTTTCGTCCTAAATAGCTTTATAGGTTTTTTTTTAGTTTTTGAATGATAATATCACATCTCTAAACTACGCGAAAACAAAAAAATATTAAGTTTAAATTCCTTAAGTTTTGTAACTTAAGGGCATAGACTCTAAACATAAATTACAATCATTAAATGAAAAAAATCCTTACTATTTTAATTTTCGTATCGGCCTCTTTAGCATTAAAGGCACAGCAAGGAATGCCCCAAACTTTCTGCAATCCCATCAACATTAGTTACCAGTTTTCTTTAGAAAAACCTTCACGCCGTAGCGCCGCTGATCCTGTTATTATTCTATATAAAGATAATTACTACTTGTTTGCGACATCGTCTGGCGGGTATTGGCATTCTAAAGATTTGCTAGACTGGGCTTTTGTTACCACAAAAGACTTGCCCTTTGAAAAAGATGCACCGGCAGCAGCGGTAATTAATGGTTCGTTATATTTTATGCCTATTAATAGTAATATTATTTATAAGGCAGTAGATCCAATAAAAGGTCAATGGGAAGTTTACAATCATTCGTTTCCTCTATCAGTAGGGGATCCTGATCTTTTCGAAGATACGGATGGGAAGGTTTACCTATATTATGGTTCTACAAACAACGGTTACCTTAAGGCAATAGAACTAGATGCAAACAATAAATTAAATCCAATTGGAGAACCTGTAGATGTTGTTAGAGGAAATCCAGAAATGCGTGGGTGGGAACGTTCTGGAGATTATAATACGTTGCCTGGGAGACCTTGGACTGAAGCGCCATGGATGACCAAGCACAATGGTAAGTATTACTACCAATATTCGGCGCCAGGCACTCAATACAAAAGTTATGCAGATGGCTATTATGTTGCCGAAAAGCCTCTTGGGCCTTTTACTTACTCACAAACCAATCCTTTTTCCGCGAAACCCGAAGGTTTTATTAGTGGTGCCGGACATGCGGCAACCTTTACAGATAAATATGGAAATTACTGGCGTATAGTCACCATGATTATTTCCGTAAAGCATAAATTCGAACGTCGGTTAGGTTTAATACCGGTAACTTTTGATAAGGATAATAACATGATCGCGCATACCGAGTTTGCCGATTATCCGATGGTTATGCCAAGTCATAAAATAAAGGATGTAGCTGAACTCTTCCCCGGTTGGATGCTGTTATCCTATAAAAAACCAACGAAAGCATCTTCAAGTCTAGAAAAAAATCTATCTTCATTAGCAGTTGATGAAGAAATTAGAGATTATTGGAGCGCAAAAACTGGAAAAAAAGGGGAATGGCTGAGTGTAGATTTAGGCTCTAAATGTACCGTTAATGCAATACAACTTAATTTTGCCGAAAACAACACCCAACTTTTTGGTCGTGCGCGAGTATTGGCGCAACAATACCTTTTAGAATATTCCAACGATAAAAAAACTTGGATAAAGTTGGTTGATAAAACTACGAATGAAAACGATCTTACCCACCAATACCAAGCGTTTAAAACACCCGTTAAGGCTCGATATTTTAAAGTGACGAACTATAGAGTTCCAAGCGGCACGTTTGCCATTTCTGGTTTTAGGATTTTTGGTAGTGGAAATAAAAATAAACCTTTAAAAGTAGCCTCGTTTAGCGTGGTAAGAGATGTGAACGATACACGTAATGTTACCCTAAGCTGGAAAAAGCAACCTAACGCTATTGGTTATAACATTAGATTCGGAATTAAAAAAGGTCAATTGAATCGCGTTTATCAGGTGTACGACCAAAGCGAATTAACCATAAGAAGTTTAAATAAAGATCAAAAGTATTGGTTTGCCATAGATTCGTTTGGAGAAAATGGAATAACCAAGGGGGTTGAGAAAGAGGCAAAGTAAAGGTTGTTGGTTTTTTCGGATTTCTAAAAACAATTATTTGATAATTGAATTCAAGCGTTGAATGTTAAAATACATACTTTCTTAAGTGGTGTTTTTGTAAAGCGTAGATTCATAATTTTCCTCTTGGTAAGGAAATTGAAACCTATTTTACTTGATTTTCTCCATTAGGAAAAAGGATGTTAAGGACTATCTATAAAGACGAGCGAGCAGGCTAATCATTCTTATATTGAATGATTTTTTACAAAGGGACAGTTATTCTAGCTCTTTGTAAAAAACAATCTAATGACTACAAGGAATAGGCTATAGTTTGTAAACACAATTCTTAAATATTTAACAGCCAAAGATATTTGGTTATCTACTGATCTTTTAGAAATGGAGAGTTTGTCAGCAATTTCTACATTAGTTAACTGACTGTTTCTACTCAAAGAAAAAACCTCTTGGCAACGCTTTGGCAAATCTTTAAGCGCAATTTCAATGTCGCCTTTCATTTCTTCAGAGCGAATGTTTTTTTCGCCATCATTCTCATCCAATAAAACAGCCTTAATGTCTTGATAGTTATCTATATAGGTTAACAGTAAAGATTCTTTGTTCGCTCTGATATGACTGTAAACTCTATATCTGGCAGCAACAGTTAAATAATTTTTAAATAAGTTGATCTCTCTGGTGCCTCTATTTTTCCAAATGTTATAAAAAATATCGTTCACAATTTCCTGACAGACTTCTGAGTCTGCTATGTAAGAAAATGCTTTTTTATACACTAATTTCCAATAACGATCATACAGCATGTTAAATGCTTTTTGATTGTCAAGTTTGACGGCAGCGTATAGCTCAGCATCTGTAGTTAACAGATCAGGCATAGCTTTATAATAAATGGTTGTTCAAAGATAATTTTTTTTAGTAATCGATTAAATTTATGGAACATTTTTTTTAAAGTATTCGTTACATCAATAATGCAACACTTCGTACCCACAAGACGAAAAAAATAGAGGTAGATTTACGAAGGTTTTGTAGGAAAGATAATTTATTCTATTTTCATTAATTTAAAATGGTCATTAGTTTTTTGCCGTAGTCGGTTTCTCATCCTCGAACTCTATCTGCGGTTTCAACACCGCATGATCAGTTTCTACAAGGATACTTTTAGGCACCTCAAAGGAAGCCTTTTGCTGAATGTCTCGAGATGAAGCACCTGCTTTAACAGTATATTTTCCAGGATCGGTAACCCATTGGGATTTTTCTGTGTGGTAAGATGCCAAATCGGCCGCCGTAATTCTGAAGGTAAAAGTTTGAGACTCGCCAGGCTTTAATAACTTGGTTTTACCAAAGGCTTTAAGTTCTTGCGCTGGCTTGTCTATCGTATTAGATGGCGCACTTATGTACAATTGTATTACCTGCTTCCCGGCAACATGGCCAATGTTTTTAACTTTTGCTGTTGCCATAATTGAGCCGCTAAAGTCCTTTGCGCTCAACTTAAGATTTGTAATTGAGAAATCTGTGAAAGATAGCCCATATCCAAATTCGTAGCTGGGTTTAATGTTAAAACTGTCTGCGTAGCGATAACCCACATAGATGCCTTCTTTGTAAATAACTTGTTCGGGTTTGTCTTTCGGTGTTCCCGGAAAATTTCCTGCAGATGGAACGTCGCTATATTTTTCAAAAAAAGTATCTGGCAATTTACCAGATGGATTTATTTTACCGCTTAAAACATCTGTAACGGCAAAACCTGCTTCTTGCCCAGGCTGCCAAGCCAGCAAAATTGCATCGACATCACTTTGCCACGGATCCATCTCAATCGCTCCGCCAACGTTCAACACTACAACCACCTTTTTTCCTTTTTTATGGAAAGTATGGGCAATCATGGCAATCTGCTGCTTTTCTTCGGGAGTTAACTTATAATTGGTTTCTAATTTACGGTCTTCGCCTTCGCCAGAATTCCTACCAATGGTTATCAATGCAAGATCACTATTTTCTGCGCTTTCTTCAATATTTTTATCAGCCACCACCATTTCGGGCAATATCCCCGGCGGCCTAACACCAGTAATGCCAGGCAACATTAGCTCTTTGTTGTTTTTAAAATACTCGTAGTAAACACCAGCAAGTTTGGTGTCAATCTTAAAGCCGGCATCGAGTAATCCCTCGTTTCCAGAAATAACATACGCTTTATTTACGTCGCCGCTACCGTAGCCACCAGCAATCGGATTGTAGAATGAGTCGCCAAACGCAGCTATAACTTTTACCGATTTAGAAATTGGAAGGGCTTTAGAGTTATTTTTCAATAAAACCATTCCCTCATCGGCTGCTTCTCTGGCTATATTCGCATGTGCCTTTAAATCTGGCTTATCGCTATATTGATACTTTAGAAAAGTTGGAGATTTTAATATAACTGCAAGAATGCGTTCAACATTTGTATTTAATACAGACTCGTTTAATGTCTTGTTTTTTACCGCATCAACCAGGGCCTTAATCTGATTTTCTCTACCTGGCATTAAAAGATCGTTTCCAGCTTTCATCTCTGCGATCCAATCTTTGCCGCCAAACCAATCTGTCATCACAAAACCTGTAAATTTCCATTCATCGCGTAAAATGGTGGTCAATAAATCATGTCTTTCTGCGGTGTAAGTTCCGTTAAGTTTGTTGTAAGAAGACATAACTGTCCAAGGATTTGATCCTGCAATGGCAATGCGGAAGTCTCTCAAATAAATTTCTCTAAGCGCCCTTTCGCTTATAATGGCATTAACGCTGCCACGACTCGTCTCTTGATTGTTTGCAATGAAATGTTTAATAGACGTGCCCACACCGTTAGATTGTATGCCGTTTATAAGTGCTGCGCCCATTTTACCAGAAAGCAATGGGTCTTCAGAATAATACTCAAAATTGCGTCCATTTAACGGATTTCGATGAATGTTAACACCCGGGCCTAACAAAATATCCACTCCATATTCTTTTACTTCATTACCGAAAGCCTTGCCCACCTTTTCCACTAAATTTACGTTCCAAGTAGAAGCCAAGGAGCTGCCCACAGGAAAGCCAGTTGCAAAATAGGTTTTGGTGTTGTCGTCTTTTCGTGTCGCCGCAATCCGTAATCCGGCAGGGCCATCTGCAAAAACAAGAGAGGGGATGCCCAAACGCAATATTGCGGCAGTATTGCCCGCTGCACCGGGAACCATTTTATCTGTTTGGCCAATTGCGGTGCCATCAGCTAATTTGCCGCTAGAAGCCTTACTTTCTGCCCCAACCACTAGTGTTGCTTTTTCCTCAAGCGTCATGGCGGCAACTATGTCCTTGATTGAGGCTTTACCTAACTGCGGTGCAACTTTCGTCACTTTTTGCGCCATTGCAGGTAAGCAGCAGCTACAGATAAAGAACACTATAAGATTAATACTTCTTGTCATTAACTTAAATTATTTCATTTCTCATAAAATCTTCAACTGTAGCAAACCCCATTTCGGCATTTTTATTTAAAACGCTTTGGACAGTTGTATTTATATTTATGGATAAAGTTTACATTCTTAACCCTTAAATTTTCATTTATCAAACTATAGTATTATTTAATTTTATATACTTGGTTATTGTTGGTGATACTTTGAGTTTCAACTTTGCTGCATTCGTCAATAATAACAGGTTCGCGAGGTTCTGGATTTGAAGATTTAATTTTCAAGTTATTGATTTTCAAACCATAAACGTACCTACAATACAAACCTGCGCTTGTCAAATCTCCCCAACCATCTGGAGAAGGATAACCAGCTTTTACCCTTTTTAATACCTGCACCATATCAATACTTCTATCTTCTTTTTTTCCGGCGTGCGATAATTCTAAAGTAATGTTTTCTAGAATTACGTTTTTCAACTGATGATTGTTATCTAGCCCTGTTACCGAAGAAGACATTGGACCCGCACTTGTTGCATGAAAGTTGGAAATCAACACGTTTTCTATACTTCCAATACCTGGTTGAGGGGCGTCTTTTGTATATTTTCGGCTGCGATTGCCAAGGGTAATAAAAAGTGGGGTTACACAATCATCCGCATCAATATTGTTAAACCAAACGTTCTCCATTTTGCCGCCATCTGTAATGATAAGGGTGATGGCTGTATGGCAAGTCTCGGTACCATTTATATAGTGGTGACTGGTAACAGACGGAACAACCTTACAATTTCTATAGACAATGTTCTTAAAACCGCCAGTTGTTTCTGTGCCTAATTTCAAAGCGTTGCAGTGGCTGGATGCAATGCAGTCTTCAATCAATACATTCTCACATTTTGAGGGACCGTTACTTTTTAAACAAATTGCATCATCATCACTGTCAACTTTACAGTTTCTAATGTACACATTCTTACATCCATCAATATCCATTCCATCGTTATTTTGGTGGGCATGGTTAAAAACGTTCTGATTTTCGATCATCAAATTTTCGCAATTAAGGTAATGTTGCATCCATTGCGGAGAGTTAATGAACATCAAGCCTGCTACATAAATGTCTTTCGAACTTATAATACGCATGCCGAAAGGTCTTCGGGTATCATTGTTGCCTGTGTTCAAATAAACGGCATCATCGCCCCTAAAATCTATTATTCCTTTTCCGGTAAAAGAGATGTCGTGCACCTTTTCCGCATAGAAAAGAGATTTATTTACCTGTAGATCGGTATTGGCTTTATATTCTGGGTAAATAATTGGGTAATCTTTTGCATCGGTACTGGCAATAATTTTGGCATTTGCCGAGAGCTCTATATGTGTGCCAGATTTTAGAATGATTGTGCCAGTTAGATAAGTTCCCTTTGGAAAAAACAATCTAACCGGACCGTTTGCTGTGCAAGAATCTATGGAGTGCTGAAACTGTTTGGTAACTAGTTGCGTTCCTGTGTTGTCGAATTTAAAATCTTTAACCACATCAAACACGGGTATTTTGCTCCGATCTATGGCTAGCTTTTCAACCAAGCCTTTTGCCATTATTTCTAGACTGTCCTGAAGTTTTAGAAACTCACCGTTAGGCTTGCTTTGTTTGGCCGATAACTGCTCGAATTTAGTTGTTGGCAGTATAGATTTTTTGCTTTGTGCAAAACAAAAAAATGGCGTTAGTATAAGTGCTAATCTGATAAAAAATTTATTCATATTGGTTTTTTTTATATCTAGCTGGATAGGAAAATCCGAATGTACAAAAAATAGATTGAGAGATATGAATAATATTCTCCATCTGAAAAATGCCGTTTTATCATTACGGATACATTCATTTTTTAATTTATAATATATTGCTATGAAAAATTGGGTATTTGAGACTTGATGTTTTTTGCGCGCTCACCTTTAGTTAGATCTGCATTAAATTAATTCAAAATTTGAAATTGATGATTGATTTGAGTAGAGGTGGAAGATATTATTTTTTTACTAATGATAATTTCTATGCATTGTACATTAGAAAATTAGGACATTTAGATTTTACAAAATTTATTACTGGCAACAAATAGGCGACCACCAAATCTTAATAATATTCTTTTACTTGGAAACAAAATGTGATTAGAAACTCCGCCATAGGCACAACAAAGATAAGTTTTAACAAACCAGGCGAACACACCTTAAAAACTTATGTGGGGATCCGGGTAGGGTTGTTCAAAAAATCATGATAGATTTTGGCGGATTAAAAAGGTCTTACATAGGGCCTGGGGCGACTGTTATAAAGTAGTAGTTTTTTTAACTGATTTAGTAGGAGTTGATGAAAAACTGAATCCGTCTTTGATATAGAATCCGTCTGTCAATGAGACAATTCTAAAGCCATAAGTGTCCTTAATGGGTTCCCCAATTTATATTCGGCTTTTCTCCCAGCAAAAACTCTAATTTTGCGCCAGACATTAAGTCGTCGTAGGTAAGGTAAGTTTTATCGTATAGCTTACCGTTTATTTTTAAGGACTGGATAAACCGATTTTTTCCTTTATTGCCATTGGCTAAAATCTGTATTGTTTTACCATTTTTTAACTTTATAATCGCTTTATCAAAAAGCGGACTACATATTTCATATCTATTTGAGACAGGATCTACGGGATAAAACCCTAATGAAGCGAACACATACCACGCACTCATTTGCCCGGCATCATCGTTCCCGCTTAAACCACCTGGGCCATCGGCGTACTCCTCGTCTAAAACTTGTCGAACTATTTTTTGTGTTTTCCAAGGTGTATTAGTATAATTATACATAAAAGGAATTTGGTGTCCGGGCTCGTTTCCATGCCAATATTCGCCTTTTAAAAATAAACTATCTAATGCTTTCTCTAAAGCGCTCTTTCCACCAACTAAATCAATTAATCCTTTTATATCTTGCGGGGCATAAAACATATATTGTCGTGGTGTACCTTCGGTTATAAAACTGGCTCTTTTGTCTGGATTAAAATTGCCTAACCAACTTCCGTCAGCATACCGTCCATTTATCGATTGTACTTTTTTGTCAAATACATTTTTGTAATTTTTAGCCCTAATAAACAGTTCTTTTTCATCATCTGCTCTACCTAACTTTTCGGCAATTTTCGCTACACAGTAATCATCGAACGCATATTCCATCGTTCTAGATACCTGCTCATTGGTGTGAAATGCTTCTAAAATGTGGTTGTTTAACGGCACATATCCATATTTTTTATAATCCCCTAATGCTCTTCTTCCTTTTCCCTCCATAGATTCGGTAGAATCCGGAGTTTCAAATGCGTTTTTTCGCATCAAATTGTAGGCCTTGTTCTGATCAAAACCGCCAATGTTTTTCACGATAGCGGATGCCAAAAATGCGGAACCGTGATCTCCTATCATGGCTGCCGTGTAATTGTTCCAGCAAGGAAAGATAGGCAACCAACCACCTTGATCGCCTTTTAAAACCATAGAATTAGCAAATTCTCCAATCTTTTTGGGCTGCAAAATTTGATAAAGCGGCAGCTGTGCGCGATAGATATCCCACATAGAAAAATCGTCATAATAATCTTTCCCCTTTAACTGGGCATTCTCGTACTGGTGTGCAAATTTTGGATAGCTTCCATTCACATCGCTGAATAATCGAGGATGTTGCATACTATGGTAAAAAGACGTGTAAAAAATATCTTTGTCTTTCTTATCGGAAGTTTCTATCTTAATTTGTCCCAAAGCCGTATTCCATATATCCCCCGCCTGTTTTCTTAATTTCTCAAAATCCCAATGATTGATTTCAGCTTTTAAATTTGCTCTTGCGTTGGCGATGCTGGTGAATGATGTTCCCATTCTAATTGTCAGTCGCTCCCCTTTTTGCATCTTGAATTTTAGAAAAGCTCCAAGATCAACTTTATTACCGGTGCTTTGTCCATCCAAAAAATCGTTGCCAGAAAAGAGGCCGTTTTTTTCAACCTGTTTCTGAAATTGAATTACAAAAAAACCGTTAAATCCAGCTGGAGAACCTGAACCCTGATAAATCCTATAAACAGGATTATAGCCCACGACCTCGCCATTTTTCTGGTCAATTTTAACAAATCCTTTTGCCCTATCACTATTAGGCTTAATAATTAAATAAAAATCATCAGTGCTGCCTGCAGTAAAACGCATCATTGCGCTTCTAGCCAGTGCTGTTATTTCTGAAGTGATTTGATATTTATCCAAAAACACACTGTAATAGTTTGGCGAAGACTTTTCATTTTTATGCTGATAGCCAGAAGCATAATCTACTGCCGAAGTTCTCAATTTGCCTGAAATAGGCATGATGGTAAAACTTCCATAATCTTGTGTACAAGAACCACTAAGCCAATGGGTTGCCCTAAAACCACTCATTTCTTTATCTTTGTAATAGTATGGTGCGACACACTTTTTTTCTGTCAATTGGGTTTGTGGCGTCCATTGTGTCATTCCAAATGGTAGGCCGACCGCGGGAATTACATTTGCCAATAACTCTGTTGTAGGTCCTGAACTATGTTTTTTTGAAGAAATAGTCGTACTGTAGGAAGTTCCGGTAAGCGGATTTACATAATCTACAAGGTTTTGTTTTTGTCCGAAACAATTAACAAATAGACATAATAGAATTGTTGATAGGGAACCTTTTTGTAATATCCTCCGTAGTTTAGATTGCTTTTTGCACATGCACTTTAACTTAAAATCTAATAATCGTGACACGTTGCCAAGGCAACACGCTGTCACGGCAGGTTGAGCTGAACGAAAACTAATGTTTATTGCAACGCCTAAATTACTATTTTTCGCCATAATTTTATAAAGTTAAGGTAAGTCGCTGAGATGCTAGGATACATATTGAAGATTTGAGGCGTTTGATATTATTCAAAATAAAACTCTACTAGTGTTCAGTTCGTTCTGTGAGGTGTGGAATAGTGAGAATGCCTATTCATTTCGAACCAGTCCAAATCTGACAATTCCTCTTTTCTTATAGCTTTAGCCAAGCAACAAAAAACCTAACTAACTCCAAACAGACAATACCCATTTGGCTCTGTTTTAAAAGTAAAACAATGGAGGTAATTGAGGGAAAACTACTTAAAAGCCAAATGAATTTTTGTTTGATCTAGTTAGTATCTCGGTGGGTTGGTTAAAGCATTTAACTCAATACAACGCCTCCAATAGTTTAAAATCGGACCTTCGTGCGAAATAAGCACGTATTGACAATTAATATGGATTATAGGTCAGTACAAAAAATAAATTATGTCATTTATTTGTATTGCCAAATAATTTAGCTGCGCATGATGAATTCCCAGTCCTCTCGGTTTCCTAGTTATTTGAAGCAAAATCATTTACTAACCAACATTTTGTTAACATGAACAAAAAACCAAAAAACAATTATTCCCACTTAAAACCAATTCAAATGATTTAACTATGAAAAACAAATTACTAAAAAATTCTTCTAGTAAAAGATACCTTGTCTTTTACCTAAGTTGTTTTCTTCTGGTCTTCCTCTCTCAGCTGGCAAATGCCCACAATTCTTTAAACTCATACATCAACTATGTTGCTAGCGTTAGCAACAATCGGTTGCTGGTTAAAGGTAAAGTGGTAGATGCAAAAACGGGGGAGAGCATACCGGGGGTTAGCGTTCTTGTAAAAGGAACCAAAACAGCAACTACTACTGACGCGAATGGAACTTTCCAAATCGAAGCGCCAGATAATGGCACGCTGGTTTTTACTTTTGTTGGCTATGAAAGCGCAGAAGTGCCAATAAGCGGGAAAACTAGCTTAAACATTAAACTTACCTCTTCTAATAACGTGTTAGACGAAGTTGTAGTTGTAGGTTACGGTACTCAAAAGAAAACATCAACTACAGCTGCAGTATCCACCATCGATTTAACAGATATTAAGCAAAAACCTGTAGTTAATCTTACTAATAGTTTAGTCGGGCGAGCATCGGGTCTAATAGCAAGGCAGGGAAGCGGTGAGCCGGGAGCTGATGGTTCTTCGTTTACAATCAGAGGTCCCGCTACTACCGGACGTACTGGGGCGTTAACCATTGTGGATGGAGTACCTCGTGATTTCAGCCGTTTAGATCCTAACTCAATTGCAACAATCACTATATTAAAAGATGCTGCTGCGGTGGCGCCTTATGGTGTGGCGGGTGCAAACGGTGTAGTTGTTATTACTACCAAACAAGGAAAGACGGGTAAACCTCAATTATCCTATAACATGTATTACGGTTTCCAAAATCCTACCATAACGCCTCAGTTCGTTGATGCAGTTGAATTTGCAAAAATATCGAATGAAGCTGCGCTTAATGATAAAGCTTCTAAACTTCCGTTTTCTGACAGGGATATTGAATTATATGGAAACGGGCAGGATCCTGACGGCCACCCTAATCAAAGGCCTTTGGATGGTATCATTTCTAAAAATGCTCCAATTCAGTATCATAACTTTACTTTATCAGGTGGTAGTGAAGATGTTAAATATTTTGCTTCCCTTGGTTATAACCGCCAGGAAGGTATGTGGAGTACGACGTTTCTGAATAAATTTAACGGGTCATTTGGATTAACCGCAAATGCTACAAAAAGCACTACCGTGGATCTGAAAATTAACGGTTTTCAGGAAGATCAACATTATCCTGGAGTTGGTGCCGGTAGTATTTTCAGACAGGCATACAGACAAGCTCCTACTACTCCGGTTCGCTACAGCAATGGACTGGGTGCCGGGTACATAGGCCAGTCTTTATACGGTGAGATTTACCAAAGCGGCTATGAAACGGTTAACAATAATTCTTTGCTAACACAATTATCTGTCGATCAAAAGTTGCCGATTAAAGGATTAAGTATAAAGGGTATAGTAAGTTATGATAGAGGCGCTGATCCCCTTGGATTTAGCCCGGTTGGCAATTCTACAGTTCGCCATCGTGATCTTCCTATACCTCTTACCAATCCTAAGCTTCCAGATCAAGTTCCTGGTGGGCCAATTCCAACTTATGGGCCTGGAGTGGTTTATACTTACCCAATATCTTATCAAGGGCAAACACTAACGAGACAAAGAACGAATGAAAATAAAATGGCTACCTATCAGGGTTTGTTAAACTATGCAGGTACTTTCGGTAAAAGTGAAATTACAGGACTTTTTGTTACGGAGTACCGTGATGTAAAATGGCAATTCTTTCAGGCAGAAAGGGCAAATTATAACTTAACCTTAGAAGATTTGGATTTCGGTGGTACCGCACCGGCTGACTCACGGGTGAGCGGACTTTCAGGCGGGCAAAAGCAACTGGGATATGTTTACAGGCTTACTTATGGCTATGCAGGTAAATATTTTGCAGAGGCAGCAGGCCGGTATGACGGAAGTTATGTTTTTGGACCGGGACACCGTTTTGGATTTTTCCCTGCCTTCTCTGCCGCATGGCGCATTTCTGAAGAAAATTTCATGAAAAAATTCGCCTGGATAAATAATCTTAAATTGAGAGCTTCCTACGGTGAATCGGGAAACTACCCGAACATTACGAGTGTTGCAAATCAATATTACTACCTGGATCAATTCGGAGTTAATGGAGCTTCTGCAGTATTAGGTAATGGAATCACACAGGGTATATCTGAAAATCTTCAAGGTAACCCCAATATTACCTGGGAAAAAGCACAAAAGACTGACATAGGAATTGAAGCCACCTTGTGGAATGGCTTGTTAGGTATTGAAGCAGATTATTTTTCCGAAAAAAGAGATAATCTGTTAGTTACCCAAGCTGGGGTTTTACCAAGAGAGTATGGTGTTGGATTAGGGCCTGTTAACGCAGGGAAAGTAACAAACAAGGGTATTGACCTGACCTTAAGTAGCTTTAAACAATTCTCTAACGATTTACGCTTAGATGTAAGAGGTACCTTTACTTATGCTAAAAGTAAAATAATACAGATCTTTGAAAATCCTACCACATTTAATAACCCTACTAGAAGCGAAACAGGACGTCCGCTTGGCGAGCAATTCGGACTTAAGTCTTTAGGTTATTATACTGCTGATGATTTTGTTGATCAGGTAGGTTATCAATTAAAGCCTGGGATTCCGCTACCTACTTATGGAAACATAAAAGATCTTAGGCCGGGTGATATTAAATATGCTGATTTAAACAGTTCTGCAAATGATGGTAAACCGGATGGAAAGGTTGATCAGTTCGATCAAACGGATATTGGAAATCCCGAAGTTCCTCAGATTATATATGGACTTGCACCACACCTAACGTTTAAAAATTTCGACTTAGATTTGCTCTTTCAGGGCTCTGCCCTAAGTAATTTGTTACTTAGTGGTTTTTATTCTTCCCCATTCAGTGAGGCGGGTTCCGTTCAGAAAATGGTTTATGATGATCATTGGACGCCGAATACTCCAAATGCTACATATCCCCGCATACACCAAGGGCCAATTTCTAACAACACGCAAGCTTCCACACATTTCTTGAGAAATAATTCTTACATCCGTTTAAGAAGTGCTGAATTTGGTTATACGTTTTCAAATAAGGTGTTAGGAAATTCGCTAAAATCTTTGAGAATCTACACTTCAGGTCAGAATTTAATTAACTGGACTCCGTGGATGAAGGAAAAAATTGATCCTGAAATTCAGGGTAATGCAGAACGGTATTACCAGCAAAAAGTAATAACATTTGGAGTTAATGCAACATTTTAATAATAAGAATATGAAATTTAAACATAGCAAAGATATAGCAAAAATCTTTTTACTTGGTTTGCTGGTACTAAGTATCGGCTCCTGTAAAAAAGATAACTTTCTGGATGTGCCTGGAACAAGCCTCTTAACCAGCAAGACCACTTTCGAGACTCAAGCGAATGCCGAACTTTTTGTAAATGATATTTACAGCCGTTTACCTGACGGTAATAACGGAACAGATCGTACACTTGAAGGTTGGACTGATAACAATAATTGTACAGCAGTCGCCCACGAGGGGCAGGCATTGATACGTTCAGGCGCACTCAGTTCAGGCAATACTACTAACGGCCCTGCCGACCAATTGGGATGGCAGCGTAATTATGAGAACATCAGGAGGTGTAATGTATTTTTAAAGGAAGCAGAAGCCAATAAAAGTATATATGATGCTACCTGGTATGTACAGCGAGTTGCTGAAGTACGGGTCCTTCGGGCCTTTTGCTACTCCATTTTATTTAGGAATTACGGCGGATTACCTTTAATCACGGTACCCTTAACTAATCTGGATGGAAGTGATATCTTTTATGCTCGGGCAACAGCTGATGAAACCGTAGCATTTATAGAAGCAGATTGTGACGCGGCAATTGCTGTTTTGCCGACTACTCAAGGTGGTAAAGATGTTGGTCGGATTACAAAGGGAGCCGCGCTAATGATAAAGGGAGATGTGGAGCTTTTTGCTGCCAGCCCTTTAGTAAATAAAACAAACGACCTTGCCAAATGGGCTAAGGCTGCTGCTACCTTAAAGTCGGTAATGGATTTAAATGTGTACAGTTTGTTTAAAACTTCAAACGGACCACATACCGGCCCAGGTCCATTAGCTATTAATTCAACTACTGGTTCTGGCACTAATTCTACAGCTTATAGAGACCAGTTCTTGGCAATAAACAATTGGAATTCTGAAACTATTCTCGCACGTGGTTATGCATTGCCAGGCAAGGGGCACAGAAGAGAAGGCTTTATGGGACCTGTTAAAGTTAACGGTGGTACACAAGCCTGGGGAGGTTTTTCACCTACTGAAAACCTTGTGGATGATTACGAAATGGATAACGGTAAACCCATTACAGATCCAGCATCTGGCTATGATCCACAACATCCTTATTTACATAGAGAGTCGAGGTTTGAACAATCAATCGTATATGATGGATCGTATTGGCAGGGAGACATAATGAAAACAAGGTTGGGCGGCGATAACGAGATTGATTTAGGCTCAAAAAGTGACAATTCAAATACAGGATATTATGCCCGTAAAACGCTGGATGAATCTATCAAAGGCCAGGCAAGTTTTGCAGCTCCTAATATTTCTAACTATATTTTCTATCGCTATGCAGAAACGTTGTTAAGCTATGCAGAAGCGCAAAACGAGGCAGTAGGTCCTGACGCAAGTGTTTACGAAGCTGTTAGACTGGTTAGGGATCGGGTTTTATTACCTGCACTTCCAGTTGGATTATCACAAGCTGCTATGCGAACAGATATTCGCAGAGAACGCCGTGTAGAACTTGCTTTAGAAGACCGTCGTTGGTACGATATCAGAAGATGGGAAATTACTACTAAGGGCGAAGCTGTATTAACTAAGCCGATGTACGGAATGCTGATCGACCCATCCGGAGGCACGCTTAAATACACTATAGTAGCCGGATTTCAAAACAAGTATTTCGATTATCAGAACTGGTTGCCAATTCCTGCGGATGTAATAAATGCAAACCCTAAACTTAAGGGACAAAACAACCCAGGTTACTAATTGTAAATTCGCTCCCAAATAATCCGCACCTCAATTTTCGAGGTGTGGATTATTTTTGTAAATTACTGCTTGTTGGCTGATGCTTACGCTGCGGCAAATTAATTCTACCAAATATCCATGAAATACAAATCTCCATCCATTTTGTCGCTCGTTCAGCGCATTGCTTTTTTTGTGTTAATTGTTGTCGGTTGGTTTGGATGTAAGCAAAGCAAAACTAAAACAAGCGAAGACAAAGTACTGTTTAAGCCGCTCAGTTACGAAAACACGCATATAGGCTTTAACAATAAGTTAACAGAAGGGCTAAATACCAATGTGGTGCTGTACCAGTATTTTTATAATGGTGCTGGAGTTGCCATTGGCGATTTGAACGGAGACGGATTACAAGACATTTATTTTACGGGTAATATGGTCGACAACAAGCTCTATCTTAATAAAGGGAAGATGCAGTTTGAAGACATTACCACCCAAGCTGGAGTGGCCGGGAGGCCAGGCCCGTGGAAAACTGGCGTTACCATGGCCGATGTTAATGGCGATGGAAAGCTAGATATCTATATATGTTACTCTGGCAAGTTAGATTCGGCCAAACGTGTTAATCAGCTGTTTATAAATATGGGCAATAATTCGCAAGGAATTCCCGTGTTTAAAGACCAGACTGCAGCCTATGGATTGGATTTTCCATCCTATTCTACCCAGGCCTATTTCTTTGATTATGATAGAGATGGAGATTTGGATCTGCTTTTAGTTAACCACAACATACATCGTCTAAGTATTTTAGATGAAGCTTCTGTTAAAGAAATGAATGCTCAAGCAGATGAACAGGCTGGCGTTAGATTGTTACGAAACGATAATGGGAAATTTAAAGATGTAAGCAAAAAAGCAGGTATCCTTAATTCCACTTTTTCTTTTGGTTTAGCTGCCGGCATTGCAGATGTAAACGGAGACGGATGGCCGGATATCTATATATCTAACGATTACAGTGCTCCTGATAGGCTGTACATTAACGATGGAAAAGGACATTTTGTAGATCAACTCCAAAAGGAAATTGGGCACACTTCTTTTTATTCTATGGGCAACAACATTGCAGATATCAACAACGATAACCTGCCCGATATTTATACGTTGGATATGCTCCCAGAAGATAATAAAAGACAAAAACTGTTGTTTGGGGCAGACAATTACGAAGCTTTTAACTTAAATCTCAAAGTTGGTTTTTATTACCAATATATGCGCAATATGCTCCAGGTAAACAACGGGAACAATACCTTTTCAGAAATTGGGCAGTTTTCTGGAATTTCTAATACAGATTGGAGTTGGGCACCACTCTTTGCCGATTATGACAATGACGGTACGAAAGATCTTTTTATAACCAACGGTTACACAAGAGATTATACCAATATGGATTTTTTAAAGTATATGGGAGATAATCTGCGAGATAGAAGTGTAACGCAAGAAGACCTTTTAAAAATTGTGAATAAAATGCCTTCGTCTGATGTGAAAAACTATTTTTTTAAGAACAATGGCGATGCTACCTTTTCTAACGCAAGTGCCCAATGGGGAATAAATGTACCCTCTAACAGCAATGGTGCAGCTTATGCAGATTTAGATAACGATGGCGATTTAGACCTAGTGGTCAACAACATAAACCAGATCGCTTTTGTGTATGAAAATCAAAGCAATGTACAATCTAAAAATCATTTTTTAGAGATTAACCTTAAAGGCAATCAGAAAAATACCTACGGAATAGGTACAAAGGTAATTACATACTCAGGTACGAAAACTCAGTATTTAGAGCAGATGCCTTCCTGTGGTTTCCAATCTTGCGTTTCGCCGGTCTTGCATTTCGGTCTTGCCAACGTTTCTATAATAGATTCTTTAAAAGTTATTTGGCCTAGTGGTAAAATGCAGGTTTTAAGCAAAGTAAAGGCAAATCAAATCATCACCTTAAATGAAGACAACGCTTCCCTCAACTTTAAACAAACAAAGCAACCAAAACCTTTATTTAACGAAGTACCCGCTCCTGTAAAAACCTTGTTTACCGGCGAAGAGATAAATGATTTTAACAGACAACCCCTTATGGTAAACCCAATTTCGTTTTCTGGTACTATGTTGGCCAAAGGCGATATTAATGGCGATGGTTTGGAAGATATTTATGTAGGTGCGCACGACGGCCAGGTTGCAAAGATTTATCTCCAACAAAAAGATAAAAGTTTTAAGCCTCTTGCTGTGCCTGCATTTGAGGCAACTAAGAACCGTACAGATGCAGATGCTTTAATTTTTGATGCCAACGGCGATGGTAAACCCGATATTTATGTGTGCTCTGGCGGATACAACTATTATTATCCTGCAGATGCCTTGCTGCAAGATAGGCTCTACATTAACGACGGAAACGGAAAATTTACAGAACAGAAAAATGCTTTGCCAAAAATGATCAGCAGCAAAAGTTGTGTTAGAACTGCAGATATAAACGGCGACGGTTATCCGGATCTATTTGTAGGTGGAAGGGTTATACCCGGCAGGTATCCAGAAGCTCCGCAGAGCTATATTTTGATAAATAATGGCAAAGGCGTTTTTACGGATGAAACCGAAAAATATAATCCGGCAATAAAAAATATTGGTATGGTTACAGATGCCGCTTGGGCAGATATGAATGGCGATAAAAAGCTCGATTTGATAATTGTTGGGGAGTGGATGCCAATAACCGTTTTTATAAACGAAAACGGCAAACTAAAAGACGAAACTACAACATATTTTGATAAAAAATATGTTGGTTGGTGGAACTGTGTTAAAGTGGCAGACATTAACCGAGACGGACATCCAGACATTATCGCCGGAAACTTGGGCGCTAATTCGCAGTGTAAAGCTTCTGATAGAGAACCTGCGGAAATGTATTACAAAGATTTTGATGATAATGGCTCCGTAGATCCAATACTTTGCTTATATATAGAACACAAAAGTTACCCTTGCGCTAGTAGAGATCAATTGCTAGATCAAATTGCTTTTTTAAGAGGCCGTTTTCAAGATTATAAGAGCTACGCCAATGCAACAATTACCGATGTTTTTACCCCCCAAGAAATGAAGGGTGCCAAACACCTTAGGGCAAATGATTTGCTTACAAATTGTTTTATTAGCACTGCAACCGGAAAATTTAAACGCATCGCATTGCCAGAACAGGCGCAATATGCACCGGTTTATACCATCTCTGTTTTCGATTATGATAAAGACGGTAAAGAGGATATGTTGCTCTGTGGAAATACCAACCACGCAAACCTACGATTCGGGAAATACGATGCCAGTTTCGGTTCTTTGCTGAAAGGCGACGGCAAAGGGAGTTTTAGCTATATAAACCAACAACAGTCTGGCTTTAAACTAGTGGGCGATGTACGGTCAACTATAGATGTAAATAATATGCTTTTGTTCAGTATGGACAAAGGGAGAATGAAAGCATATAAACTAAATTAAAGTTATATTTTTAATAATGCCTTAGAAATTACCATGCCCTTAAAATTATAGTAATGACTGCAAAAAACAAAACATTAACCATACTGATCATGATTTCGGGTTACTTATTTGCATCCTGTGAGGCTAAAAAAAATAAACCTGGCGATGTTAATGAGATAGTATTAAAAACCGGGACAATTGAAATAACCAGATATGAATTCGAGAAGAATCAAAAAAAGGGGATTGAGCAGCAAAAGATACCTGATACTATAGCTTGGCTGAAAAAATACATTGCTGATTCGTACTTTTTAGCTGATGCATACAGCAGAAATTACGACAGCGCGGCAGTTATTAGTAAAAGGGTAAATTATGCAGCAATCACCATGATGGGTAAGTATAAAGGTTACCTCTGGAATAAAATAGAAGAACCGAAACTAACCTTTTCAGATGATGAACTAAAGGCAGTTTACCAAAAGAGTGATAAGTTGTTCCATTTGGAGTTTCTCTTATTTGACAGTAAAAATTCTTTTGATGTAGTTTTGCAGAACAGGGCGCCAATTGAAACACAAGCTGATTTTAGAAAGATCGTTGAAATAGCCACTAAAAGGCGGATTCAATATAGAAAAACTCAACTTTTTTTTCCTTTTGGTGAACTTTTACCTGTGAAGGATGAGATTTACAGATCAACTCGGGGGAATGTTATCCAAGCTCCTTTCAAAAATGGCAAAATGTTGGTGGCGTACATCAACAAAGTCGAAAAGAAACAGCAACAGCCATTTGTGGCTGAGAAACAGAATATCTATTCGAATCTGCGACGGTTGAAAGAAATGCAGATTATTGACAGAAAGCAAGACTCTATATTCCGCCTAGCCGGGATAGTGATGAATG
This sequence comes from Pedobacter sp. UYP30, assembly GCF_040547165.1. NCBI lineage: Bacteria > Pseudomonadati > Bacteroidota > Sphingobacteriia > Sphingobacteriales > Sphingobacteriaceae > Pedobacter > Pedobacter sp. UYP30. The sequence goes on along the minus strand of NZ_JBEPPD010000011.1, from coordinate 87,199 downwards.
AAAGCGTAGTCCAAGCACTTTCAAAGAAGATAAAGGGTCCTTTTATTCAGGATATTCCTAAAACTATGAAGAATGATACGCTGTTGACATATTTCTTTAATAAAAAAAACCAGCCTCTTTTAATGAGAGACTTTGTGGATTATTATCAAAATAACCCTTTTAACCAAGTCATTACAAATAAAGAGGCATTGAAAGAAACGCTGAAAGGCATAGTAATAGAGAAATATCTATACGCCGACTGCCTTAAGTTTGGGCTAACAAACGACAAGCAATATATCCTAGATAGAAAGAATTTTAAAAACCGCCTTGTACTCGATGCATATTCTCGTGATAACTTTTATAATACAAAGCCATCTGAACGGGCTGTTTCTGATTATTATAAAGTAAATCAGCAGCGCTTTTTAGCCCCCAAAACGTGTCATGTTTCTGTGTTTACCTTCAAAGATATAATTGCGGCTGGGACTAGCCTTTTTCATCTTGATAAAATGCTTCTGGCTGGAACCATCAATTTTTCTGATACTTCAGCATTAAAAGGCTTATTATCATACCGGCCTGATGTACTGCTGAGTAATAAGAACTACCCATATCAGGCAAACATGGTTGCAAATATATTTACCGCTAAACTAAACACGGCTATTGGTCCTTTTGAATGGAATAACCGGGGATACGTTTTTGTCAAAACAAAAGAAGAAGGACAAGAACCTCAGCCCTTGCACCTTGCGAGAGAAGCAATAGAAAGGGAACTGATAACCGAGAGCGCAGAAATATTGAAGGAAAAGAAATTAAAAGAGCTAAAGGGTAAGTATGCTCTGTCAATCAACAAGTTAACAACAGAATAGGAGAGAACAACTATATATTTTAAATTATTTACGTAAAACAAAAATTATGAAAAAATTATTAATGATTTTAGCAATTGTAGCAATTACAACAACTGGTGCATTTGCATATGGCGGAGATGTTCGGTCTCCTGATTATGGATATAACAATAATATAAATACAGCAATATTTTATGATGGTGTTAGCACTTACGGTAACTTGTATTATACGTTATATGTCCAATCATATGGCGAAGCTCGGATAGACGTAGGCGAGGGAAGAAGCTGGAGAAACGGAAACCCGAATAATTACCAAACAGGTTATTTTCAGGGTCCGTTTCCTTATGTTTTTATGAGTGCCGCGGTAAATGCCCCCGGCGGATATTGCTATGTATCAGCCGACTGGTAAATACAGGTGACCAATAACAATCAGTTCTCTCCTATTACTTTATTTACAATGCTTCATCATATTAATTTTTAGTTTGATGAAAAAAGGATCAAAGCAAATCAGCAAATTAAAATTATGTATAAGATATTTATAATCTTTTTATTGATCGGTTTAGCCGTTACCACTAATAGTTGCCGTAAACATAAAATACCCATTTTAACCAACGAAGACATCAGCAAAGTAATTAAGGACATGACCGAGGTTATGATACACGATGTTACCAACCCACCTTTAGCTGCCCGTTTTTATGCCTATACCTGTTTGGCGGGCTATGAAGTGGTGGCGCAAAATGATTCTACAGTAAAGAGTATGTATGGCGTTTTGAACGATTATCCCAAAATCAACAGAGATAAAAAAATGCTAGGTTACAACAGTTCGTTAAGTGCGGTAGTAGCCATGTTTAAAACAGCAGAAAAACTACAGCCCTCGGGTTTTTTAATCAAGGATTATGAAAAAAAGTTCATCGACTCTTGCAGAAGTAGCGGCTTTAATGATGACGAAATTAATTTTTCAATAGCTTATGCAGATACCATCAGCAAACAAATATTGGCTTATGCCAAAAAAGATGGATATTCCAAAATAAGTAATTTCCCCAGATATAGCATCGCCCACAAACCCGGAAGCTGGGAACTTACCCCTCCGGCGTACATACCTCCTATAGAACCATATTTTGAAACGATAAGACGATTGACCCTAGATTCTGCAGCGCAATTTAACCCAGTAGCACCTGCTACATTTTCTACAAATAAACAATCTAAATTTTACAAATTGCTATTGTCCAATGCGGTAAAAGGAGGGAAAGATTTAACACAGAACGAAAAAGACATTGCCAATTTTTGGGATTGTAATCCTTTTGCAGTTCAGAATGAAGGGCACATGATGATTGGATTGAAAAAAATATCTCCAGGTGCACATTGGATGGGCATTGCCGGCATTGCCTGTAAAATAGATAAGAAAAGTTTTTCTGAAACCATGAAAATCTTTACGGTAGAATCTGTCGGCTTGTTAGATGCTTTTATTACATGCTGGCATACTAAATTTGCCACCAATCGGATCAGGCCAGAAACAGCGATCAGAGCTATTCTCAATCCAAATTGGAAACCCTTGCTACAAACGCCTCCTTTTCCAGAATATACCAGTGGCCATTCTGTGGTTTCTGTTTGCAGTGCAACTATTTTAACGCACTACTTTGGTGATAATTTTAAGTTTAAAGACGATATAGAGGCATCATTCGGCATTCCGCCCGCAACTTTCTCGTCCTTTAACCAAGCGGCAAAACAGGCAGCAATTTCTAGGTTTTATGGAGGTATTCATTTTATGGATGCCATAGACCAGGGAATTAAGCAAGGTGCTGATGTTGGCAATTGGGTTTTGGAAAAAGTGGCTAAAAGGCTTAACTAACGTAAGAATTTTAAAAACAACAGAAATGAAGGGGAATCGAATTATTGTAGATAAAAAAGACAGGAGTGCCTTTTTAAGGCGCTTGCTATTATTGTCTTTGTTAATAGCCTGCTATAATATGGTTATGGCTCAAAACATAAACGTTAGCAGTTCTTCAAATCAATTAAGTCCTAAAGTTTTGCCTGGCAATGGATTAAATCATTTCGATTTCTTCTATGCAGGAGAAGCCAAATCGCGTAATATGTACATTGTGCGCAACGGCAAGGTTCATTGGTCTTACTTAGATTCTGTAGGACGTGGAGAAATAAGTGATGCTGTTTTGATGAAAAATGGGGACGTATTATTCGCCCATCAATATGGTGTTACCTTAATAAGCCGGAGCAAAAAGATATTGTGGAACTATAACGCACCCGAAGGATTTGAAACGCACACCGCCGAACCTTTTGGAAAAAATCATGTGGTTTTCGTTCAAAATGGTAATCCTGCAAAAGTGTTTGTAATGAACATGAAAACCAACGTGGTAGAAAAGGAATTTACCATACCATTTAAAAGCGGTACGCATGGCCAAGTAAGGCATGCGAGATTAACGGCTAGAGGCACGCTCTTAATTGCCCACATGGATCTTGGTAAAGTAGTGGAGTATGATACCAACGGAAAACAACTTTCATCAATCGACGTACCTGGCGTTTGGTCGGCAGTAGAGTTAACTAACGGAAACATCTTGGTGGCAAGTAACAACGGTTTTGTTAGAGAAATTTCCCCAGATGGTAAAAAAACGGTATGGAATTGCCAATTGAGTGAACTGCCCGGCTATAAAATTACTAGCCCACAATTGGCTGTAAGATTAGATAACGGGAATACGCTGGTGAACAATTGGTTTAACCAATGGGATAGCAATGTAGATTTAGAAAATCAACCTGTTCAGGCCGTAGAAATTACCCCCAAAAAAAAAGTTGTTTGGGAGCTTCGCGCTTGGAGTTCTCCAGTTAATTTAGGTCCATCAACCACCATTCAGCTATTAAATGATAAACTTAAAGCAAGACATTTTGGAGATTTTAAGTAAAGTAAATCTTTAGCTTAAAGTCAAAAATATTTAGTTTTTTATTTTTTGTTGATGCGTTATTAAGTACGCATTGTCAATTAATATGAACGAATTGCTTATTCGTATTGCTTACCTTTGGTTTAATTTGTGTGACACATTAAATCCTAAAAAAAAGCTGTTGGGGAAAGCTGCCATGTTTAATGGCAACAGAAAACCCTTATAGCTTTATGAAACCATCTAGATGATAAAAAAAATTACGTTGCCATTCTTTTTTATGCTGATTTTTATCAATGCTTTTTCTCAAGAAACTGTTGTAAAATATCTTTCAGGAACCGACAAAGACCGTACCGTGCTTTGGGATTTTTATTGTACTGGCGGTCGCAAAAGTGGCGAATGGACGAAAATCCCGGTACCGTCTAATTGGGAGTTGCAGGGCTTTGGTACTTTTAACTACGGTCACGATAAGAATAAGGCAAGCGAGCAAGGTTTGTATAAGCATCAGTTTTTCGCCCAAAAATGGACAGGCAAAAGGGTATTTATAGTTTTTGAAGCCTCTATGACGGATACTAAGGTAACGATAAACGGAAAGTTAGCCGGGCCTATTCACCAAGGTGCTTTTTACCGATTTAAATATGACATTACAGATTTAATAAAGTTTAATGCACAAAATTTACTCGAGGTTACTGTAGATAAAATGTCTGCAAATAAATCTGTAAATCAGGCAGAACGAGAAAGCGATTTTTGGGTTTTCGGCGGCATTTTTCGGCCGGTTTATTTAGAAATTGTGCCCAACACCTATATAGACAGAATGGCTATAAACGCGAAAGCAGATGGTTCATTCCAAGCGGATGTGTTTACCGGGAATACAAAAAAAGGCGAAAAGCTAGAGGCTCAAATCCAAACGTTAGATGGTAAGAATTTTGGCAAGCCCTTTTCTATCAACGTAGGTAAAGATTCGGTTCGTTTTGGAAGTAAAATTGATAACCCGCGGTTATGGAGCGCTGAGTTTCCAAATAGATACCAAGTTGTTGTTTCTTTAAAAGATGGAAGTAAGGTGATACATGCTGTTAAGCAAAAATTTGGATTTCGCACCGTAGAGCTGCGCAAAGAAGACGGCTTCTATATCAATGGCAAAAAAGTTATCCTTAAAGGAACAAATAGGCACAGTTTTTGGCCAGAAAGTGGGCGTACAACAAGTCATAAGATAGATTTAATGGACGCAAACCTAATGAAAGAGATGAACAACAATGCGGTGCGAATGTCTCATTATCCGCCAGATCAAGATTTTTTAGATGTTTGCGATTCAGTTGGATTGTATGTGTTAGACGAACTTACAGGTTGGCAGTCTAAATACGATACTAACGTCGGGCGCAAGCTGGTTAAAGAACTTGTAGTGAGAGATGTAAACCACCCGAGTATTGTTTTTTGGGACAATGGCAATGAAGGTGGTTGGAATAGAGATTTAGATGGCGATTATGCTTGGTACGATCCACAGGATAGAACGGTAATCCATCCATGGGAGAAATTTAATGGTACAGATACACATCATTATCCAGATTATCAAGCAATTGTGGATGCTGTAGCTACTGGCAAAGAGGTTTTTTTTCCAACTGAGTTTATACATGGATTATATGATGGTGGGGCAGGTGCAGGCTTAGACGACTTTTGGTCGATGATGGTAAAACATCCTCATGGTGCGGGTGGCTTTATTTGGGCTTTTTTAGATGAATCGGTACTGCGTGCAGACAAGAACAATACTTACGATAGTGACGGCGACCATGCACCGGATGGCATTTTAGGGCCGCACCGAGAAAAAGAAGCTAGTTTTTATACGATTAAAGAAATCTGGTCACCAATTTATATTAACCCGAAGCCAATTGACAAAAGCTTTGATGGTAAAATAGAAGTTGAAAATAGATACGATTTTACCAAACTTAGCCAATGTAAATTTGTGTGGAAGTTGGTAGAATTCCCAACCTCTGGAAGTAAATCTACCGATGCTAAAACGCTTGTGCAGGGTAAACCACTTCCTTTGGAGCTGCAACCCGGACAAAAGGGTGAATTAAACCTAAATTTGCCTAAAAATTGGAAGAACGCAGATGCCTTATATGTTACAGCTTACAATCCCGATAACAAAGAATTGTTTACCTGGACTTGGCGAATTAACACGCCAGACCTTAGAAAGAATTTTACGTCACAAAGCCCTTCCGCAGGAAATATCTCGGCCACAGAAAAGGATAGCGTTTTGGCGGTAAGTGTTGGCGCAACAACATATAATTTCAATAAAAATACCGGTTTTATACAGCATGTTGGAAAAGGAGGTAAAGAAATATCACTATCTGATGGGCCCGTTTTGGCAGGTCCAAAAACTGAATTAAAGTCTTTTAAAAATTATGCAAGCGGAAAACAATATATTGTTGAAGCGGTTTATTCGGGAGAGGCATCTTTGCTGGTAAAGTGGACATTTGTTTATGGCAGCCCTGCGAGATTAGATTATACCTACACCCAAACAGGAGACGCAGACTTTATGGGCATTACTTTTAAATACCCAGAAGACAAGGTAACTGGGTTAAAATGGTTAGGACGTGGGCCTTATCGCGTTTGGAAAAACCGACTTCGCGGGCAAAAATATGGCGTTTGGCACAAAGATTATAATAATTCCGTTACTGGAGAAAGTTGGAATTATCCAGAATTTAAGGGTTATCACGCAGAGGTAAACTGGGCGGTTATAGAAAACAAAGAATCAAATTTTACTGTATTTACAGACGATAAAAATATGTTTTTACAAGTTTATCATCCTGCAAGAGAGAAAGCCCCATTAAAAAACAACAATGTAGAGCCACCGTTTCCGAAAGGCGACATTGGATTTTTGCAAGGCATAAGTGCAATAGGAACAAAGTTTAAAGCGGCAGATAAGATGGGGCCACAAAGTCAAAAAAATAAAAATGAAGGCGGACCAGTATCGGGAACGCTATGGTTTAAGTTTTAGTTAAAAAAGTAAAAAGCAAATTTATATAATTAAAAAAATGAGAAAGTTATTGTTAAAAACAAATGGATTGAGCGTTCTTGCCGTTGCACTACTAGTTGTTAGTCTTGCCTGCGCTGCAGTTTTTTGTTCATCTTATGTTATACCCAAAAAGAAATCTATTAAAAGAGAGCCAGGTTTACCGACCATAACTTTAAAGGCACAAAAAATTACCGATACCTTAGAGGCACTTACAGATATGGCCTTTCCCGGAAACGGAGAAATGTGGGTATGTAAGCAAAATGGTGTGATTTTAAATTTCAAAAACGGGAAACAAAGCAATGTTCCTGTTTTAGATTTAAGAAGTAAAACGATAAAAATAAACAATGGTTATGAGGAGCGTGGGCTTTTAGGTATTACACTTCATCCAGACTTTAAAAAGAACAAGAAATTTTATGTGTTCTATAGCCGGCCTATAGATACGAAAGGATTTAATCATACTGGAGTTGTGGCAGAATATAAGCTTACAGAAAGCGGACCAGTAGATCCAAACAGCGGCAGGATTGTTTTAACGGTGGATGAACCAGACGGCAACCACAACGGCGGATGTCTTAAATTTGGCCCAGATGGCTATTTGTATGTATCTTTTGGCGATGGTGGAGGTCAGCATGATAAACACGGCCCTATTGGTAATGGACAAAACCTAAACACGTTGCTTGGAAAAATTCTTAGAATAGATGTGAACACAGACAGTGGCTACAAAGTTCCGGCAGACAATCCGTTTGTTGGCAAAGCCGATGTAAGACCAGAAATTTGGGCCTACGGTTTCCGTAATCCTTACCGTATGTCTTTTGATAAAGTAACGAAACAACTTTTTGTTGGAGAAGTTGGACAAGATTTGTGGGAAGAAGTAGACATTGTAAAAAAGGGAGCAAATTACGGTTGGAAAATTATGGAAGGGAACCATTGCCATAACAATGAAAATACACCAGATACAGGTTGCGACATTAAGGGACTTACCATGCCGATTGATGAATATAGCCATAAAATAGGTATAAGTATTATGGGTGGTTATGTTTATAATGGAACCGCCATACCCGCGCTGAAAAGTAAATACTTTTTTGCCGACTGGACTGGCCCACTGTTTTACCTTAAACAAGACGGCGCAAAGTGGAATAGGGGAAGTGTTAAGTTGACAAATCTTCCAGAAAATTTAAAGATTACTGGAATAAATGAAGATCAAAATGGCGAACTTTACATACTTACCAACCCAGATACTGGTCCCGGCAATAAAAAATGTGGAATTTTTAAAATAGTAAAGAATTAATTCGAATAAAAACATGTTAAAAAGAATAGCAATTATAGCAACAATAGCACTAAGCGTAAGCATATCTTCCCAAGTGTCTGCTCAAACGGTAACGAAAAAGAAAACGACAAAAGTATCTACTGCAAAGTCAGACGTAGTTCAAGGAGGCTTGCTTATTTCAAAAGCGGATTGTTTAAGTTGCCATAAACCAACAATTAAACTTATAGGGCCTTCTTTTAAAGAAATTGCCCAAAAATATAAGCCAACAGATAAGAATTACGCCATGCTTGTAGAAAAAGTTATAAAGGGCGGAAGTGGAAATTGGGGCCCGATGGCCATGTCTCCTCACGGTGATATTGCGCCAGCTAACGTTAAAAAGATGATTACTTATATTTTAGCAACCAAGTAGATTAAAAGCCAACTTGGGTATCCTGTTAGGATTGGAGTTTGATTATAAAACCTCCAAGGTGGCGCTACAAAAGAGATTGCTTCCCTGAGAAATCAGACAACGCAAAGTTACCGTAAACTAATCTTCCCCTCTTTTTTTTAGGAGGGGACAATGTCATTAACTTAAGGAAAATTAATAAAATGGTGTCCTCCGAAGCCTCCCGAATGGTCGGGATAAGTAGTCGAAGGACAGACATTTTATTAGTTTTTATTGTATTTATCACTTATTTGTGAGGTTTTCCACTGCCTTTGAAATAACGAAAAAACGGTTTGCTGAATTTCTGCTCAAAATAGGCGTGAAATAAGAAGGAGCAGAAATTACAGCTCAATACTTTTTTTACCAAATAGCCCTGCCAGAAAGTTGTTTAAAACATCAACACCTCCGCAAAATCCTTAGATCAAAATTGCTAAAAGGCTGTTTTTTAAAACAACTGCCAATATTGGCGTAATTCCATACATTTTGTCAATAAAAATGGATGTTTCGCACAGTCCACATTTATAAGTTTAATTAATTTGCGTCTTAATAAAACACCAGTTTTAGCGAGAATATAAAATGTATAAAATTTCTATTAAGAATTACCTGTTAAAATTAGCGGTAATTTTTGCCTTTGTCTTATCAGATAAAGTTGCAACTGCCCAATCCCAATCTAGCCATCTTTTTGGCCCAAGAGACACCGCTTTTGTCCCGAAAGAAATCCAAGATCCAGAATGTATAGGCATTAACAAAGAGCCTTTTCATTCTACATTGATGCCTTATGCAAATTTAACCGAGGCTCTAAATGCTAAAAGAGATCAGTCTTCTTTTGTAAAAACCTTAAATGGATCCTGGAAGTTCCATTACGTAGATTGGCCACAAAAAAGACCCGAGAACTTTTATAAAAAGGACTACGACGTATCTAGTTGGGACGATATTAAAGTGCCTTCTAATTGGCAAGTTGTTGGTTATGGAACGCCATACTACAGCAATTTTACCTACATATTTCAAAAAGATTTTCCGAATGTAATGAGTACGCCACCAGTTAGTTGGACCGCTTACCAAGAAAGAAATCCGGTTGGCAGTTATAGAAGAAATTTCGAAGTGCCAGCAAATTGGGACGGACGTAGTATATTTTTGACCTTCGATGGAGTTGATGCTGGCTTTTTTCTTTGGGTAAACGGTAAAAAGATTGGCTACAGCGTAAACAGCCGTAACGCTGCCGAATTTGACATTACCAAATATGTAAAGCCTGGCAAAAATATGGTGGCTGTAGAGGTTTACAGATTTACCACAGGAAGTTATTTAGAAGACCAAGATATGTGGCGGTTAAGCGGCATTTTTAGAAATGTAAGTTTATGGAGTGCGCCCAAGGTTCATATTAGAGATTACTTTATCAAAACAGATTTTGACGATAAGTTTCAGAACGCAACGCTTTTGGTATCTACAAAAATTAAAAACTACGATACCAAAGAATCTCCAGCACGCAAATTACAAGTTACCTTGTTCGATGGAAATAAAAAGGTGGGGGGTGTTGAAGGAAAACAGACAATCCCAGCATTAAAGCCCGGCGAAGAAGTAGAAATAAAATTGAGTATTCCTGTAAAGAAGCCCAAAAAATGGACTGCTGAGACACCTTATTTGTACACAACAGTATTAAATATAGAAGACGGAAGTAAAACCACAGAAACCATTTCTTCCAAAACGGGTTTCCGTAAAATAGAAATTAAAGGAAGGTTGTTTTTAGTAAATGGCGTGCCGATAAAGCTTAAGGGTGTAAATAGGCATGAGAATTGGCCAGACGATGGCCACGCAATTACAGAGAAGCAAATGATAAGAGACATTGTGCTTATTAAGCAAGCCAACTGCAACCACGTGCGCACTTGCCATTATTCTGATGACCCGAGGTGGTACGAACTGTGTGATGAATATGGAATCTACCTTGTTGCAGAAGCCAATTTAGAATGCCATGGCGCTTGGGATCAGTTTAATGAAGAACCAAGAATGAAGCAAGCCATTATTAGCAGAAACGAGGCAAATGTTCAGAATTTCAAAAATCATCCATCAGTAATTATATGGTCTCTTGGCAATGAATGTGGTAGCGGTGGGTCTAATTTTAGGGCTGCATTGGCAAGGGTAAGAGAAATAGATCCTAGTCGGCCAACCCACTATCAAGGTTTTGGCATTGGCCCACAAAATCCTGCCGATATCGATAGTGAAATGTACACTCAGGTTGCAAGTTTAGAAGATAAAGCCAATGACACGTCGTTGGTTAAGCCTTTTTATCTGTGTGAATATGCGCATGCAATGTTCAATTCAATGGGCTCGGTAGATGTCTATAACGATATTTTTGATAAATATCCACAGCTTTTGGGCGGCGCTATATGGGAGTGGCAAGATCAAGGTATTTATAACGATAGAGATCCGAACCATCATATAACCGCTTATGGAGGTGGTTTTGGGGAGATGCCGAACGATCATTATTTCATACATAAAGGAGTGGTTTTTTCTGATAGATCACCAAAACCTCATTATCCAGAACTTAAACATGCCTACCAGTGGCTTACCATTAAAGGAACAGATTTAAAAAACGGCATAATTACCATAAAAAATAGGTATCAATTTCTCAATCTGAGCGATTTAACGGCAAAATGGGAGTTAAGTGAAGATGGAATAAAAATAGGGTCTGGCGATTTAAAAGTTGGCGAGATACAACCTGGAAAGGAGAAGACGCTAAAAGTTCCTTTCTCTGTTAAAGCAAAACCCGGTTGCGAGTACTTTTTAAGGGTTTCGTTTGATTTGGCATCTGATAAGCTTTGGGCAAGCAAAGGATTTGAGGTGGCAGAGCAACAGTTAGAACTTCCTATTTCATTGCCAGCCGTAATTGATAAATCAAATGGAGAAAGCTTAGCGGTAGATCAAAATAAAGATTCTATTTCTATTAGTGGAAACAATTTCAAAATTATTTTCAATAAATCCACTGGTACTTTCAGCCAACTCCAAGAAGCTGGCAAAAATGTGTTAGAACAAAACGGTGGACCTATGTTGCACCTCTGGAGAGCGCCGCATCAAAAAGATGATATGTGGGCTTATAAGGATTGGGTAAAATATGGCTTAAATGCTATGAAATGGAATGTTGAAGGTGTAAAGCTCGACCAATCTGCCAAAAACTTAGTTGTAATACACGTAAATTTGGTTGGAGATGGCAAAGAAGGTTTTAAGGTTAACCATCAGGTAACCTATACCATTAACGGAAAGGGAATTATTAATGTGGCCAACCACATTACCTTTAATAACCCTCAACTTATTTTGGCCAGAATTGGTGTGCGGATGTTTATAAATAAAGATTATAATCAATTTAGTTATTTGGGTCGTGGCCCGATGGAAAATTACGGAGATCGTAAAAGTGGTTTTGACGTTGGTAAATATAGCAGCTCTGTTGCAGGCCAACTTACTCCTTACGAAAAGCCAATGGAATGTGGAAATCACGAGGATGTACGTTGGGCTAATTTGCTTAAAGATGGCGCAGGTATAGGAGTTAGCAAGGGCGACTCGCTCATACAAGTATCTGCATTACCTTACAGCGATGAGGAAATGGAAAACGTGGCATATAAAATAGATTTGCCGAAAAGTAATCGGACTGTTTTGTGTGTAAGCCATAAAACATTAGGTGTGGGATCTAACGGTTGCGGACCAATACCACTTAAGCCTTACTTGGTACACGCCCTAACTACGGATTTTACTTATCAGCTAAAATTAATTAGAGAATAAGTACAGCTTTTATCTTAAGAAAGTTGGGCATGATTTAATGCTTAGTAGAATTGAGATTTTAGAAAGTTTATTTTTTACATGCTTAAAGCCCCAATTAAAATTTGGGGCTTTTTTGTGGTGTGAATTTTTTTAAAAATGCCAGCCACCCGTTTGGTGTGCTTTCTAATTGGTAGGAAAATTAATCTTTAATTGTCTGAATCAGGATAAGGTGGCTTAAAAGATTTCTTTCTCTCGCAACAAATCTAATCCTATAATATTCAAATCTTTAAAATCCTGATTTAGACTAAGCGAATTCGGTAAAACGGTGGTTAATAATTAAACGCAGGTTAAAAAATAAGTTATCGTTACCTAAGTTTTTAATCTATGCGCTTCTCGTTTTTCAATGCTTGCATAAATTGCAAAGGCGATTTTCCATACTGTCTTTTAAATGTTCTAGAAAAATTAGAACTACTCTGTAACCCAACTTTATCGGCAACCTCATTCATGGTTATATCTTCATGCGTCATCAGTTGGATTGCCCTTTTTAACCTTACCGTTCTAATAAATTCTCCCACAGATTGGTCAGAGATGCTTTTTATTTTTTGATAAAGTTTGGTTCGGCTAATAAAAAGATGGCTGCATAAAAAATCTACATCTAAATCTTGCTGCTGTATGTTTTCTTCGATAAGGTCTACCAATTTAGATAAGAAAGTTTTATCTTTTTCTGTTTGCACAAGCTCTGTTGCCTCCGATAGGTAGTTGTTGGTATATTGTTCTTTTAGTTTTTCTCTTTGTAAAAAGATATTGTTAATGGTTAACAATAAAAGCTCAGAACTTAGCGGTTTGGAAAAGTAATAATCAGCTCCAGATTCCATGCCTTCAATTTTACTTTCTAATGCATCTTTTGCCGATAAAATTATAAAAGGAACATGTCTAGTTTCGAAAGCCTCTTTTATTATTCTGCAAAACTCTATCCCATTCATTTTTGGCATCATTACATCGCTAATAATCAAGTCTGGAATTTTATCTTTTGCCATTTCTACTGCTGCACTTCCATCTTCAGCCTGTACGATATTGTAATATGGGCTTAATATCTGGGTTAAGAAATTGCGAAGTTCTTGATTGTCATCAACCAAAAGAATACTTTTTTTACCATTTGAGGGCTGTAAACTGCGTTGCTCTAAAAAGTCGACTAAAGGAAGCTGCACAGAATTATCTATGGGCTCTAGTTGTGTTTGAAATTCGTTTTTAGCTGCCGCTTTTTCTGTCTCCGTGTAAAAGTTTTGCCCCCACGGAATTGCGATAATAATCTCGGTCCCCTTAAATCGCTCACTGCGCACATAAATATTGCCCTTATGCATTAATGTTAGGCTTTTAACCAGCGCCAACCCAACGCCAGAACCCAAGTGGTTTTTACTAATGCGGTAATAACGCTCGAAAATTTGGGTGAGCGATTCTTCTGAAATCCCGATGCCAGAGTCTGCAACTCTAAAATAGATATAGTTATCGGCCTGGAAATTTTCATTTAAAATTTTGAAACCGTTTAGGAATGAAGATTTAAGTTGGTTAATGTCTGTGGCGATGTCGAACGACACGTTCCCACCGTTATCGGTATATTTAAATGAATTGTTTAGAAGGTTAAATAGAATTTTCTCTAAAATCTGGCTGTCAAACCAGCCGATAATTTCTTTATTGGCATTTTCTTTAGTATAATCGGTTACGGTAAAACCGATGTTTTTTACTGTTGCCAAGTGCTGAAACTCTGCCGCTACCTCTTGGCAGAATCGACTGACAGATAATTCTTGTATCTGTAATTTAATTACGCTATCGGCAACCTTTTTAAAATTCATCAACTCGCTAATAAGATTGATCAGCCTTTTTGCATTTTTAAGCATAAGCTGATAAGAATTGTTTAGATGAGAGTCTTTGTTTTCGTTTATAAGACTTTCTAGCGGGCCGAGTATTAGTGTTAAAGGCGTTCTAAATTCGTGAGAAATGTTTGTAAAAAACATCAACTGTTGCTGATATAGTTCTTCTTTTTGTAGGTGCATCTCCTCTCTTTTTTCTTCGTTCAGCGCTCGTACCTCAATTTCTCTTTTTAATCTGTGCCACCTGCCCTGATAGATATAAATGCTAACCAAAATCGAAAAAATAAGCAGAAAATAAACAATTTTTGCAAAATTTGATTTCCACCAAGGAGGGATAATTTCGAAGGTTATTTCTTTGGTTACCTTGCTCCAAACATCGTCGTTATTAGAGGCTTGCACAACAAATTTGTACGTATCGTTGTCCAGGTTGTTGTAGGCAGCGCTGGGGTTTTTACCATCGGTGTATTTCCATTCCTTATCAAAACCAATAAGTTTATACCTGTATTTACACTTTAGCGGGTTTGCGTAATGCATGGCAGAAAAGAAAACCACAAAGTTGTTTTGAAGGTAGTTTAAGGCGATTTTTTTTGAGTAAGTTATGGCCTGGCTTAAAGAATCATTGTTAGAAGTGCCATAATGAGGGCTACGGTTGTTTATTAAAATATCTGTAATAGTAGGTTCTGGTAAGATCTTATTAGATATAATCTCAGAAGGCTGGAAGTAGTTCAAACCATTTATGCCGCCAAAATAAAGACGACCATCTGCATCTTTGTAAGAGGCATTTACTTTAAAGCTGTTTCCCTGTAGGCCGTCGTTTTTATCGTATCTCGTAAGTTTACCTGTCTTAATGCTCAGTTTTTGAAGTCCATTGCCGCCCATCCAAATGTTGTCAGCATCGTCAATTTCCATGCTCTCCACGTCGTTAAAAACGCCATGTTCCTGCCCAAATATTTTTATGTCGTAGCGATTGTTTGCCTTGAGCAATAAATTATTTAGACCACCGCCAATGGTGCCAATCCAATAAGTACTGTCATTTTGCTTAACGATAGGGTAGGTATAGTTAGAACTTAATGAATTAGCGGCAGAAGACGCTTTGTACAAAAATTGTTTAACAACATTACCGCTTTTATCTACAATTAATCTTTTAAGCCCTTGCGTAGACGAAATTAGAAGTTGAGGTTTGTTTTTATCGGCAAAGATAAAAAAGCCGCCCAAGCCATAATATTTTACGTGGTATTGGTTTTGTCCATCTTTCCAAATCACTCCAAATTTATCTACGTGGTTTCCAAACCAAATGTTTCCATAATAATCTTTGGTGATGCAATCAATTACATGGTTGGGGAAATTTTCAGATCCGGTTGGCTTCCAAAGATCTGTCTTGTTAGCTTTTAATATTTCGATTCCGCTTGCGCTGCCAATCCACAAATTTTTATCATTATCTAAAGTTAACGCTGTAATTTCATCACTTTTTAATTTCAGTTGTGTATTCGAGATTTTATAATGCCCGAAAGATTCCGTCTTAAAATTGTATAAGTTTAAACCATTGGCAGTGGTGCCAATCCACAGGTCATTTCCGTTTGCAAGTATAGATCTAATATGGTTTCCAGAGAGAGAATTCTGGTTTTCGGCGCTGTGGCGAAGTGTGTAAAACAATTTTTCGTTCAGATCAAAATAGTTTACCCCGCCACCAAAAGTGCATACCCAAAAGCAATCAGAACGGTCTATAAATATTTTGTCAATGGTATTTGAGTTTAAGCTATGTGGCGAGTCTCTATTTTTAATTATTTGGATAATTTTTAAATTGCTGTCTAGCCGCAATAAACTAGACGAGGTACTTAGCCATAAGTTAGACATGTTGTCCTTTAATATGCCTTTAATTTTTCCAGGCGCCGGAATCCTAACTTGTGCCGTCACTTTAAATGTTTTGCCTTCTCCATCTCTTTTCGTTACAAAGAGTTTATCGTTAGAGGCGAGAATTAAATTGTTTGATTTATCAAAATATGCGTAGGTAAATACACTAGAGGGCGTGCCTGTAATCGAAACAGACGTCAGGTTTCCCCGAATATCTAAGGTCCATAAACCTAAATTACTTGTCACAAATACAACTCCATTGTTGTTTTGGGTTATGCTTGTGCATTCGAAACCATTAGGCACTTTTACCGATTTTTCTACAATAGCGCGGTTATTTAAATTAAATAATCTAATTTTATTTTCGGTGCGGCCAACTAAGACATTGCCAGAGAGTTTGTATATTTTGTCGAAAATTGGCTGTTCTTTGCCATTGCTTACGTAATCGATGTATTTTTCTGTTTTAGAATCGAAACATTGTAGTCCTGCCTCTGTGCCCAACCATATATTTCCGTCGGCCTCTGGGAAAATACAGTTTATCCTATTTTTAAAAGCATTGTTTACGGGTTCGTTACTGTTGTAGAATTTCTTAATGGTATAACCATCATACCTGTCTAAACCAAAAAATGTGGCAATCCAAATAAACCCCTTGCTGTCTTGCGCAATATCGTTCGCATCTGTATGAGAAAGACCATCATCTACCGTTAAATAGTTAAACTTAAAAGGAAAGGATTGTGCTTTAGCGCCGATAGACGATAAGATAAAGGCTATCGTAAGGAAAAAGCATAAAAAAAAGGTTGTCTTAATATTAAAAAAGATAGAATTTACATGATTCATTAAAGTTTATGATTTAAGCTTAAAGACTGACAAATACTTAACTTTTGTTTGGTAATTTTTAAAGTAGAAAGACGTTTTAAATGGTTGCTCAAATTTAACATTCTGTAACGAAATACCTGTATTTAATCTCTTAAATGTTAGCACGAAAACCAATGTTTTTTTAATATTTGAGTCTTGGTAAATCATTTCTATAACTATTCAGAGCAGTGTACATTGCCAAATGGGTAATATGGGATTGATAACCATAAAAAAGAGGCTAACTAAGGTGGCCAATTGTATGCCGATTAATTAATTGACGTGAACATAAATTACTATAGAAGACGCAATAAGATCTTAATGGTGCTAATATTTCTAATTTATGTTTAAATAGACAAATAGTTAGGACGTTTTTAAGCGGAATATGCGAAGAATTTTTTGCTTTTTTGTAAAAACCAATCGAGTAGAACATTTTTTACCGAAATCTAGCTTTCTTACAAATGATTACTTTATAAAATTTATTTCTTATGATCAAATTTTTTCTTTGTTTTGCATCGTTTTTTTTAACGTTCATTGCGCATCCGCGCAAGGCCGATGAGCCAACAACATTAAAGATAAACCACCTATTTTCTAACAATATGGTGCTACAACAAAATGACCATGTTGCCATTTGGGGAACTACCAAACCAGACCATGAGGTAGTTGTTTCTGCAAGTTGGGGCAAACAAGTTACTACAAAAGCAAAGGCCAATGGCAATTGGATGCTCAAAATACAAACGCCCAAAGCCGGTGGTCCATACACCATTTCGGTTAAAAGCAACAACGAGCAAATAAGCATAAAAGATGTTTTAATAGGGGAGGTCTGGCTCGCATCTGGGCAGTCGAATATGGATATTCCTCTTAGCGGTTGGCTGCCGAAAGATTCTATTGTTGGGTCTAAAGAAGAAATTGCCAAGGCCAATTATCCCAACATTAGATTTTACAAAGTTCCCTTTGGCATAGCAGCTACTCCCCAAGATTCTGTTGGGGGCGATTGGGTTGCTTTAACACCAAAAAATGCAGGCAACGTTAGTGCAACAGCTTTTTTTTATGCAAAAAAGCTTCAAAAAGAGCTGGGCGTTCCTATCGGGATTATACAGTCTAGCATTGGTGGCACGCCTGTAGAAGCATGGACAAGCGGCGAGAGTCTTAAAAAACAAGGAGATTTTAACAAAGAAATAGACCGTTTGGTAAGAACACAATCTGCCTCTAATTCATGGCTTGCAGAATGGCCAAAATTAGCCCTGCCCGAAAACGGAGACCAATGGAAAAGAATTACGTTTGATGACGTAAAGGCAAGCGAGCCAAAATTAGACGATTCAAAATGGACAGATATAAAGTTGCCGGGAAGATTTGATAGATTAGAGTCAGGAGAATTTGATGGAGCAGCTTGGGTTAGGCGCACGTTTACAATAACCGATTTGAGCAAAGATTATAAATTCCACCTAGACGGCGTTGACGACATGGATGAGACATTTATCAATGGAAAAGTTATTGGTAGTATGGTAGGAAGCGGAGTTGCCAATGCACCGAGGGACTATGATATTCCAAATAATATGTTGGTTCTAGGCAAAAATAGCATAGCCATTAGGCTGATAGACAATGGTGGTCCAGGGTCGGTTTCTGGTAAGATGATGATGACAAATGGAAATGAAACCATAGATTTGAGTGGCGAATGGAAATTTAAGCTTGTCTCAGAGATAATTGATGGCCATTTTTTAGTGTATGGGTTAAATGCAGATTTGGGAGGGCGGGCAAACCTTTCTAAAATAAATAGCAATTCTCCAAGTTCACTTTTCAATGCGATGGTTAACCCATTAATTCCCTACTCTGTAAAAGGAATAATTTGGTACCAAGGAGAATCTAATGTGGGCAGGGGCAAACAATATGAAACGCTTTTTCCACTTATGATAGCCGACTGGAGAGAAAAGTGGGCAGCACAACTTCCATTTTATTTTGTGCAATTAGCGCCGTATAACTATACGGATCCTTTGCAGCACGAAAAAGGAAATGAAATTAAGAACGCCCAGCGTATAGCACTATCGGTACCCAACACGGGCATGGTGGTTACCTTAGACATTGGGCGCTTAGAGTCTGCGCATCCCACGCACAAGAGAGAAGTTGGCGATAGATTGGTGCGGTTTGCATTGAAAAATCAATATGGTCGTAATTTGGTTGCTTCTGGGCCGCTTTATAAAAGCGTTAAACCCGTGGGCAATCAAATGTTCATCTCTTTTGAAAAAGGTTCGATTGGGAGCGGCTTAATGGCGAAAGATAATAAGCTTACCGATTTTGAGATTGCAGGCGCAGACAAAGTCTTTCATCCGGCGAAAGCCAAAATAAAAGGAAACCAAGTAGAAGTGAGCAGCCCCGAAATAAAAAAACCAGTTTACGTACGGTACGCTTGGAAGGATACGGCGTTCGCATCGTTATTTAATAAAGAAGGTTTGCCCGCATCTATGTTTACATCAGAAAATTAGGTGAGAAAGATTAAAGAATTGTAATATTGAATCGTAGATTTGGTATGAACTAAACAAATATAAAACCTGATATGAGCGTGCGAATACCTTAAGTTTTAGCAGAGAAGAAAGTTTTAGCAGAGAAGAAAATTTGTTAACGTTTCCCCTTGTAAATAAAAAACAGAACAGAAAGCATGGAAACTGATTTAGTTTTAAATGGGGCAAAGATTTTAAAAGGGACTAAACTAATTACGATGTCTGCCAGCTCTATAAAGGCAAAGAACAAATTGAGCAAAAACTCTGAAAATGTGGTTAAGATAAACGAAACTGAAGTGATACCGAAGACGAACAAATTATTGTGCCACCAGCCTCTATCACCATTTATCAATGTAAAATAAGTAAGTAAATCTGGTCCTAAAAATTGATCCGCTTGATTAGACCTATATAATAGTCAATTATGATAAAAAATTACCCCTGCAATACTCATTTTATTTGTGGTTGGTTCTCTAGTTGTGCAAGGGCAAGAAGATGGGTAAACAAAAATTTTTGTAAAAAAATAGTAAGCTTTTGATTTTTTAAGTATTGAAATGAGATAACTCCGTTATCGACCACAAAAAATATGAAAAAATACGTTATAACTACGCTGTCGTTAATTATTTCATTTAATGCGGTATTCGGTCAGTCTGCATTACAAATTGAAACCGTTGCGCCAGGAGTTAAAAAAATTCATACCGGCGTTGTAGAAAAATTTGGGCCTTATGGTTATGGTGCAGAAGCACCGATGACAGCAAGTCTAAACGAAATGCCCAAAAGTGCATTGCCTTTCAACATAGACGACATTAAAATATCCGTAAATGAAAGAGGTACGCTAGTTGAAATACCGCTTAAAGATGATGAACAATTATATGGTTTCGGCTTGCAGATGGGGTCATTTAATCAGCGGGGATTAAAGGTAAAACCGATAGTAAATGATAACCCTCTAAACGATTTAGGTTACACCCACGGCCCTACAACTTTTTATGTTTCGAACAAAGGTTACGGTATTTTGGTAAATACAGCAAGGTATACCACTTTTTATTGTGGCACAACTTCAAAAATTAACAAGCCAAAAAGTGCTGACGCAGAGGGTGGTGGCAATTCCGTTGAAGAACTGTACAAGAGTAAAGCTACTGTCTCTGGAACAGTTACGGTTGATGTCCCTGGCGCTAAAGGCATAGAGGTTTTCGTTTTTGAAGGGCCAAAATTGTTAGATGTGCTTCGGCGTTACAATCTTTTTTCGGGCGGCGGCACATTGCCAGCCATCTGGGGGCTTGGTGTAAAGTATCGCGTAAAGGCTGATTTTAATCAACAACAAGTCTCTAAAATGGCCGATTATTTTAGATCCAATAAAATTCCATGCGATGTGCTCGGCCTAGAACCGAAGTGGCAAACGCAATCATATTCTTGTTCTTTTGTTTGGAACAAAGATTATTTTCCTTCGCCGAATAAATTTATCGATACGATGAAAACTAAAGGCTTTCGCATTAACTTGTGGGAGCATGCGTTCGTTTCATCCAAGTCGCCGTTATATGAACCGTTAAAATCTAAAGCTGGAAATTACTTGGTTTGGAATGGTCTGGTACCCGATTTTGCCGATAGCGCTGCGAGGAACATCTTTGCAGATTACCATACGAATACGTTTGTTAAGCAAGGTATATCTGGCTTCAAAATGGATGAATGCGATAATTCAAACATCGCTTTTGGCAGCGGTTCTTGGAGCTTTCCAGAAGCAAGTCAGTTTCCTTCGGGCATTGATGGCGAACAAATGCATCAATTATTTGGGCTGCTCTATCAAAAAACAATTTATTCTACTTACAAAAAGCTAAATCAAAGAACGTATTTAGATGTTAGGGCCTCGAACTCATTTGCAAGTCCGTACCCGGCGGCGCTATATAGTGATAGTTATGATCATGAGCAATACATAAACATGATTTTAAACTCAGGTTTTTCTGGCATGTTGTGGTCTCCAGAAGTTAGAGAGTCTAATTCTACAAAAGATTTAATAAGGCGAACCCAAACAGCGGTTCTCTCTGCCCAAACGCTCTTTAATTCTTGGTATTTAAAAAATCCACCTTGGTTACAAATAGACAGAGATAAGAACAATAAAGATATTTTGATGGGTAATGCAAAAGAGATTGAATCTAAAATCCGTAAACTTTTTGAATTTAGAATGAGCCTTATCCCATATCTGTATAGTGCATTTGCAGATTATCATTTCAAAGGAATTCCTCCGTTTCGGGCGCTAGTAGTAGATTATCCAGAAGATCCCAAAACGTTTAAATTATCAGACGAGTATATGATTGGTAAAAGCATTTTGGCGGCACCACTTACAGAAAAAAGCGACGAAAGAAAAGTTTATCTTCCAAAGGGCATTTGGTACGATTATAATACGCACAAAAAGTTTGAAGGTGGCCAAACTTATACCATAAAACCCGCTTTGAGCGAGTTGCCATTGTTTGTTAAAGAAGGTACAATTCTACCTTTGGCCCGCCCTGTTACCAATGTAACGCCGAAGACCGTTTTCGAACTTAACTGCCTTGTGTTTGGCAAGCAGCCAGTAAGCACAACATTGTTTGAGGACGATGGCATAACCTTTAATTACGAGCAAGGATCTTACAACACCGTTACTTTGAAGTGGGATAATGGAAAAGGTAAAATCAGTCGTCAAGGAAATTTTAAACAGAATAAATTTGTTGTAAAAAAGTGGGAGCTGATAGATTGACGATTTTTTTACACGCTATAATACTTGCTCCATCAACCAAATAATATTAAATCAAAAATAAACTAAAAGCTATGTCAAAATTAATTTTTTCTACATTATCGTTTTTAATAATCTCGATAACTTTTTGCAGTGCCAAAAATGCGCCTTACTACAACGTAAAAGATTACGGAGCAAAGGGCGATGGAAAGACACTGGATAATGGTAGCATTAACAAAGCAATAGATGCTGCGGCAAAAAACGGTGGCGGAACTGTTTATTTGCCAGCCGGAACTTATTTGAGCGGGAGCATCCATATAAAAAGCAACATAAATCTTTTTTTAGATGCCGGTTGTATCCTACTTGGAGCGCCACAAAATATGGGCGCTTATGATGCCGAAGAAGATATTGTTGGTAAGCAATATCAAGACGGCGGACACAGCTATTTCCACAACAGTTTAATTTGGGGCGAAAACCTAAAGAACGTATCTATTACCGGTTACGGTATGATAAACGGTGGAGGTTTATCGCGAGAAACTCGAGGAGCAAATGATGGCAAGATCGGAAAGGCAAGTAAAAGCATAGCGCTTAAGCTGTGTAGCAACGTGGTTATTAAAGACATTACTATTTTTCATGGTGGCCACTTTGCTATTTTGGTTACCGGATGCAATATGGTAAAACTAGATAATCTCATCATTGATACCAATAGAGATGGTATTGATATAGATTGTTGTACAAATACGGTGGTGTCTAATTGCATGGTAAATGCGCCCAATGATGATGCAATTTGCCCTAAAAGCTCTTACGCCTTGGGCAGAAAACAACTAACAGAAAATCTTACCATTACCAATTGTCAAGTATCTGGCTATAAAGAGGGCACTTTGATTGATGGTACTTTGGTTCCTCCCATTGGTAGAGCAAATGGACGTATTAAATTTGGCACCGAATCTAACGGAGGATTTAGGAACGTTACGGTGTCTAACTGCACCTTTAAATATTGCTTTGGCTTAGCTTTAGAAGAGGTTGATGGCGGCATAATGGAAAACATTACCATCACAAATTTATCCATGACGAATATTTTCAATTATCCTATTTACATTACTTTGGGAGAGCGACTTCGCGATCCTGATACAAACAGCGTTGCAGTAGGGAAGAACATTATCATTTCTAATATTGTAGCTACCATGGTAGATTCTTTAAGTGGCATCCACATTACGGGTACACCAACCCATTTTTTAGAAGATATTCAGATTAGCGATGTGAGGTTTACGAGCGGCGGCGGCGGCGCAAAAAAGTTGGACAATGTAGATTTTGCCGAATTAGGTAAGGGATATCCAGAAGTCTATAAGCTAAAATCTGCCACACCTGCTTACGGTGTGTTTGCGCGCCACGTAAAAAACTTGCAATTAAACAATATAAATGTAGATTACAAGAAGGAAGATAAACGACCTGCAATTTATTGTGCAGATATCAACGGTTTGGAAATTAATCATTTCAAAGCTAAAGTTTCAGAAGGGATTGCGGCTGGGGTATTTAAACAGATTAAGGATTTTAAAACTTATAATTCGCCAGTTTTAAATGATGTAACTGAAAATAAGATACAATGATTGGGTGAAAATAATTAATGAACCTTGATTTTTGAGGACCCCGAAATTGTTAATCATTTGTAAAAAAAAGAGAGGTGTTTTTTTGTTAGCCAGTTATAAATCTATGTATTACAGTTATCTGGCCTCATTAAGAAAACAAATGCCAAACATATAATAATCAAATAAATTGTTGTGCTAACTCCATCGCAATTGCAAGTAAATTCGCTTCTGCCGATCAAATTTCGCCAAAAGATTTAGGCAGAAGAATAGTTTTATCGAGCTTAGCTTCGACTCAATAAAAAGGCTAAATAAGCATCACTAATGGGGAGAGGAGATTTATTTTGTCGGTTAAAAATGATTTTTTAACTTGTGTTTTTATTGAAAAGGCAACACATGGAGTTTAAAAACAAATGGTTTAAGCGGGCATTTTTTTTCGTATTTGCAGTATTGCTCACACCTTGTTTGTTTGCGCAAAAACAGGAGCTCAAAAAGCCTAACATCATCATTATTTTGGTCGATGATATGGGCTGGGGCGATGTGGGTTTCCACGGAAGCGACATTAAAACCCCAAACATTGATGAACTGGCAAAAGAAGGAACGGTATTAAACCATTTTTACACTTCGCCTATATGTTCGCCCACCAGAGCCGGTTTGCTAACAGGGCGCTACCCCAACCGTTTTGGCTTGAGGGAAACGGTAATTCCGCCTTGGAGCAAGTTCGGCGTAGATGTTAATGAGAAATTTTTACCCGAATTATTGAAAAGCGCTGGCTATCAGAACAGGGCCGCATTAGGAAAATGGCATCTAGGCCATGCCAAAAAAGAATACTTGCCGTTAAATAGGGGGTTTACACATTTTTACGGACATTATAACGGAGCAATAGATTATTTCACACACAAGAGGCAAGGTGAGCTAGACTGGCATAACGATTGGCAGACTTCTTTTGATAAAGGTTACAGTACAGACCTAATCTCAAATGAAGCAATAAAATGTATCGAGGATTACTCAAAAGAGGCCTCTCCGTTTTTTTTATATGTAGCTTATAATGCCCCCCATTCTCCTTTACAAGCTAAAAAAGAAGATTTATTGGCCAATGGATATGATGATACCAAGCCAAAAATTGGAAAACCAGAATCCGAAAGTATAGACGGAGAAGAGGGAAGGGGCAACACGCCTAGGCAAACTTATGCCGCCATGGTAAATTGTTTAGACCGCGGAATTGGGCGTATTTTAGCGGAGTTGAAACAGTTGCACATTGATGAAAATACGGTCGTACTTTTTTTTAGTGATAATGGGGCTGCGCCTGGGGGCGGCGGATCCAGCGGGATTTTACGCGGGCATAAATTTCAGGAATGGGATGGAGGTGTAAGAGCCCCGGCAATTATTAAATGGCCAGCAGAATTTAAAGGGGGAACACAGGTAGATCAAGTAATGGGTTATGTGGATGTAGCGCCTACCTTATTAACTATTGCAGGAGCAGGAAAGACGGAACACAAACACTTTGATGGAATCAACATGTTTTCGGTGATTAAAGGCAAACAAAAGGAAATAAAAAGAGACCTATACCTAGGATATGGCAGCTTGGTAAACAATACTTGGAAAATAGTTAAAGCGCATTCTGGAAATCCCCAAATGAAAGAAAAAGACGATAAACTTTTTGACATCCTTAAAGATCCTTCTGAGAAAAAAAATGTAAAAGCCCTTTATCCGGATGTTTACGAGCGCCTATTGAAAACAGTAACGGCTTATGATACCATAAAACCCGATATATTGGTGCCACCATATGCAAAAGGTCGAAAAGGATTTAAAACACCTAAAAACTGGTTGATTGTAGAATAATTCTTAGTGCTCGTTTAAAATTAATTACCTGACTTTCGGTCAGCGGTCTGTTTTAATTTACAATATAAATGTAGATCAAAAAAAGGGAAGATAAACGGTCTGCAATTTATCTTGCCGATATCAACGGTTTGGAAATTAATAATTTCAGAGCTAAAGTTTCAGAAGGGATTGCGGCTGGGCTATTTAAACAGATTAAGGATTTGAAAAGGTGAATTCAAGAAAGTTATAATTCGCCATTTTTAAATGGTGTAGTTGGTGTGTGACGCAGTAGGTTTTTTTTTTAAAAACACGATTTTAAGACTCTGTTTAAATTGAAATAAATAAAATTTCTATGGCCAACTCGGTACTACGTTACCTCGGCGAAAGAAATCTTTTGCCATAAGATTCTGGGTAAAATTATTCCTGGTTTTGAGGTTTCTTCCAGCAATCTAAAAGACGAAATTTTTAAATTAATTACATTGCCTCGAGCTACATGTGCTCTTGTTAATCTACGAAACCAACCACTTCTCTATTTAATTTAAGATTTTTCTAAAAACTAGAAAAAGAAGTATCGGTATGTAAAATATCCCTTCAATTCGCGTTACAACTGCTTTTTGAGTTGGTTGAGCAAGAAATTTTTGTTCTAAAAATAAGGGGAAAAAGATTTTTTTTCTAATCACAGGATAGAGCAGGTTGCCGCTTCGAAAATGTTGGAATAACTTGGCGGAAGCAAATACAGGCGTGATAACCAACCGTTTAGTGTCTAAGTCTGCCGAAGTAGAATTATGAGTTAAAGTCTATTTTCCATATAGGGAGGCGCTTAAATCTTTTTAACCAAATAACAAAAAATGAAAAAAATCTTACTAAGAGCATTTTCTTTATGCAGTATTGTAGCTACGCTGCTACTTTGCATAAGCAGTGTTGCATTTGCACAGAAGGTTGTTACCGGAAAAGTAACAGACCAAACAGACGGAACGCCATTGCCGGGTGTTACTATAAAGTTGAAAGACACCAACATTAATACCACGACAGACTTAAATGGAGCGTTTTCAATTAACGTTAACGAAAAAAGCAATGTGCTTATTTTCAGTTTTTTAGGCTATGAGGTTTCTGAGAAACCGATTGACGCTAAAACCAATACCATTAATGTAAAGCTTATTTCTACTTCGAACGGCCTAAATGATGTAGTGGTTATTGGCTATGGTACCCAAAAAAAATCGGATCTTACCTCGGCTATTGCCTCTGTAAGTGGAAAGAAATTGGAGGGCATGCCCGTTCAAAGTACAGAGTCGTTGCTACAAGGCCAAGTAGCGGGTCTTACCGTAACAAGCAATGGTGGCGAGCCTGGTGACAATGGCCAAATTAGAATACGCGGCGTCGGCACTTTTGGAAACAACAACCCGCTTTACGTGGTGGATGGGATACCAGTAAATAACGGGCTTAATTTTTTAAATCCAAATGATATAGAAAGTGTGCAAGTCTTTAAAGATGCTGCAGCGGCGGCAATCTACGGAAATCGTGCAGCTAACGGAGTTGTGTACATTACCACTAAAAAAGGGCATAGCGGCAAAAGACAGATATCTTTAGACGCCTATTATGGTTTTGCAAAAAATGGTAAGGTGCGCCCGATGGCAGATGCAAAAGAGTTTTTTGATTACGTAAGCCTTAAAGGCCAAGCCGCACCATTGCAAGATCTTTATAATAAGGGCTATAACACCGATTGGGTAGACGCCATCACCCGTACTGGTCAGTCTCAAAATTATAACCTCGCAGTAAAAGGTGGCAACGACGATCATACTTATTTTACCAGTGTTAATTACTCTAAAGTTCTGGGTACTCAGATTAAATCAGACAATGAACGTTTTACCGCTAGGTTAAATAGTACCCACAAATTATTTAACTGGTTTAACGTTAACGAAAATTTAGACATATCTAATGAAATACGCCATAGTAATAACGTTTATGGCCAAGCGAGAAATGTTCCTTCTATCGTGCCTATTTATAAGACACAAGATGAAATCAACGCACTAGTACCAGCCGATCGGGAGTTAAATCAATATTTTGATGTGCCCCAAGCAATTAATATCTTAAACAATCCCGTTGCCGGTTCTGCGCGCAACAATGGTACTAATCATTGGTTAAGCCTTTATGGCAATGCACAGGGTATTGTAGACATAGGAAAAATAATCCCCGCAGTGGCCGGGTTGAAATTCACCTCAACCATTGGCTTCGAAAGGATTGATAATGATTCTCATTCTTTCTCTCCAATTTTTAAGTTGGGCAGCAGAGAATATTCTAATAAAACGGGTGTGAATGATAATTTCAATAAATATTTCCATTGGACACTTAACAACTTTCTTTCGTATGATAAAACATTTGGAAAACACACAATAGGATTTACCGGAGGTACAGTTACAGAAGAAGAAGATGG
The DNA here is from genome assembly GCF_040547165.1 of Pedobacter sp. UYP30. Classification (NCBI taxonomy): domain Bacteria; kingdom Pseudomonadati; phylum Bacteroidota; class Sphingobacteriia; order Sphingobacteriales; family Sphingobacteriaceae; genus Pedobacter; species Pedobacter sp. UYP30. Next base: position 59,452 of record NZ_JBEPPD010000011.1, on the reverse strand, counting down.
CTATTGGTTTGGAGCAAGTGCCTCAACGGGTATTTCAAATGATCCTTATCTACAAGTGCTAGATGCGCAAACGCTTGATAGAAATAATAGCGGCAGTAAATACAGAAAAGCCTACCAATCGTATGTAGCTCGTGTCAATTACAATTATGATGATCGTTATTTAATACAGGGAAGTATTAGAAGAGATGGCTCTTATCGTTTTGCACCTACCAAACGCTGGGGTACTTTTCCTTCTGTGGGTTTAGGTTGGAGAGTTTCTAACGAAGAATTTTTTAAGGCATTTAAGTCAAAAACCATCAACGACCTAAAAATAAGAGGAAGTTGGGGCCAACTGGGTAATGAGAAAATACAGTCAGACTTTCCTTACCTCTCTCAAATTGCAGGTACCGTTAATCGCGGCTATGTGCTTGGTGGCGTAGGCGGCGATAATTCAAGTAAAGTTTTTGTACAAGGTTACGGCCCTACCAATGCGCCAAATCCAGACCTTACTTGGGAAACAACTTCGTCTACCAACTTAGGTATGGACCTTGCAATGTTCGAGAACAAGCTTAAAATCAGCGCAGATTATTTCTCTCGTTACACAACCAATGTGCTTTATCAAAAAACGTTGCCGCTGTATTCGGGCGTTCCGGCGGCAGACGGTATAGCACCTGTTACCCAATGGGTAAATGGCGCCGAAATAAAATCTCATGGCGTAGAACTCAGTGTAAATTATAGCAATAACATCGGAAAACTTGGGGTGGATTTAGGGTTTATTTTTTCATCCTACAAAGCATCGGTATATAAGTTGAATGATAACATTCCTATACAGGTAAACGATGAGCGGATCCCTACCGTAATACAAATGAAAGAAGGCGATCCACTTGGGGCTTTCTACGGGTATATGGTTGATGGATTTTACAATACATCGGCTGATCTTTTGAATAAAGCTGGAAATGAGATACAACAGGGAGCACAAGTGGGTGATTTTAAATTTCGTGATCTTAATGGCGATGGAGTAGTTAACGATAAAGACAAATCTATTATTGGAAACCCCCAGCCAAAATTTACCTATGCATTTAATTTAAACTTTAATTATGCGGGATTCGATTTGCGTACTTTCTGGACAGGAATGTATGGAAACAAGATATATTCTATTGGCGATATATATTTATCTGGATGGGATGAAGGCGGCCCTCAAAACATTTGGGCAGACGTGGTACCTAATTCTTGGACACCCGAACATACCGACGCTTTATATCCTAAAGTGAGCCCGGGCGGAACTAAAAGAAATTTTGAAAAAGGGCCGGTATCTAACAGCATACAAAATGGATCTTTCTTCAGGTTAAAAAACCTACAGGTTGGCTATACCATTCCATCTGCAAAATTAACTAAAATCGGTATCTCGAATTTGCGAATATATGTTTCTGGAGAAAACCTTTTTGTACTTACAAAGTATAGGGGCGACGACCCAGAGATTGGCAACGGAGTTCGTCTAAATTCAAATGAGGGCGGGCAAGGCAACAGTCCAAGCTATGTGCTAGGCCTAGACTATGGAGATAGATACCCTATTCAAAAAACCTGGGTGGCAGGTATCAATGCTCAATTTTAACCTTGTTTACTACATCATAAAGAAAGTAAAATGAAAAAAATAACTTATTTAAAATTTATCGGCCTAGCATGTTCGATAATATTGTTGACAGGTTCGTGCAAAAAATCTTTTCTAGATTCAGCACCTTACGCCGTTGTTACAGATAAAAACTTTTACCAAACAACAGACCAATGCAAAGGGGCTGTTATGCAATGTTACAATAGAACAGTACATCTTGGGCCAATCTATTTGTTTATTCGCCATGCTTTAAATGATTATGCAGGCGATGATTTACTGAGAACAAATACCGATGACTTTACTGTTTGGTATAATTTCTCTCCTGATAATGTTCAGTTTTTATGGGGATGGAAATATTGTTTCCAGGGTATTTATTTATGTAACTATACCATCCAAAAAATTGCGGAATCGCCAATTGCGCAGACCGATAAAGATGAACTAACTGCCGAGTGTAAAACGATAAGGGCAATGATGTATTACATGGTGGCAACCCGATGGGGAAAATGCCCGGTAATTACAGAAGTGTTGCCAATTGAAGAATATTACAAAGTTAAATTCTCTAATGCCGAGGAAATATATGCCCAAGTAATCAAAGATCTTACAGAAGCTACACCCAATTTGCCTAAAAGCTGGGACGCCGCCAATAAAGGGCGTTTCAGCCAATCGGCCTCCAAGTTTTTACTGGCTAAAACCTATATGCAGCTTGCAGGTTATCCCATTAAGAAAACCGAAAATTGGCAAAAAGCGTCAGATGTGTTAGCTGATTTTGTACCGAAAGCAAAAAGGGGAGACTATGACTTGGACCTACTTTCAAATTACGGCGATGTATATGACAAAGCGCACGATCAAAGCAAAGAGTCCATTTTCGAAGTAAATGAAATGTACTACCCACCTGGAGCAGGCATTAGTCTTGAAGTTGGTGCGCCTGGAAATTTTTTACAGGTGTTTGAACAGCCAGATATGTACGAGGGTTTTGGTGCAAGGGAATGTTTTACTGCGGATCTTTATGACGAATTTGAAAAAGATGGCAGTGGAAAAATTATTGACAAGCGATTTACCTACACCATGCTAGAACCTGGAGACGTGTTTTATGTAACCATCCCCGGCGACACGATGCTTCATAATTCCACAGGCAGATTTTTTATAAAGAATGTAAAAGTTGATAAAGCAACAAATACCTTGCATTATGACATAAAAGATAATTCAGATAAATCTTATGCTGGGTGGGTTTGGCCAGGCAAAAATAACGAATGGTATCCCAATTATAAATACCTAAGAAATGGCAACGAAAGAACTGGCCAAATTAATAACGCAGGCCTTACGGGAGAAGATCTTAATGTAAAATGGCTGCGCTTTGCAGACGCTGTTATTTGTTATGCCGAGTGTTTAAACGAAACGGGCCACACGGCAGAAGCAGCGACTTATTTAAATGAGGTAAGAACAAGAGCTAATCACAGTCTAGCAAAAGACCCACGCCGTATTTATCAAAAAACAATAGTAACCGGCGAATTGCCGATGATTAGCCCCGGGCTGTCGCAAACGGATATGCGCTTGGCCGTTCAGCATGAATCGAGGGTTGAACTTGCAGGAGAAGACTGGCGTTATGAAAACCTTCGCCGTTGGGGAATTGCCGAACAAAGACTTCACCAAATGGCTGCCAAGTTGCCTAAGGTCGGAGCATCGTCATTCAATCCTGCCAGTAAATATGTAAAAGGAGCGTGGGACTATTATCCTGTACCAACGAATGAATTTAAACCATAAAAATTGATGATTGTAAAATAATCTAGAGCAGTGTTTTTTCCACTCCTCTAGATATTATACCATAACTAAAGAAACCTAAAAAACTAATTGATATGAGTAAAAAATTAAAATACCATCAATATCGAAAAATCCTATTATTGTTTAGCTCAATCATGTTTTCTTTTGCGGTGGTTTATGGGCAGCAGACCATTACGGTTAGCGGGGTAGTAACATCTTCAGAAAATTCGCCAATTGCAGCAGTAAATGTTACAGCAAAAGGAACTAACAAGGGTGTTGCTACAAATAAGTCTGGAGCTTATACAATCACAGTAAATAAGGCAGCGGTTTTAGTGTTTAGCAGTATTGGGTTTGAGAAAAAAGAAGTTGCCGTAGGTAACCAAACTGTAATAAACGTCTCACTCGATTTTAATAACCAAAACCTAGATCAAGTAGTGGTGGTGGCTTATGGAAAGCAGAAGAAAGCAACCGTTACTGGCGCTATTGCTTCTATTGGCACTAAGGAATTGAAACAAAGCCCTGCCGCAAACTTGGCGGCTTCATTGGCTGGTAGGCTGCCGGGCTTAACAGCGATTCAATCATCTGGGGAGCCGGGCAAAGATGCCGTATCCTTATATTTGCGGGGGCAGGGAACCATTAACGGCCAAACCCCGGTAATTTTGGTAGATGGTGTGCCGAGAGATTTGACGTACATTGATCCAAATGAAGTAGAAAGTGTAACCATTCTTAAAGATGCTTCCTCTACCGCAATGTTTGGCGTACGTGGCGCAAACGGTGTTATTTTGGTTACAACAAGAAGAGGAAAGACAAATAAGCCAGAAATTAGTTTTTCTGCAGAAACCGGTGCACAAGAATTTACTCGGCTTCCCAATATTTTAAGTTCCTTTGAATGGGCAACGCTTAGAAATCAAGAAAATACAAACGATGGCAATCCTCTTGAATTTTCTCAGGCTGCTCTGGATCATTTTAGGTTACAAGATGATCCTACTCATTATCCAAATAATAACTATCAGAAAATGTTGATGCGCCAGTATGTCGGTCAACAACGCTATAACTTAAATTTATCTGGTGGTACCGAGTATGTTAACTACTTTATAAATGCTGGTTATTTAGACCAAGGCGGCCAATGGAAAGTAGAGCAAACAGACTACGATCCTTCTTCTTATTTAAAAAGGTATAATTTTCGTTCAAATATTGATGTATATCTTAATAAATCTAAAACCCTTAAAACGTTTTTAAATCTTGGAGGCTACGTAGAGAATGTAAATAGCCCCGCAGGTAGTAACGCAGGTCTGGGATTTGGAAATGCTATCAATGCTCTTGTGGATATTTTTAACACTCCGCCCATTACCCCAGGGCCTTTAACACCAGATGGAAGAGTGCTGGTCTACAAAAATAATAATTCACCTTATGGAGATATTAACCGTTCTGGCTATGTTCAGGAAACCAGAAGCAACATTCTTTCGTCTTTTGGAATGGAACAGGACCTAAAGTTTATTACTCCTGGCCTCTCTGCCAGGTTCATGATCTCTTTTGATACCAAGGCCATACATGACCTTACAGAATCACAATCGTATTCTCAATGGAACCAGGCAATTGTTCCCGGTAGTGGCGGACAGGATAGTACCGTGTATGTGCCGGCTAATGGCAATCAAAATTCTACGTTAAATCCATCTGTAAATACCACCTTCCAAACCTACTCTAATTTACAGTTGTTTATTAATTATAGCCGCACATTTGGTAAACACACTTTTACCGGTTTAATTTTAGGGCAGCAGGATAAAACCATCAAGCCACAACAAGGCGATAACCCAAGCTCTACAGATTTTCCGTTACCTTTTAATTTGAGGGGGCTTTCTTCTCGTATTACCTACGGATATGAGAATAAGTATTTTGCAGAATTTAATATGGGTTACAATGGCTCAGAACAATTTGCAAAAGGGCGTAGATATGGGTTTTTCCCTTCTGTTTCTGCAGGTTGGTTAATTTCTGGAGAGAATTTTATGAAAAATATCTCTGCAATCAGCCTGTTGAAAATAAGAGGCTCCTACGGGGAAGTTGGTAATGACAGGATCAACAATAACAGGTTTTTATATTTGGATAATACCATTATACAAGGAGGTGGCTGGGTTGGCGGAGGTGGTACCCTAGGTATTAATGGCAATGTTGTAAACGAAGCTTACGTGGGCAATCCATTACTAACTTGGGAAACTTCTAAAAAGTCTAACATAGGTCTAGAACTGGGTTTGTTTAATCAACTTAACCTCACTGTTGACATATACAAATCGATCAATAATAATATGCTGATCAACCGTGGAACGGTGCCTCAATTAAACGGTTTGCCAAATAGCGCATTACCACCTCAAAACATTGGGCGTCTTGTAAACCAAGGGTATGAAATCGAGCTCGATTATAATAAGTCTGTAAATAGAAATCTATCGCTGTTGGGAAAGCTTAATTTCAACTACTCTAAGAATAAACTCGAATTTGTAGATGAGCCTAAAAGAACACCCGATTATGCCTACCAATACTACAGCACAGGTAACCCCGTTGGCCAGTTTTTTGGTTTAATATCAGATGGATTCTGGAACAGCCAGGATGAAATTGACCACTCTAACCTTACTTTTGCAGGAAGGGCTCCAAGACCCGGCGACCTTAAATTTAAAGACCTAACCGGAGATGGGATTATTGATCAAAGAGATTTCGGCCCAATTGGATATTCTAACGTTCCTCAATATTCTTTTGGAGCAACCGTTGGAGTTAATTATAAGAACTTCGATCTTTCTATGCTCTTCCAGGGCGTAGCTAACGTTACACAAGATTTTAGAGGGTGGGGAGTTTGGGAGAATTATGGTAGCGGTTTTTTTTCTGATAGACATTTAAATGCTTGGACGCCAGAACGCGCTGCAAACGGTTCACCAATTAGTTACCCGGCACTAAGCGCCTCCAACTCTTCTAGTCAAGCATATCCCAGTGATTACTGGCTGGAAAATACCTCTTATTTGCGGTTGAAAAACGTGGAGCTAGGTTATAACCTTCCAGTTCAACTAGTACAAAAAATTGGTGCAAAAAAAGTACGGGTGTATGCCAATGGATTCAATTTGTTTACTTGGGATAAGATGATAAATAAGGGATATGACCCCGAGAGTCCTGGCCCGCTTACCTATCCTATTTACAAAATATATAACCTTGGTGTAAACATTGTTTTTTAATTCTTTTACCTCAAAAATTTAATGAAATGAAACAACTACTTTCTATATTTTTTCTTATTGTCCTATTCAGTTCGGGATGTAAAAAAGACCCTTTAGACATTACCCCAAATGGGAGAATATCTGTAGGCGATGTGTTTAAAGACAACAACCAAACTGCAGCATATTTAAATTCGGCCTATGGATACCTACAGGAATATGGTGGCCATTATTTTTTTCATACCATGCTTGCAGGTTTTTCTGATGAGGCCCATGACAACGATGATCCAACGGAAAATCTTGCTGCTACTGCCTGGTATAATGGTTCTTTAACTCCAACTACCAACCCACTGGAGAGCGGAGGCTGGAATGGCAATTATTATGGAAATGATTGGAGCGGCATTCGTAAATGTAACGTATTCCTATCTCATATCGATGATGCAAACGTAACGAATCCTTCTGATAAGGCCCGTTGGAAAGCTGAGGCTAAGGTATTAAGGGCTTTTTACTATTGGGATTTGATACAGCGATACGGTGGGATGCCAGTAGAGACAGAGGCTTTTCCGTTATCGTTTGATTATAAAACCCTTAAAAGATCCTCGTTTGATGACTGTGTAAAATTTATAGTTAAAGACTGTGATGAGGCCATTGCAGAGCCAAATTTACCATACCGCATTACCACCGGCGAACCCGATAGATCGAGGTTTACCAAAGCGGTTGCTTATGCTATAAAATCAGAAGCTTTATTGTTCAATGCGAGCCCGTTATGGAATCCTACAAATGATAAAACCAAATGGCAGGCTGCAGCTACGGCGGCTCAACAAGCCATTACAGATCTCACTACTCATGCCAACTACGGCCTAGTTGCCGATTATGGAAAATATTTTATCACTACTCCTGATCTTGGCTCCGATCCCGTAGATAAAGAAACACTTCTGGAAATGAAAAATAATGGCAATATATCTCAATGGCAATTTTTTGCGGGTTCCCCAAGTATACGTGCTTATAAAGCTGGCCCATCGCCGTCGCAAGAACTCGTAGATTCTTATGAAATGGCCGACGGTACCGTGCCCATAACTGGCTACAGCGATGACAATCATTTACATCCTATCATTAATGCCGCCTCAAATTATAGCGATAGTAACCCTTACGTTAATCGTGACCCCCGGTTTTACGCAACAGTCTTTTACAATGGCGGTTATTATGGCAACATCAATGGAGGCCCATATTATCTTCAATCTTATGTTGGAGGAGCGGATGGTTTGTTGGCTAGCGACAGGCATTATACCAATAATGGATACTATTTGCACAAATTTGTAAACGGAGACTTGGTAGAAGCGCAATCAAGCGGTGCAAGATTCAAAAAATGGCGTATGGCCGAGCTTTATCTAAATCTTGCAGAAGCAGAAAACGAAGCTAACGGCCCTACAGATATCGCCTATTCTGGAGTTAATACGGTAAGAGCAAGGCCAAGTGTAAACATGCCGCCACTATCCGGATTAAACCAAAATCAGCTTCGCAACCGTATTCATAACGAGCGTAGAGTGGAGTTTGCATTCGAAGAACTTCGGTTTTGGGATGTACGCCGCTGGAAAATTCTTGATAAAACAGATCAATTAACAACTGGCATGAAATGGGTAAAGAATGGTGCTAGTTTTACAAATAGCAGAATTGTGGTTGACAGGCGAAAATCTTACGCAGATAAATTTTTGATTTGGCCTATACCATTAAGCGAAATTTCGGTAATGCCAGCATTCGCGCAAAATCCAGGGTGGTAGGTGTGAAATCAATTTTTGTTATTTACATTATTGGAAAACGCTGCTATTTAAATAGGTGAGGGCAGGACTACCCTTCGTTACCACATCACAAAAAAAAAGAAATAATCCCAATACGCTTCTATACTGCTTTAAATTAAGTTGTTATAGTTGCGTTTTGGGAATGGCAATGCTTAAATTACGGAAAAACTAACAAATAATGTCATTTTGAGTTTGTCGAAGGATAGTGATTTTGTTAGTTTTTAGACTTTTTTATGTTCTTCGACAGGCTCAGACTGACAAACGATTCGCCTAACTTAATCGCATTCGGGAAGTGGCGTAGGAGACTGGAGAATAGTAAAAGGACCGCACACGTTAAAGGAAGCCTTCAAGTCTTTGACACTTTAAGAAGACTATTGTCTATTTGCGAATAATTCAAACTCTTTAAGTACACATGAAATATTTTTTTACCCCAAGTACTTTTTTTTCTTTAGCAACAATACTTTTTCTTTCCTTATTTGGGAAGCGTTATTCTTTTGAAAAAAATAAACCCGGAATAAAAACCTACACACTGAGTATGCCTGCTATTTTCTGCGATAGCATGATTTTACAGCGTAATCAACCTTTGGTTTTTTGGGGAAAATGTAAAGCAAATTTAAAGGTTACGGCAATTTTAAATGGACAGTATAACAGCACATTTTCTGATACAGATGGAAATTGGAAAATAAAATTACCCGCCATGAAAGCCGGAGGGCCTTATAAACTTAAAATAGTTGACCAAAACAAAAATGCCATTTCTTTTAAAGATATATTGATAGGAGACGTTTGGCTCTGTGCTGGCCAATCTAATATGAATTTTATTTTGGCTGCCGACAAAAATGGTTCATCGGAAATAGCATCTCTTGATAATCCAAACATTCGCGAGTATCGGTGTAAGATGCCTGATGGTGTGCAAAATCCTGAAAACAGAGAACATTCTAAATGGATAACCGCGGTTGGAAAGCAGGCCTCAAATTTTTCTGCGGTTGCATATTATTTTGCGAAAAAAATTCAGACAACAGAAAAAATTCCCATTGGAATTATATTGATGGCTTGCGGAGATACCCGAGCCGAATCCTGGATGCCTGAAAATGTAATCCAAAACGATCCTGAATTAGATTCACTTTACCAGTATTGGAACTCACACCGTAACGATAATTCAATTCCGTTTAACCATCGTCCTGCAGAATTTTATAGCAATGTGGTAAACCCGATTATACCTTTTCCATTGAAAGGTGTTGTGTGGTACCAAGGCGAGTCGAACACTTTACCCGATAATTCCAAAAGGCCTGTGCAACAACGTGCTTCAGAATATAAATTTTTGCTTACCGACCTGATTCATACATGGCGTTCAAATTGGAATAACGAAAACCTGCCTTTTTACATCGTTCAGCTTCCCAATTATAAAGACCCATCAGGCGATATTCAATGGGCTGTAATTCGGCAGGCACAACTTAATGTGGCAAAAAACACAAAACACACAGGCCTCGTGGTAACCATAGATATTGGAGATTCTACCAATCTTCATCCTTCTGGTAAAGGTAGTGTTGGGTCAAGGCTTGCCCTTTGGGCATTGGCAAAAAACTATCGAAGAAACTTAGTTTTCAGCGGGCCAACAATTAGCAATATGAAAGTAAGTGGAAATAAAGCGGTTTTGAGCTTTGATGATGAAGCAAGCCGACTTGTAAGTAAAAGTGGTAACCTTCTTTTGGGATTCACTATTGCAGATGTTTCTGCTCCTAATAATTTTGTAAATGCGGAAGCATATATAGATAATGATAAAGTAATCGTTTCAAATCCCACCATAAAAAATCCTGTAGCGGTAAGGTATGCCTGGGGCGATAACCCTAAAGTTTCTTTATTTAATGCAGCAAATTTACCAGCAAGTCCTTTTTGTATAAAACTTTCTAATAAGTAAAATATGAGCTTTAAATTTTTTGCTTGCTTTATCCTTTTTTTGATTGCAACTGTTAACTTATATGCCCAAAATTCAAAACAGATTGCTATTTCCAATTCAGACCTTACAGCGACAGATGCCTTAGGAAGGACATTACCAGGATATAAAGAAACGGGACCGCCAAAACCAGACTTATACGTTGGCTTATTTTATTGGTTGTGGCATGATAACTTGAGAAGCTCTGCAACCAACCCAGATTCTATTAATGTAACGGAGATTTTAGCGAATAACCCTGGAAAAACAGATTGGCGAATGGAAGATTATTATTGGAACGAACCGGAAAATGGGTACTATCTCTCGGCCGATCCATGGGTTATGAAAAAGCACCTCAGGCTTTTCGCCACTGCCGGTATAGACTTTATTTTTTTAGATTTTACCAATGGTTCCATTTACGAAACAGAACTTGAAGAACTTTTAAATACTATTCACAAATTAAGACAAGAAGGCACCAGAGCGCCATATGTTGTTCCATTTCTAAATTCGGAATATGGCTGGAAAGTAAAGGCGCTTTATGAAAAATTTTATAAATCTGGTAAATATGATGATATATGGTTTCGGTGGCAGGGAAAGCCATTATTGATGTCTCCACTGCTCGACGCACAACAAATAAAAGATTCGGGCGAAAGAAACGAAATCGAAAATTATTTCACATGGCGACCAACTTGGGCGCTCTTCGACGGACAAAAAGCTGGCGGTCAATGGCGTTTTATGGATACCCATCCGCAAAGAGCGGCGTTGGACTCGGTAGGAAAAATAGAACAATTTGTGGTGTCAAAATCTTTGGGTGCACCGCTATGGGATTATCAGGGTAAATGTTCAAGCTGCGGGATAAACTATACCCCTAAGTTTGATAAATATTGGCTGGCAAAAGAAACCGGAACAGGAACTTATTTTCGAGAGCAATGGAACCGTGCAGATTCTGTAAAAGCACCCATTTTGTTAGTTACAGGGTGGAATGAATGGAAAGCGGGCGCATGGCCGACCAGTAAAGAGCTTGCCGCTGAAAAGGATTTTAAGTTTCAAGGGAGAAAAATGCATGAGGGCGATATGTATTTCGTGGATGAATTTAATGATGAATTTAACCGCGATATTGAACCAATGAAAAACGGATACACAGATAATTTTTATTACCAGTTTGTTTCACGAATGCGAAAATATAAGGGCATGCTGCCTCCCCAAACCGTCTCCAAAAAGAAAACAATTAAAGTCGATGGAAATTTTTCCCAATGGGAAAACGTAACACCGATTTATAAAGACTTTGTTGGCGATACAGAACATCGCGATTTTGACGGGGCGCGTGCAGGATTACACTATACAAATAATACAGGAAGAAACGACATTATCGAATCTCGCGTTGCCCGCGATAATACCTCCTTATACTTTTATGTAAAAACAGCCGCCCCAATTTCTTCTTACAAAGACAAAAATTGGATGATGCTATTTATTGATGCGGATAACAATAAAAAAACAGGATGGGAAGGCTATGATTATTTGATTAATTCAGAAATTAAAAACAAGAATACAACAACACTGAAGAAATGGGCCAGCGGCAAATGGTACACGGTAACAGATATGCCTTTCAATTTTAGTAAAAATGAGATGGAGATAAAGGTTTCGCTGAATGCAATAAAATTAGATAAAAAAAATATTGAAATAAATTTTCATTGGGCAGATAATATTCAAAAGCTGAATGATATTAATGAATTTTTTACCAACGGCGATTCAGCGCCCGAAAGGAGATTTGATTACCATTATAATACCAATTAAAAAGATGAAAAAAATACCCGCGTTGGAATATACGGAGTCCATCATTCTAAAAACAATATTGTTTTTGTACTGTACTTTTTTTAGTATAACAGGAATGGCACAATCCTTCGATCAAAAAGGTTTACAGGCAACTTATTACAATCAAGCAGGCTTTAAAGATTCTGTTTTAAAACGCCGTGATACCGCCATAAATTTTAATTGGATTCATCAAAGTCCCGATAAAAAAATAACTGGCAATGGTTTGTCGGTCGAATGGTTAGGCTATATCGTCCCCGAATATTCTGGGCTTTATACCTTTGAAATAGAAACCAGTGGCGATTATAAGTTATGGGTAAATGACAGCCTAATTATCAATCAAACTTTGCCATCTTCTTCCGCAAAATCATCTGGAGTCATTAGTTTAACAAAAGGGGTTCAATACCGATTTCGAACAAGTCTGTCTAGTACCCATGCTACGGTTTGCAAACTCTTCTGGCAGCATAAAAATCAGCCACATCAACTCATTCCTTCAATAGCATTCATACCCGAAGGTGCCGAGTTGCCGCCGGTTCGTATAATGACCAACGTTATTGGCCGCGACCCCGAAGTTACCTTGGGTCCAGACGGTGTTTACTACATGGTACATACAAGTTGTTATCTCGACGGGACTATTTCGCATAAAAATGCTTGGGACCATAACGATGGTTTGCATCTTTGGAAATCAACCGATCTTAAAAACTGGAGTCATGTCGGTTTAGTTTGGAGTATTGAAAAAGATGGAACTTGGCAAAAAGCGTATGACGAAAAAGGTAGGAGGCCGCTCTGGGCGCCCGAAATTCATTACATCAATAAAATGAAAAATTGGTACATGGTGTATAGCATGGGCACATTTGCGCCACAGGGAATAAGAACAGGTTTAATGAGAAGTGTTTCTGGTAAACCAGAAGGCCCTTATAAAGATGTGGTAGATGGCCCAATTACAGAAGGGATAGACGGCTCTTTATTTGAAGAAAATGGCAAAGTTTATTTTCTTAGAAATCATTGCCTCATCGCCTTAATGAATGATAGTATGACGGGTTTTACAGAGCCTTTTCGGGCTTTGAAAACTTACAATGGACAGACCGTGGGCTTTGAAGGTTCTGGAATACTTAAATTAAACAATAAATATTATTTGTATTCAGCAAAAAGCAATGAAGACATGGGCAAAAACACTTATGATCTAAATATTGCAGTAGCCGATAATATCTATGGTCCTTATACCAATAGTTGGCTTGCCTTGCGCCATGGTGGGCATAGCAGCTTATTTATAGATAAGCGAGGGCAAATTTGGGGAACTATGTTTGGCACAGATGATATTTCAAACATTTATATTACGCCTACACTTGTAAAATTTCAATTAGAAAACGGAGGTAGGATTTTGCCGGTTAGAGGCAAAGCAAGAGCCAAAGTAATTTTGCCTTCCCAACAAATTAAAGCAATAGAATGGAAATATTCTTTTAACAAGCCTTCTGCAAAATGGAATAAAATTTCTTTTGATGACAGCTTATGGAAAAGTGGATTAAGCGGCTTTGGAAAGGCTGGTAATAGCCCATGGAGTTCAGAGGAAATTTGGCTTCGAAAAAAAATAAGATTTGGGAATTTTTCTGCTGCGGAATTAGAGAACCTAGTACTTACGGTAAGCCATAATGCCGATGTTGAAATATACATTAACGGGGTGAAAGCTTGTGATATGGCGGGTGCCAATAAATATTCGTTGCAAAAAATAAGCGGCGCAGCTAAACAAGCCATCAAGAATAATCAATTAAATGTAATTGCAGTTCATTGCCATAAAGACGGTGTTGATCAATTTATTGACGCCGGACTCATCACTTGGACAGATTATTAAACCAACCTCAACCTCAACCTCATCCCCAATGAAAATAAAAGTTTTATCAACCATAATCCTATCAATTTTTGCGCTGCATAGTTATGCGCAAGAGCAAAATCCTGCGCAAGAATACGCCAAGTTAAAAGCTGAATTGGCAGTTGGATGGAATACATGGAACACAAGAAGTGTTTTGTCGCACGTTTTTTTACCAGATGGATTGGCTCTAAACCTCGAATTGAAAGATGGCCAGTCGGGTAATGTTTTAAAAGAATCGTTAATAGGCCGTAGAGGTGAAAATGTAGAAACAATAAGGCCAGGGCTGCATAGTTATGACGGCTCATACACAGAATTAACAATAGAATGGAAAGGAATTAACTTAAAAATAGAAAGTGCAGCAAATGGAAATGATGAAGCAATTTTAATTACGCCCATAAATAAAAATAAATTGAATCAGGTTATTGTGCGCCCAGAAATGTTATGGGGCAGAAAAGGTAAAATAGTTAAAACGACCGATGGTTTTGCTGCTGATATATCTTCTGGTAATTTTAAGATTTATGGTAACAATTTTATAAAGTCTGTTGCACGTAAAGATTCCATTTTCCAAGAAGCATCGCTCGATAAAATTGTGGGAATTAGCATTGACAAAAAACAAACGATTGATGAGATTAAAGCAACCATTGCGCAGGCGAGAAATAAATTGTTGCTCACTTATAAAAATTATGCAAAAGACGAGGAATTGTACAAACCTATGCAAAACGTATTGGCATGGGATGTAATTTACGAGCCAACACACGACAGGGTAATTGCTCCTGTAAGCCGCATTTGGAGCGTAGACGCAAAGGGTTGGGTAATATTTGACTGGGATACTTATTTTGCCTCGTGGATGTTTGCTTTGGATAATAAAAATCTGGCTTACGCAAACGCCATCGCCATTACCAATGAAATAACTGATAGCGGATTTATCCCCAATTATGCCGCAGGCCTTGGTAAAACAAATGACCGTTCTCAACCGCCGGTGGGATCCATTGTAATAAAAGAAATTTACAAAAAGTATAAAGAAAAATGGTTGCTGGAATATGTGTTTGATAAATTGCTTTCGTGGAATAGATGGTGGCCTAAAAAAAGGGATGTGGGCGGATATTTGGTTTGGGGCTCAGACCTTGTAAACAAGGAAGCGCCAAAATGGGAATCTGGCATGGATAACTCTACCATGTATGATAGTGCGCCTTATGATAGTATTAGCAAACTTCAAAAATTAGCAGATGTAGGTCTGATGAGCACCTATATTGCAGATTGCCATGCGCTAGCAGATATTGCAAAAGAACTGAACAAGCCAGATGTTGTGGCGGAACTAAATCATCGTGCAGAAAAATATACCAAATCGTTGAAGACTTTATGGAGCGAGCCTTTTGGGTTGTTTTTAAACAAAAACTTAGAAAACGGACAGTTTAGTTATCGTTTATCACCAACGCTTTTTTACCCGATGTTAGCTAAAGTAGCTACCCCACATCAGTCGCAAAGAATGATGGACGAACATTTTTACAATCCAAAAGAATTTTGGGGCAAATGGATTTTGCCATCTTCGCCGCGAAATGATACGGCTTATAAAGACAATACGTATTGGCGAGGAAGAATATGGGCACCATTAAATTTTTTGGTTTATCTCGGCATCAGAAATTATAATTTACCGCAGGCAAGAAAAGACATTGTAAATAAATCGAAGGAATTATTGTTAAAATCATGGTCGAGCCACAGGTACATTTACGAAAATTACAATGCCGAAAACGGCGAAGGAGATGATGTTCCAAACAGCGATAAGTTTTATCATTGGGGAGCGCTGCTGGGTTTTATATCAATTGTAGAAGATGGCAATATGGGCAACCCGCTCCAACCTTTAAATCAAAAATAACAGTATATAAATATGATAAACAAGCTAATTTGTAGCAAGACTTTTAAAGTGCCTACAGTAATCCTATTAATAATATTGTTGCCTTTTATAGCATCGGCCCAAACGAAATTTAATGTACAAAAGAGTACTGGCCTGTGGAGCGTTTCATCGGCTTCGCAAATTTTGTCATCTATATCTTCTCGATTAAACGGCGCCAATATCTTATCAAACGCTTCTTCTGACCATGCTGGTTTTCATAAAACAATAGACCGTTTAAATGTAAATTCCAGCTTTAAAGTTATCGATGGCAAATGGGTTCAACTAAATGTTTCTGTATTAAATCCCACATCAGACACGTTGTACATCGCTTCCTTCGAGCCACTAAATGCCAATTGCGGTAACATTTTAAAAGGATCTGTTGGCAATGATTTACGCATGATGTGGGAAAGTGCTACTTACGAGGTAGGCCGTGATAAAGATTATGAAAGTTTTTATTACGCGGCCTTATATTCGGTTCGAGATAAGACAGGCCCTGCATGGATGATTACTTATCAACCTCCGCAGTTATGGACTTCTATGATTAAAAAGAAAGGGGATTTGCTAAGCGCTTACACAAATTTTAGAGGAAGGAAATTTCCTGTTTATCCTGGTGAAAAGATAGACTTCGACCCGATTATGCTGAGCGCGGAATTCGATGCCATGAAAGGCTGGCAGGCTATAGGCAACATGTATAAGCCCACCAAAATGGCAATGCAACCCGTTAAACATTCTGGCTTTAATACTTGGGATTTTTATCGCGGCGACATCTCTAACAAGCAGTTGAAACCTGTTTTAAATTCTTTAGATAGTTTTAATAAAGTTTATCCAGAAAAGCTGCGCTATTTTACGTTAGATGATGGGTGGTTCGCCCAAAGAGGGAGCTGGGAATTTGATTTGAAAAAATTTCCGGAAGGAGAAAAAGGTTGGGAGAAGAAAGTTCGCAATGCGGGAATGGTACCTGGCGTTTGGATTTCTCCATTTTGGTCGAATAAGGATATGGTTGATAAGTACCACATGGAGGTACAAGAAGAAGTGCCCGACCATGTAATTCGTTACCGCGTAGATCCAAGCGATCCAAATGTTAGAAAATATGTGATAGAGCGTTTCAGGGAGCTCAGTCAATCTGGATATAAATTTTTCAAAATAGATTTCTTGGCTTTGGCATACACCGATAGACCTTATAAATATTCTAGATTTCCGCCAGAACGTGTTATAAGGGATTTTCTAATTGAAATAAAAAAAGCCATTGGGCCAGATGCTTTTTTATTGGGATGCAGTACGGTAGTCGCTCCATGCGCTATGGTTTGCGATGGTGCTAGGATTATGGCCGATATTACCGAAAACTGGGAAGTTACAAAAGGCATTTATAAACGCATTGCTTATAGGTACTGGATGAATGGTAATCTCTTCATCACCGACCCAGATTTTTTTGTGGGAAGAGGCCCTGAAACACTTAAGTCGGGCGCATTTCCTGGTTATGCTTTAGAAACCGGCGACAGGCAATATTTTGGATTTAATTATACGCAAGCTAAAACCTGGGCTACCATGTGCTTTGCTTTGGGCGGGCTTGTTAACTGGGCAGACCAACCGGCAGGCGTTAAAAAAGAAATTTGGGATCTGATGGGGGTGTTGGCAGAATATGGTCCAGGTAAACCTGGTGTTCCGCTAGATCTAATGGAAACTGAACAGCCTACCAAATGGTTTAGGGAAAATAACGGACGAAAGTATATTGTGTTGATCAATACAAATGATAAACCAATTGATGTTACCGTAAAAGTTAGCGAAGTAAAAGAACTTTCTGATACACATTCACTGACGGATATTTTTACAAAAGAACTCATAAATCACACTCACGGAGATTTAAAGGTAAGATTACAACCTTACGATTCTAAATGCTTCTTGATAAAATAAAACGGGCAATGTAGATCATGAAAAAAACTACCTTCTAGATAATTTGGAACGCCGACAGCAGCAGCCCAAACTCATATTATTTACTCCTATATTTTATCGCAAAAAAAGCGAAGGCTGCGGGTTCATTCCCTTGTTGTAATAATCCTGGTCTCGGGCTTCGATCCCATGGCACAGTAAAAGCTGCATCGAAATAATCGTTGTCTGTTGATATTTCATTCCATTTGTCGGCAACATCGCTCCAATAGAATCTGAGCTTTGAACCATCTTCTACTTTCATTTTAAGGTAAACTGGAGTTATATCGTTTATGGGTAATTCTTTTAAAATATTTCTTGTCTCGCCTTTTACAAAAAATACCTGTAGCGTATTATTTTTAATTCCTAAGCCTACAGATTGGTTGGCGTCGCCATAAAAAGTTAAGCCTTTTAAAGAACCATTTTTATTAACTACCGCCGTGCTTATTTCATAATTGCTTTCGAACGGGCGAACGGTTAAGGCTGTTCCGGTTTTATTATTTGTCGTGGTTTGGCCTGATAAGTGCAGCATCCCGTTCTCAATCTTTATCAAAGGGGTTGAATGCCTGAAATCCCATTGCCAATTATTTTTCAATTTGTCATTCGCAAAATCATCTCTAAAATTTGCTGGCTTTAAGCCACTTACAGGATGTATGGCCGGCCAGCCTGTTTTTTTGTTCCACGATAATTTTGCCAACATACCCTGCCTGCCCGTAAATACGTCATTTTGTTTGTTATAGGCATGGTATAAATAAAAATCTTCTCCCTGTGGAGTACTAACAATAGTTCCATGCCCTGTGCATTTCCATTCGCCATATTCTGCAAGCGCCGGGTTGTTTTTAAATTTGGTGTAAGGTCCTTTTAATGAGGTAGCTCTGGCTATGTTAATGTTGTAACTGCATTTGCTGCCGCAACAACCACCTGCCGAATAAAACAGGTAGAAATAATTATTTCTTTTGACAATGCATTGCCCTTCCAGTCCATTTTTTTCATCATCGCGCAGCAGCATAAAAGGTTTTCCCTTTGGTTTAAGTCCATCATCAGTTAATTCTTGTCCCAACAATTCAATAGGGCGATCATCCAGGCCATACGCTTTAAAAGTGATGTATCGTTTTCCATTGTCTTCAATAATAAAAGCATCAATGGCTTCTTTGCCAAATTCCAAAACAATCCCTTTGTCTGTAAATCCCTTTGCCGGGTCTTTTGATGTGGCCACACCTATACAAGAAATTCCATCTGCTTTTTTTCGCGCCGTGTAATAAACGTAATAAGTATTGTTGTGATAATATAATTCTGGTGCCCAAAACGATGAGGACGCCCAAGCTGGAGTTTTCGGAAGTATATAACCCAATTGTTTCCAGTGTATCAAATCGGTGGAGGTAAAAAGCGGATAATGCGGCGCCCATTCTGATGAGGTACCAGAAGCGTAATACGTATTGCCCACACGAATCACGGTAGGGTCGGCAAAATCACCAGGAATTACAGGGTAAGTAATGGTGGTATCATAAACTTTATAATCAGCAGGCGCTTTATGATTTAAGGATTTATTGAATTGAATATTCAACGCAAAAGGTAAAAGGAATAACCATGTAGCTAAACTTTTCATGCAGTATTTATAGGTTTTCTTTAGCAATTATAAGAAATGTAATCCAAATATAGGTGGAAATGGTTCAGACTGCTGAAGTGTTCCGAACTTAAACTACATCTCTACGCCATCATAAATTTCTGAGAGCGTAATCGTTTCATCAATAGCTTTAATGATAACAGTTTCGTTAAGCGAATTATATTCTTGCAGTTCCCAATGATTATTTTCATTCAACCTGAATATTTCAATGTGGATGCTTTCTGAATCAATCAGGATATATTCTTTAAGGGTAGCGATAGCTCGGTAAAGCTTAAATTTTTCACCACGATCATAATTTTTTGTTGATTTTGAAAGCACTTCAATAATTACGGTTGGATTTAACACATTATAATCATCATTATTAAGTATAATTACTTCTCCGCAAATGATGGAAATATCAGGATAGGTAAACAAGGTATTTGCCTCAATATGAATACGGGCATCACTACCGTAAGGGTTGCATTTTTTTCCTTTTAATTTCACACCAACAGCAATTAATAAGTTGCTTGTAATTTTGTTGTGAGGCATCTTAGCACCCGACATCGCAAAAACTTCGCCCATGTAATATTCATGCTTTGCGTCAGCGGAATTTTCCATTTCGAGGTATTCTTCGATGGTCATCCTCCCTTTGCGATAAGCTACGGCTGGTTCATTTAATTCCATAGACTAAAGTACGAAATAAAGTTTATTTATCCCTTTTCCTTAAATAGACTGCGGCTCCGAAACCAAACAGGTTAGTACAGGATGGCTAAATCAATCACCTAAACTATATTGGGAAAACAATGCTAAAAAAGTTTTGTCATTCACCTTATAAATTTTTAAAATGAAACCTGCTTTTACCATACGGATTATGCTCTTGCTAGTAATCTCGATGTTTATCTACATCCCATGTTCAAAGGCGGGCGTTCCGTGTGCGCATATTCTTATTTGTTGCCGGGTAAACAACAGCGGAATGCAATTTCTGGTCAACGGAAAGTGGAATCCGGCGCATGATTATAACGACATTAACCAGGTTGATGATGTGCTGCAAAAAATAAAAAGCGCGGGCATTAACATTGTAATTATAGACATGACAAACGACAGCCAATGGAACAAGTACTGGAATATTTACAGCCCCATGGTAAATAACATACAAAAGGTTTGCAAAAAGAAAAAGATGCAGTTCATTGTTTTCATCGGCGCAGCCGGGTCGTTCTCAGATTGGAACGAAAAGGCAAAAAGGATATGGAACACTTGGGCGCAGGACGCATCGTACAGAAAGTATGGTTTTGGGGATAACCGCCCTATGCTCATTGCGTTTCAGCCTTCGGATATGTATTGGGAACGATATGATAAAGCGCCTGACAGCTCGAAAACATATTTGTCAAAGTTTCATATTGGCACAACACAAGTAAACGACCCTATACTTCCGGGCAAAAGTGATGGATGGGGATACAGAAATTATTCTCAAAGTGTGGATGGTAAAGTGCGTTTTGTTTGTCCTAACGCAGGTGTTGCTAAAGATACATGGCGCCATATTGATGGCGCTGAATGGCAACGAAGAGTAGAATGGGTAAAACAGGCTACAGAATATAGTGTTTATGGGTCGTATGACGATACTTGCGACGCAATTAACTGGGGAATAGCCGATACAAAAAATACAGACGTAGAATACAATAAATATCCGGCAGAGGATCCCTACCTTTACTACAATATTTTAAAGAATGAATTAACAGAACCTTCAGCTGGTAAAGCCGAAATACTTCATTGAATAATTTAGAGATAAACAACATTAAAAGACTATATAAACCCGTACCATGAATAGCAGAAGACTAATTTTATACGCCATTTTTACAATAATGCCAACCTTGTTATTTGCGCAGCAATGGCAAGTAAAGAAGGCGCCTCTCATGTCGAAGTTTGCAAAAGATGTAAACCCCAACAGCGTTTTGCCCGAATATCCACGGCCGCAAATGGTGCGTACTAAATGGAAGAACCTAAATGGGCTTTGGCAATATCAACCCGGTACTTCCTCAACTGAGCGTTTGCCAAAAGGAAAGCTATCATCACAAATACTGGTGCCTTTTGCTGTCGAATCTGCCTTATCTGGTGTGATGGAACATCATGAAAGGCTTTGGTACAGAAGAAGTTTTACCATACCAAAAGAGTGGAAAGGCGAAAATATTTTACTGCATTTTGGCGCTGTGGATTTTGAATCGGAAGTTTTCATCAACGGAAAAAGTCTTGGTGTTCATAGAGGTGGTTATGATCCGTTTAGCTTCGATATTACAGCTGCCATAAAAACTAGCGGTCCACAAGAAATATCGGTTCGTGTTTTTGATCCTACAGATAAAGGCGGCTTTCCAAGAGGTAAACAAACATTAAATCCTCGTGGCATTATGTACACTTCTGTTACAGGCATTTGGCAAACGGTTTGGTTAGAGCCCGTTCCCAAAAATAACATCAGCGATATAAAAATTGTTCCAGATATAGATAAATCGGTTGTTAAGCTTATTGTGCATACTCCAAACGATGCAGCTGCATTAAGCGTTTCTATAAAAATACACGATGGAAAAAAATTAATTCAAACTACAACAGGAAAAGCAAATACAGAAATCGTTATTCCCGTTAGCAACGAAAAATTATGGTCGCCCGATGATCCTTTTTTGTATGATCTTTCCATCTCCTTAATAAAAGACAATAAAACGGTCGATCATATATCAAGCTATTTCGGCATGCGTAAAATTGCTGTTCAGGAGGATGGTGGTTTTAAAAAGATATTCCTCAATAATAAATTTTTATTTGAAACCGGCCCGCTCGATCAGGGCTTTTGGCCTGATGGAATTTACACAGCACCAACAGATGAAGCTTTAAAATTTGATTTGGAAACAATGAAGAAGGTTGGCTTTAATATGGTTCGTAAACACATTAAGGTAGAGCCTTACCGCTGGTACTACTGGGCCGATAAATTAGGCCTTTTGGTTTGGCAAGATATGCCTTCTGCTAATTCATACACGGAACATACGCCTCCCGTTGATACGGCCGAATACGAATCGGAATTAAGACGCATGATTGCAACGCATATTAACTCGCCTTCTATAATTATGTGGGATGTTTTTAATGAAGCACAGGGGCAACATAATACCGCCGGTCTTGTAAAAATTGTGAATGAACTAGATTCGACGCGCCTTGTAAACCAGGCGAGCGGCGGCGCGTATTTTAATGCCGGTGATATTTTAGATGTACACAGTTACCCTGCGCCAGCATACCCTATAAGTAAAACACAAGCCCTTGCCTGCGGCGAGTATGGTGGCATTGGCTATAACGTAAAGGATCATGTTTGGAATAAAGGTTTTGGTTATGTAATGATCAATAATCAAAAAGCCTACGATAGTTTATATAATGAATTTGCCAAAGATCTTACCGTTTTTAAAACCAACAACGGTTTAAGCGCGGCGGTATATACCCAAATAACAGATGTAGAAACAGAACTGAACGGGCTACTTACTTATGATAGGGAAGTTTTTAAAGGTGATATGGAAAAAATCCGTGCATCCAATATAAATGTTATCAATAAAAATTTATACCTCACAACAGTTTTGCCAACCAGCCAAACTGAAGCAAGAACATGGAAATATACTTTTGAAAAACCCGATATGACTAGCTGGTTCGCTGCAAATTTTGATGACTCGAAATGGCAATCTGGACAGGGCGGTTTTGGAACGAAAGAAACACCAGGCGGTGTAGTTCGCACGGTTTGGGATACTAAGGGTATTTGGCTAAGGCAGGAATTTGTGTTGAATAATTTATCAACAATCGATAAAGATAAATTAGTATTATCCCTGCACCATGATGACGATTGTGAAGTCTATATTAATGGGATAAAAGCAGCCGATGTAAAAAATTATGCATCAGGCTATACAATGGTTTCGATGGATGATGCCGCAAAAAAAGCACTAAATTTAAATGGAAAAAATGTAATCGCCATTCATTGTTTGCAAAAAACAGGCGGCCAATATATCGATGCAGGCATTTCTGTTTTAACCGACAAAAAAAAATAAAGAAGATTAAAATTCTTAAAACATAAGTTAGATTAATAAAGATGGCATGAAAGGTATTAGGTGTTAGGCGTGAGGTTTTGGACAAGTCGCTTAGCTACATTTTATTCAGCACCTAATATTTCCAAGCCGGTGAGATTTGCCTAGCAGCAGTTTGGAGGAAAAAACGCCAAAAATAGACTTACAGAAACTTTCAGGCGGCACTATCCAAAAGAATTTGCAGCCTGTGGGTAGGTGATGCGCGACGGCGAGATGCCTCAAGTTATTGTGATAAACGGTTTTGTCTCTTTTTATCAAGAAAAAGAGAGACGCCGCCTCCAGTTCAATATCATTAACTTAAGGAAAAACCAATAAAATGGTGTCTTCCTGAGGTTTAATATATTTCATATAAATCAATATAAATGACGTTTTTGTTTAAGCTCGCTATAGCCAGCCCGGTGGGCTTGGCCTAGCAGCAGTTTGGAGGAAAAAACGCCTAAAGCTGCTTGCAGAAACCGGACACTTTTCAGCTACGAAGAGGATTCGCAGCCTTGCGCGGGAATGAGTAGGGGAAAGGCCTCGAATCATCGATGTAAAACAGCTTGGCGAATTTTTACCCAAAGAGGTGCAAGCCTTGATTTATTCATTAGTGTTTATTGTTTTATTTGCATTCATGAGCTCGCAGAAATGCTCGGTTTTTGTAAACTTTTTTATCAAGAAAAAAGTTTGAAGCCCGTGCGGCTAGCACAGCGTTAGGCAGAGTGTTGGTGCTTTTTGGAAAAGTCGAATGAAGGGGTGGTGGAAATCAAATAATATCATAATTATTTGATATTCAATTGATTATAAATAACATCAATGGTAGCTTCACGAATGGTCGGGACAAGTAGTCGAAGGATAACTATTTTGTTGGTTTTTGACTGTTGAGAGGTCTTCGACGGGCTCAGATTGACAGCGATTTCCTTAACTTTGAGACCTTGCCCCCTCCGGTTAGGAGAACGCGAGGTAGAGTTGGTGGGTTAATATATGTGCCTATAAATCGGACACATATATAAAATTGTCATTTGCAGGTGCGAAGCAATCTTTAGGTAACTTAATTACCAGCGCTTAAGGTTCATTAAAACTGATCGATAACAATTGAACTTAGGTTAAAACATTTTTGTGACAATCTGTTTAAGTCTGTTAGGTAATTATTCTACAAAAAGTACCAAAGACAAGGGAGCGGGTAAGTACAGGATAGCTCTTTGTTTTCTTTAGTGTATTTTGGCATTTAGAAATAACCAAATAAGCAATTACCTAACGATAATGAAATTCTCTTTTCTCAAAACCAGCCACGTTGTATTCTTTGTTTTAATAGCTCTTTTTTTCGCATGCGGTATCAAGAGAAAAGTCGAAAAATCTAACTCTACCGCCATTATTCCGTTGGCAAACATAGAGCAGGGTTTTAAGCACATTCCAGATTCTGTACAAACCAGTGTTTACTGGTATTGGATTTCTGATAATATTTCTAAAGAAGGCGTAATCAAAGACCTTCATGCCATGAAAAAAGTAGGCATCAATAGGGCTTTTATCGGCAACATTGGATTAAATGAAGTGCCGTATGGAAAAGTTAAAGTTTTATCTAATGAGTGGTGGGATATTATTCATGCGGCTTTAAAAACAGCTACTGAATTAAACATTGAAATTGGTATTTTCAACAGTCCTGGGTGGAGCCAATCTGGTGGTCCTTGGATAAAGCCGAGCGAGGCTATGCGCTATCTTACCTCTTCAAAAACAGAAGCAGTAGGCCCTAAACAGTTAAATATAAGCTTAAAGCAGCCGGCAAAAGAATTTCAGGATGTTCGTGTGATTGCTTTTCCTGCTCCAAGAGATTTTGAAAAATCAATCAGCGATTTGAAGCCGACAATCACTTCTATACCAACCATTAGCGATGTTAAAAACTGCATGGATGGCGATACAACTACAGAAATGATCATTCCTTCAAAAAGCAATTTTACATTAGATTTTAAAACATCCGAACCTTTTACCGCAAGAAGTATAACGTTCTATCCCGCACACAGAAAAATGAAAATGGAAGCGGAGATACAGGCAAATGAAAATGGAAATTTCAAAACCATAAAATCGTTTACGGTTGATCGAAGTAACGACGAATTAAATGTGGGTTTTGCGCCTTACGCACCTGCTTCTATTTCCGTTCCCGAAACTTCTTCAAATGAATTTCGTATTGTTTTTAAAAATGTTACCCCCGATAAAAACGGATTGAGGGAAATTAAAATTTCTTCTTCACCGCGTGTAGAAGATTATGCCGAGAAAACATTGGCCAAAATGTTTCCTACGCCGTTTCCATATTGGGGATCTTATGAATGGGGTGCGCAGCCTAAGTTTCAAGAAAAAGATCTAGTTATAGACCCGTCTAAAGTGATAGACATTTCTAAGTACATGAGTACTAATGGGCAGTTGAAATGGAATGTGCCGAACGGTAAATGGATTATAATGCGTACAGGCATGACGCCTACCGGAGTGCATAACAGCCCAGCATCGCCAGAAGGAACAGGTCTTGAAGTAGATAAGATGAGCAAAAAGCATGTGGCAGCACATTTTGATGCATTTCTCGGTAAAATTTTGGAAAGAATTCCGGCAGCAGATCGTAAAACATGGAAAGTTACTGTTGAAGATAGTTATGAAACTGGAGGCCAAAACTGGACAGACAACATGATTGAGAAATTTGCAAAGCAGTTTGGTTACAGTCCGCTTCCTTATTTGCCTGTAATGAATGGTTTGGTGGTGGGAAGTGAAGAAAAATCAGATCGTTTTTTATGGGATTTAAGAAGGTTTGTAGCCAATGAGGTGGCATATCAATATGTAGCAGGTTTGCGCGAAGTAAGCCATCAGCATGGTTTACATACCTGGCTCGAAAACTATGGCCATTGGGGATTTCCAGGCACTTTCTTAATGTATGGAGGCCAATCTGATGAAGTAGCTGGTGAATTTTGGAGCGAAGGCGATTTGGGAAATATAGAAAACCGTGCGGCATCTTCTGCGGCACATATTTATGGCAAGACGAAGGTTTCAGCAGAGTCTTTTACTGCCGGTGGAAAAGCCTTTGCCCGCTATCCGGAGATGATGAAACAACGGGGCGACCGGTTTTTTACTGAAGGAATTAACAACACCTTGTTGCATTTATTTATAGAACAACCTTATGAAGATAAATGGCCCGGTGTAAATGCGCCTTTTGGCAATGAGTTTAATCGTAAAAATACCTGGTTTTATGATATGGATATGTTCCTGCAATACATAAAGAGGTGCAATTTTATGCTTCAAAAGGGAACTTATATAGCTGATGTAGCTTATTTTATTGGAGAAGATGCGCCTAAGATGACAGGCACACAGGATCCGAAACTTCCAAACGGGTATTCTTTTGATTATATGAATGCGGAAGTGATCGAAAATAGGATGCAGGTTAAGAATGGAAGACTAACGCTACCCGATGGGATGAATTATGGCATTTTAGTTTTGCCCAAGATGAAAACAATGCGCCCTAAAGTGCTTAAAAAAATAATGGAACTGGTTAAAGAAGGTGCGGTGGTTTTAGGGCCAAAACCTGATGGATCACCAAGTCTTGAAAATTATCCCAAAGCTGATAAAGAAGTTCAAAGTTTAGCCGCAGAGCTTTGGGGAAATATAAATGGAGGATCTATAAAGGTTAACCATTATGGAAAAGGAATGGTGATAGATGGAATGAACATGCAAGAAGCTTTAAACCTTATTAAAGTTGCGCCTGATTATAAGTCCGATCAAAACGACTCAACGCTGTTTATCCATAGAAAATTAAAAGATGGAGATATTTATTTTATTTCCAATCAAACCGAAAAAACAATTTCCATAGACCCAACATTTAGGGTTACGGGCAAAAGCCCCGAACTTTGGGATGCCATCAATGGGTCAACGAGAGACCTGCCTGCTTACAGCTTTAATGATGGCGGCACGTCTATTCCAATGAGGTTGGCGCCTTTAGAGAGTGCATTTGTTGTTTTCAGAAAACCGGCAAAAGGTAATCTAGAAATACAAAATGTGTTGGCTAATTTCCCGGAACCATCAAACATTCAACCCGTAGTTGGGCCATGGCAGGTAAATTTCGACCCAAAATGGAGCCCTGCAGAACCAGTAACCTTTGAGAAACTAACAGATTGGACCAAACGTCCTGAAGAAAATATTAAATATTATTCTGGTACGGCAGTCTATCACAACACGTTTAAGCTTTCTAAAATTAACAATCATCAAAAGGTGTTTTTAGATCTCGGAAAAATCATCGCGGTAGCAAAGGTTAAAATAAACGGTGTAGAAGTGGGCGGTGCCTGGACTTACCCATACCATGTAGATATTACCAAAGCCCTAAAAAGCGGTAAAAATATGTTAGAGATAAGCGTAACCAATAACTGGATAAACAGAATTATTGGGGATCTAAACCTGCCAACGGCAGAAAGAAAAACATGGTTAACTTTTAACCCCTATAAAAAAGGTGATCCTTTGCAAACTTCGGGTTTAATGGGGCCAGTGGTTCTAGAAACCGTAAATTATAAATAGAAAATATTAAAGTCCATTCGCCTTATCATGAAAAAATATTTCGCAAGTAGCATCATATTACTGTTCACCATCATTAACGGAGCGTATGCGCAACTGCCCCCTGTTTTCTCTGCCGAGAGGGCTAAAGAGGCAACCTCAACATCAACCACCCGCAGGTACCTCTCTCCAGAAAAGATACTGTGGAAAACTCCCGAAGCCGATACCAATATTGTTAACGAAAAACGATTAATGCTGGTAGGCAACGGCCAAGCAGATTTATCTAACAGCAATATGTGTGTGCTAAAAAGCACCAAAGATCTTCATCCGGCTTTGCTGTTAGATTTTGGAAAGGAATTGCAGGGTGGCTTACAAATCGTCACCGGCATGTATCCAAACCACAAACCGGTAAAGTTACGCTTGCGTTTTGGAGAATCAGCTTCGGAGGCAATGAGCGATGTAGAGCCAACACACAATGCTACAAACGATCATGCCATGCGAGATATGATTGTCGAAGTTCCATGGCTGGGCAAGTTGGAAGTGGGGAATACTGGTTTCAGGTTTGTGAGGGTAGATTTGGTGGATGATAATATTGAGTTACAATTGAAAGAAGTAAGGGCTATTTTTAATTTCAGAGACATTCCTTATCTCGGTTCTTTCCATTCTAGCGATAGCTTATTAAATAAAATATGGTTAACGGGTGCGTATACCGTTCATTTGAATATGCAGGATTATCTGTGGGACGGTATAAAACGCGATCGTTTGGTTTGGCTGGGAGACATGCACCCAGAAACCTCTACCATTGCTGCAGTTTTTGGTAATAACCCAGTGGTTCCTAAAAGTTTGGATCTTGCTAGAGACATCACTCCTTTACCTAAATATATGAATGGAATGGTTTCTTATTCTATGTGGTGGGTAATTATTCAGCGCGATTGGTATATGCACAATGGAGACCTAGTTTACCTGAAGGAACAAAAGGCGTATTTGAAAGGATTACTGAATGTTTTGATGTCTAAAATCGATAAAAATAATAGCGAAAAGTTAGATGGAGGCAGATTTTTGGATTGGCCATCATCAGAAGATCCTAAAGCCATTCATGCAGGTTTACAGGCATTGCTGATAATGACCTTAGATGCCGGAAAAGAACTAAGCCTGGTTTTGAAAGATCAAGAAACCGCAAAGAAATGCGACGAGGCCATAAACCGATTGAAAAAAAATGTGCCAGAAGCTGGCCATTCTAAACAAGCTGCTGCTTTATTGGCCATTTCTGGATTAATGCCTGCCCAGCAAGCAAACAAAGAAGTAATTGCCGTTGGGGGAGTTAAGGATTTTTCTACTTTTTATGGGTATTATATGTTGCAGGCAAAAGCAAAAGCAGGCGATTATCAGGGTTCTTTAGATGCCATTCGTAAATTTTGGGGCGCCATGATCAACCTTGGGGCTACCACGTTTTGGGAAGATTTTAATATGGATTGGTTGCCCAATGCCGGCCGGATCGATCAGCTTGTGCCAGAAGGGAAAAAAGACATCCATTCTTCTTACGGAGCCTATTGTTATGTAGGGTTTCGGTTGAGTTTATGCCATGGTTGGGCAGCTGGGCCAACACCTTGGCTAACTGAGCATGTGCTTGGAATAAAAGTGATGGCTCCAGGTTGTAAAGTGATTAAGATTGAACCACATTTGGGTGATCTAAAGTTTGTAGAGGGCACTTTTCCAACTCCTTACGGTATTTTAAAGGTTAAACACACTAAACTCGCAAATGGCAAAATTAAATCAGAAATTGATGCGCCAAAGGGGGTAAAAATCGTTCGATAGGAAAATATTAGGTATGACTTATAAGTTGGATAGGAGTTTAAAAATAAGTTCTTTCTGTAAATATCATTTCTAAATATCTAAATCATTTAGCTAACTTTCGTGTTCTAATTTTTTCTTATGAAGGCAGACGAGTTCTTTAAGTTTATATATGTAGATGAATATTCTGCCACCCCGAAATATTTGCAGTTAAGCAACTCTATTATTGCTGCAGTAGAAGATGGAAATTTAGAAAAGAACGATATTTTACCATCTATAAATGAGTTGAGCTATGTGCTAGAAATATCAAGGGATACTGCAGAGAAAGGCTATCGCTACCTGAAAAAGAAAGGAGTAATTGTTTCTGTTCCGGGCAAAGGATTTTACATTTCAAACGCTGATTTCAAGAAGCAAATCAAGATTTTTTTGCTTTTTAATAAGTTATCAGCCCACAAAAAAATCATTTACGATTCTTTTGTTGCTGCCCTTGGCGAGGACGTTTCTATAGACTTTTACATTTATAACAACGATTTTTCTATTTTTAAAAAGCTTATCCAGAACAAACACACCCCTTATACCCATTACGTTATCATTCCGCATTTTGTAGAGGGCGGTGAAAATGCACATGAAATTATCAACACATTGCCACAAAAAAAACTTATCCTTTTAGATAAGAAACTCGATGGTGTAAACAGTCCCTATTCATCTATTTATGAAAATTTCGAAAAAGATATTTACGGAGCGTTAACAGAAGCAAAGGAAGCGTTAACGAAATATCATACATTAAAAATAATTTTTCCAGAAAAAAGTTATTTCTCTAAAGACATTATAAATGGTTTTCGGCGTTTTTGCCAACAATATGCCTTTAATCATGCAATTGTTAGAGACATTCAAACCGAACCTATTGCTTCTGGCGAAGTCTACATTAATTTGATGGAAGATGATCTGGTGATATTGATAGAGCGTATCATATCGCTAAACCTAAAGATGGGAAAAGAAGTAGGGGTAATTTCTTACAATGAAACGCCTTTAAAAAAATTATTGTTAAATGGCATCACTACGGTTTCTACAGATTTTAAGTGGATGGGAAGTATGGCCGCAAAGTTGGTGAGGGAAAACCAATCTGCTCCGCAAGACATTGAAGTTCCATTTTATTTAACCCTTCGTTCTTCTCTTTAGTGCGAGAAATCTTGCGCTTTTTGGTTGTTTAGCCCAAATAAGGAAATATCACATATAAAAATCTGATTGCGTTCGGCTTTAGTCTCTCGTGAGCTGTATTATTTGATTATCTTCTGGATGAGCGGGTTAAGATTAATTACGTCATCAGCGCCAGAAAACCTTAACTTGCTGAAATTTATAAAATCAACCAACCAAAAAACCACACCATCACTATCCGTGAAAGCCAAGAATTTTAAAATGATTTCGAGTAAACTTATCCTTGTTGGGGCACTGTGTTCTCTTCAATTTATCGCCTGCAAGGCACAAGAAAAAAATATTTCTGTTAATTTATCTCAATATGTAAATCCATTTATCGGGGCGAGCACCAGTGTGGGCGATGCAGGTGTTTATCATGGTTTGGGCAAAACATTTCCGGGAGCCGCAACGCCCTACGGCATGGTGCAGGTAAGTCCAAATACCATTACCGGTGGCGATAATGGCTCTGGCTATAGTTCTGAACATAAGAGTATAGAGGGGTTTGCATTTACCCAAATGAGTGGTGTGGGTTGGTATGGAGATTTAGGGAATTTTTTAGTCATGCCAACTATCGGCGCATTAAAAACAAGTTCGGGGTCTTTAGAGAATCCCGATGGAGGTTATCGTTCTAGGTATGACAAGAAAACAGAGAAAGCATCTGCAGGATTTTATTCGGCTAATTTAACAGACTATAAAATCAAAGCGGAGGCAACCGCCGCCCCTCACAGCGGTATGCTAAGATTTACCTTTCCCAAAAATGAGCACTCACGTATTCAGATTGATCTGGCCAGAAGGGTAGGTGGTACCTCTACCACCCAATATGTAAAAATTTTGGATGATCATACCATCGAAGGCTGGATGAAGTGTACACCAGATGGCGGAGGTTGGGGAGATGGCGATGGACATGCCGATTATACCGTTTACTTTTACGCCAAATTTAGCAAACCTTTTAAAAGTCAAGGTATTTGGTCTGCAGATATTCCCGATGACTGGAAAAGAAAAAGAGAAGACGTAACCAGTGCGAAATATCAGCAGCGTATTGCCGAGGCAAAAGTTTTGAAAGGGCAAAAGGAATTGGAAGGTAAACACCTCGGTTTCTTTGCAGAATTTCCAACAGCAGAGAAAGAACAAATTGTTTTAAAAGCAGGAATTTCATTTGTAAGCATAAATGGAGCTAAAAAAAATCTGAGTGCTGAGATTAAAGATTTTAATTTCGATGCAGTCCATCGTCAGGCAGTTATGCTATGGAACAAGGCTTTATCTAAAATAAAGATTGAGGGTGGCACAGAAAACGAAAAGAGAATTTTTTACACGGCGCTATATCACACACAAATAGATCCGAGAATATTTGAAGACGTAGATGGGAATTATCCTGGCGGAGATGGAAAAGCCCATCAATCGGCAAATTTTACTAAACGAACTATTTTTAGTGGTTGGGATGTTTTTAGAAGTCAAATGCCCTTACAAACCATCATTAATCCCACAGTTGTAAGTGATATGATTAATTCTTTGGTGACTTTGGCTGATGAGAAAAATAAAAATTATTTAGAACGATGGGAGTTTTTAAATGCTTATAGCGGCTGCATGATTGGTAATCCGGCGGTTTCGGTTATTGCCGATGCTTATGTAAAAGGTATTAGAGGTTTTGATGTAAATAAGGCCTACCAGCTTTCGGTAAACAGTGTTGAGCAATTTGGAAATGGAGACAAAGGCTACACAGATGATGGCATAGGAATTTCGAAGACTTTGGAGTATTCCTATTTCGATTGGTGTGTTTCTCAAATGGCCAAGGGCCTTGGCAAAACTGCCGATAAGGCGAAATATTTGGAAAGATCTAAAGACTATAAAAATATTTTTGACGCAGAGAAAGGATGGTTTAGACCGAAAGATAAAGATGGAAATTGGGTGCCATGGCCTACCGAAGGAAGGTTAAAACAAGGGTATGGAACATTGGAAAGTAACCCTTATCAACAGGGATGGTTTGTTCCGCAAGATGTTGATGGGATGGTAAAATTGATGGGAGGAAACGAAAAGGTAAAGGCAGATTTAGAAAATTTCTTCGGAAAAGCACCAAGAAACATGATGTGGAACGATTATTACAATCATGCCAATGAACCGGTTCATCACGTTCCTTTTCTCTTTAATAGGGTTGGCGCTCCATGGCTCACTCAAAAATGGACACGCCTGATTTGTAAACGCGCTTATCATAACACCGTAGAAGGTTTAGTAGGAAATGAAGATGTGGGCCAAATGTCGGCGTGGTATATATTGGCCGCAAGCGGAATTCATCCAATTACGCCCGGCAGCACTAGGTTTGAAATTACCAGTCCAGTGTTTAAAAAAGTTTCTTTAAATGCAGATAAAGATCATCCATTTACCATTATAGCAAGTAATAATTCTTCATCGAACGTGTATATTCAAAGAGCTAAACTTAATGGAAAGAATTATAACAAATGCTGGTTGAGTTACAAAAACATTATGGATGGTGGAACGCTGGAGTTGGAGATGGGCCCCGCACCCAATAAAGATTGGGGAAATAAGTAAAAAAATAGACCGATCATAATGAAAATCAACCAAATACTTATATTGTTAATCTCTTTGACTTTCCAAGCGGCATTTGGACAGGTAAACAACGGGTTAAAACTGGCAGATGTATTGCAGAGCAACATGGTTTTGCAAAGAAACAAATCCTTTAAAGTTTGGGGCACCGCGGTTCCGAAAGCATTGGTTAGCATTCAGGCCGATTGGATGCCAAATCCCATAACGGTTACCGCCAATAATTCGGGGGATTTTATCGGGACAATAGAGGTTCCCGAGATTAGGCGTGGCGATTATACTAAACATTCTATCACAGTAAATACTCCCGATAATAAAGTAGAAATAACCAACCTACTTATTGGCGATTTGTGGTTTTGCAGCGGGCAATCTAATATGCAATTTTCTGTAAAAGAAATGGATGGCGCAGATACCATAATGGCCAATGCTAACAAACCGAATATTAGGCTTTTTAACGCCGGGCTAAATTTTAGCGCCCAACCCATTAGTACCATTAAGGGCAATTGGAAGGAATGCACCCCCCTAACTGTAAAGGATTTTAGTGCCGTTGGTTATGTGTTTGGCGAAGAACTTCAAAAGCAATTGGATATCCCGATAGGAT
The DNA here is from genome assembly GCF_040547165.1 of Pedobacter sp. UYP30. NCBI lineage: Bacteria > Pseudomonadati > Bacteroidota > Sphingobacteriia > Sphingobacteriales > Sphingobacteriaceae > Pedobacter > Pedobacter sp. UYP30. Next base: position 25,366 of record NZ_JBEPPD010000011.1, on the reverse strand, counting down.
TAGTTTTTAGCGGCATTGGCGCTTCGGGCGTGCAAGCTTATCTGCCACAAAATGTGCTGGCGGCAGATACCATGCTAAATAGGGTTTATCTAAAGCCGTATTTAGAAAGTCCAAAATCTAAAGAAAAAATTAATGCAGGCTTTTCTTTTGAGAAAGTGATGCGTCCTTTTTTGCTTTACAATGCCATGATTTATCCGCTCAAAAACCTTTCCATTAAAGGGTTTGCTTGGTATCAAGGAGAGTCCAATCACATGGAGCGCGAAAGTTATACTCGCGCAACCGAAGAAATGATTAAAGCTTGGAGAAAAGATTTTGGGCAGGGCCAGTTGCCTTTTTATTACGTACAGATTGCACCTTTCTTTCATGATAAGGAAGATCCATCGTTGGACGAAGATGCCTTTTTTAGAGAAGCTCAAGAAAAAGTCTCGGAGTTAAACAATACCGAAATGGTACTTAACATAGATGTTTCTGACTCTAAAAATCTACATCCAAAAAATAAGCGGCTAGTTGGCATACGTTTGGCAAAAACCGCTCTAAATCGAGTTTACGGAAAATCGGGCGTGGTTTATCAAGGCCCACATTATGTTTATGCGGGGTTTCAAAAAGGAAAAGCCATTATCCATTTCGAGCCTAAAACCTTAGGTTCGGGATTAAATACCAATGATGGCGAAGCGCCAAAATTTTTTGCCGTTGCTGGCGCAAACAAGGTTTTTTATCCTGCCAAAGCAGAAATAATTGGAGATAAGGTTATGTTAAGTTGCGATAAGGTAAAACATCCGGTTGCAATTCGCTACGCTTTTTTTAACTATCCCGTTACCAATTTGCAAAATAAGGAAGGTTTTCCGGCTGTACCCTTTAGAACTGATAATTGGGCTGAGCAAAAAGTTGAGCAATAGAATTCGCTGGTTAGCCATCAGGATTTTTTTTTAGAAAACGAAGTGTCTGTGGTTCTTAGGTCCAGCAGGTCCCGTGCTCCGCTAAAGTCCTCGCCCCGTAAAAAAAAACGGGGCTGTGGGCTATCGCTTCGCCCGGGTTTATTTTACCGGGCTACCAGTAGGAAACCTCTTTTTTGGCCGAGATATTTGACGGTCAAAATCTAGTTTTTCTTAACGTTTATTGCGAAGCAAAAGAAGTAGTAAGTTGTTTTTATAGAAATATTTTGGCGGGTAACTATGAGTTTTTCTTGTCAAGTTGTCTAGAAAAATATTGCCAATAGAGATTTGAGAAAAAATTTGTTTTGGCCGATTGGAATTGTTTGCTAAACTCGTTATGTTTGGTAATGCCATTCCTTTTTTACTTTTTTTGGTGAAAAAATCTTCACAATTGTAGTCACCTTTGGGTTTCAATTTTACCAGTTTTCCCTTGGAACTTGTGGGGGGTGCCGGAGTTTGGGTGGTACATGATGGCACATGACAGTCTTTTTGGTTTTACTTTCTATTTTTACCGAAACCAAATAATAGACCAATTTAAAACCAATATATGCAGGCACTAGTAGGAGTTATCTATCATTTCTTTGGCGGTTTTGCCTCGGGCAGTTTTTACATCCCATACAAAAAGGTAAAAGGATGGTCTTGGGAAAGTTATTGGATAGTCGGCGGCGTTTTTTCGTGGTTGATCGTACCACCATTGGCCGCCTATCTAACCATCCCCGGTTTCGCCGATATTATTCGCGGCGCCTCTAGTTCGGTTCTGTTCTATACATTTCTGTTCGGCGCACTTTGGGGGATTGGCGGCCTTACCTACGGATTGGGCGTACGGTACCTTGGGGTGGCATTGGGCAGCTCTATCATCTTGGGCCTATGTTCTGTTTTCGGGGCCTTAATCCCGTCCGTATACTATCAGTTCTACCCAAAGGCGGGGAAAGATTCTATTGGTATGATTGCAGGTTCCGCCTGGGGTCAGATGGTCCTGCTGGGGCTGCTCGTTGGCATAATCGGCATCGCCGTGTGCGGCGTGGCGGGGAAGATGAAGGACAAAGACCTTGGGGGTACAGAAACAGATGCATCTGGCACAGAGTTTAAGATTGGTTTGGGGCTATTTGTTGCAATAGTTTCAGGAGTTTTAAGCGCGTGCTTTGCTTTTGGAATTGATTCTGGAAAAGATATGGCCAATGTAGCGAATGAGGCATGGAAGGCGGTACATCCCGGTCAGGGCGAGTTTTTGTACCAGAACAACGTAACCTACATCATCATTATGTGGGGCGGCCTGCTTACCAACTTCGTGTGGTGCATGATCTTAAATTTCCGCAACAAAAGCTTTGGAGATTATACCAATAAAAAAACACCAATTTTCAAAAATTATCTTTTTTCTGCTATTGCTGGAACTACCTGGTTCTTACAGTTCTTCTTCTACGGAATGGGCGAAAGTCGTTTAGGTAATGGTCCCAGCTCATGGATTCTGCACATGTCTTTTATCATTATAGTTGCAAACCTCTGGGGGCTTATATTAAAAGAATGGAAAGGTGTGCGGAGAAAAACCTTTGGCACCGTCGTCGCTGGAATCGTCATTATATTGCTATCTGTCCTTGTGGTGGGGTACGGAAACTCAATCAAATAATAAAACAAACATTAGCTAAAATAATATGTCAGTTAAAAACACTTCTTTCAAACATGTAAGCTACCTGTGGGACGAGACCGAAGCGGCCAAACTTTCGGGCGATGAGGTAGCGCTCTTGATATACAGGTCGAATTTATTGGGCGCAGATCTAAGGCTGACCAATTACGGCGGGGGGAACACATCATGTAAAGCAACAGCAAAAGACCCATTGACCGGAGAAGAAACAGAGGTCATGTGGATTAAGGGCTCTGGCGGAGACATCGGCACGTTAAAGAAGAGCGGTCTGGCGGCGCTGTATGTCGATAGGTTAAGATCTTTAGAAAATGTATACCGTGGAATGGAGCACGAAGATGAGATGGTTGAATTATTCAACCATTGCATCTATGACCTAAGTTCAAAAGCGCCCTCTATCGATACGCCTTTACATGGCTTTTTGCCTTTCAAACATATCGACCATCTACACCCTGATGCGGCAATCGCGATCGCGGCGGCCAAGGATGGAGAGAAGATAACCAAAGAGTTGTTTGGTGGCGCGATAGGTTGGGTGCCCTGGCAAAAACCGGGTTTCGACCTGGGGCTGCAACTGAAAGAATGTTTAGATAAAAATCCAGGCATTAAGGGAATTATGCTGGGTTCGCACGGTCTGTTTACCTGGGGCGATACGGCCTACGAAAGCTATGTGAATACGCTAGAAGTGGTTGAAAAATGCGCCGAATATTTAGAGCAAAACTACGGCAAAAAAGGGTCTGTTTTTGGTGGCCAAAAAATAGAGAGTTTGGATAGCGCAGATAGAAGGAACAAGGCAGCAGAGTTGGCACCGATATTAAGAGGATTCTGCTCTAGCGAGCGCTCTATGATTGGACATTTTACCGATGATGCGAGAGTTTTAGAATACATAAACTCCAATGATTTGGAAAGATTGGCACCCATGGGCACCAGTTGCCCAGATCACTTTTTGAGAACCAAAATAAGCCCGTTGGTCTTAGGTCTGGCAAAAGATGCCGATTTGAGCGATGTACAAGCCGTCAAACAAAAATTGGCGCCTGCATTTGAAGCTTACAGAAAAATGTATGCAGACTACTATGAAGGATGCAAACATGCAAACAGTCCAGCAATTAGAGATGCCAACCCGGTAATCATCATCTACCCCGGTGTTGGAATGTTCTCTTTTGCGAAAGACAAACAGACCGCCCGTGTTGCGGCAGAGTTTTACACCAATGCCATAAACGTGATGAAAGGTGCAGAAGCAGTTTCTGAGTATACCTCATTGCCCCGTCAAGAAGCTTTTAACATAGAATATTGGTTGTTGGAAGAAGCAAAATTACAGCGTCAACCAAAGCCAAAAGCCTTATCGGGCAGGGTTGCGCTGATTACCGGCAGTGCCGGTGGGATCGGGAAAGCAATTGCCAGAAAGTTTGTAGAAGAGGGCGCTTGCGTAATTTTAAACGACATGAACGCCGAGCGGTTGGCAGAAGCTGCCGAGGAGTTCGGCAAGGACTTTGGCAAAGATGCCTACACCACTGCGATATTAGACGTGACCAACCAAGAACAAATTGAGGAGGCAATGAGCGTTGCGGCATTAAGCTTTGGCGGGGTGGATATCGTGGTGAACAATGCAGGTTTGTCCATCTCAAAGACCATAGAAGACCATACCCAAAAGGACTGGGACCTACTGTACGATGTATTGGTAAAAGGCCAGTTCTTGGTAACCCAAGCTGCAACAACCGTTATGAAAAAGCAGGGAATGGGCGGCGATGTCATCAATATCGTAAGCAAGAACGCCTTGGTAAGCGGGCCGAACAACGCCGGTTACGGGAGCGCAAAAGCCGCCCAGTTACATCTGAGCAGGTTAAATGCCGCCGAACTGGGCGCAGCGGGCATCAGGGTAAACGTGGTCAACCCAGATGCGGTGATCAGCGACAGCAACATCTGGTCTGGAGGCTGGGCAGAGGGAAGGGCAAAGGCCTATGGGATTACCGTTGCAGAACTCCCCGATTTCTATGCAAAAAGAACCTTGCTGAATAAAATTATTCTTCCGGTCGATATCGCAAATGCCTGCTTCGCGTTTACGGGCGGTCTATTGTCAAAATCGACAGGGAATATGTTGAACGTTGATGGTGGGGTAGCGATGGCATTTGCGAGGTAAAAAAGCCTTACCCAGCCTCTCCGGAGGAGAGGGGTTATTGTGGATAAATCATGAAATTTACATTTCGTTTTGGACAATGTCATTATTTAAAAAGGTCGTCATGTTGAACGCAGTGAAATATCTCACAAATAGGTGTGGAACACTATATGACGACTTTGCATGTGAGACTTCTCGTACCTCGAAATGACGAGGTGCAGAGAGAAACCGCTTAAATAATGATATTGGTCCATTGGAACTTAACAATCAATTATGAGATTAGATAAAAAACATATTGAGCAGCATAACGAAAGTTTGACTGCAAAACATAAAAAGAAACTAGCAAGTTTTTTAGAAGATAACGAAGGAGCTAATTCATATATTCAAAAAATAAAAGATTTTCAAATCGCCATTCCCAGCTGGGCTTTAGGAACTGGAGGAACGCGTTTCGGCCGCTTTAACGGCGGTGGCGAGCCAAGCAGTTTAGAGGAGAAAATGGAAGATATTGGTTTGTTAAACCAATTAAACCAGTCTAGTGGTGCCATATCTCTACATATTCCTTGGGATATTCCAGAAGATATTGAAAAGATTATGGGTTTGGCAAAGTCGTTGAACCTAAAGTTCGATGCGATGAACTCTAACACCTTTCAGGATCAGGCAGACCAACAATACAGCTATAAATTCGGCTCCTTGCAACACGTAGATAAAAATGTGAGGGACCAGGCGATCGCCCATAATATCGAAGTCATCAGGCATGGCAAAGCTTTGGGCTCTAAATCTTTGACGGTCTGGTTGGCAGATGGCTCTAGTTTTCCGGGTCAGCTTAACTTTAGGGAAGCTTTTGAGAATACCCTGGCCAGTCTGAAAGAAATTTACGCCGCATTGCCAGCAGATTGGAAAATGTTCGTAGAGTACAAATCGAACGAGCCCAACTTCTATTCAACTACGGTTGCAGATTGGGGGCAGTCTTTGTTGTACGCAACCAAATTAGGGCCAAAAGCCTATACATTGGTAGATCTGGGCCACCATTTGCCAAATGCAAATATAGAGCAGATTGTTTCTCTGTTGTTGATGGAGGGCAAGTTGGGCGGTTTCCACTTTAACGATTCTAAATATGGCGACGATGATTTAACAACCGGTGCCATCAAACCTTACCAACTGTTCCTGATTTTTAGCGAGCTGGTAGACGGCATGGATCATGCCAAGATGGACCACGCAGCAGGTCTGGCCTGGATGATTGATGCCTCGCACAACATCAAGGACCCTTTAGAAGATTTATTACAATCGGTTGAGGCGATTATGATGGCTTACGCACAGGCTTTGTTGGTCGATAGAACGGCATTGAAAGCGGCCCAGCAAAGCAATGATGTGGGGCTGGCACAAGAGATCTTGCAACAGGCCTACCGTACAGATGTCCGCCCCTTGATTGCAGAGGCAAGGCTACAAAATGGTGGCGCCTTAGACCCTATAAAATTGTTCAGAACCGCTAAGGTGAGAGAAACCTTGATAAAGGAGAGAGGCTTGGAAAGCAAAGCAACAGGACTATAAAAAAGATATGAGATATTAGATTTGAGATATGAGAATCTTTCATTTTTCATAAGATTTCTAATCGATCATATTCTCATCCGCAAATGTTATCAGTGAAGAATGGTCTTGAGTGTTTTAAAACATGTGTAACGAATAGTATACCGCGGAGTTTACAGTTTTACGTGTCTTAACTTTAGTTATAAGTTTTGCATGCCCAAATCTCAAATCTCAAACCTCACTTCTCAAATCTAACCTAAAATGAAAATTCCAGTTATAGCCATATTCGATATCGGAAAAACCAATAAAAAGCTATTTTTATTTGATGAGGATTATAAAATAGTTTTTGAACGTTCGGCCAGATTTTTAGAAACGCAAGACGAAGACGGGGATACATGCGAAAATTTGGAGAGCCTACGACTTTCTGTTTTTGATTCTTTACACGAAGTTTTAAGAAATAAGCAATTTGATATTAAGGCAATCAATTTTTCTACCTATGGCGCGAGTTTAGTTTATGTCGATGAAAATGGAAGACCTTTAGCGCCGCTATATAATTACCTAAAGGAATACCCAATACCTTTAAAAGAACAGTTTTATGGTGCCTACGGCGGAGAAGAAAAGTTAGCGCTTAGCACTACATCGCCAATCTTAGGAAGTTTAAATTCGGGAATGCAGTTGTATCGTATTAAGTATGAAAAGCCCGAACTTTTTAAAAAAATAAAATATGCTTTGCATCTGCCTCAATACATGAGCTCTATTATTACAGGAGAAATGCACAGCGATATTACCAGCATTGGTTGCCATACCAACTTTTGGGATTTCGAAAAGCAAGATTACCACGACTGGGTTTACAAAGAACATTTAGCTGAGAAACTAGCTCCAATTTTTCCAGGAAATGATGTGATGCAATCTACTTTCCCAAGTGAAAACTATTTAACTGGAGTTGGTTTACATGATAGTTCGGCGGCTTTAATTCCATACATCGAGAGTTTCAAAGAACCGTTTATCTTGTTATCTACCGGGACTTGGTGCATTAGCTTAAACCCCTTCAACAATCAACCATTAACCAAGGCAGAATTAGATAAAGATTGTCTTTGTTACTTGTCTTATCAGGCAAAGCCGATAAAAGCCTCTCGACTATTTACCGGTTTTGAGCATGAGCAAGAGGGGAAACGCATCGCAGAGCATTTTGGCTATGCGGTGGGGAAACACCGAACAACCAAGTTGTCGCTGGCGATCATTAAAAAGTATCTGCCAAAAGGTAGCCTGGCAGAATATTTTGATACGTTGAACGATGGCGACCTAAACTTTGCCGAAAAGCAGATGGAAGACTTTAAGGACGATCTGGAAGCCTATCATTATTTGATTTTTACGCTTGTGTTCAAACAATATAAATCAACCCAGTTGGTCTTGAAAGACACCTCGGTAAAAAGAATATTTGTAGATGGAGGGTTCTCTAAAAACCTAATATTTATGAATCTATTGGCCATGGTCTTCCCCAAGATAGAGGTCTATGCTGCTTCTATGGCACAGGCGACCGCCATGGGCGCTGCCGTTGCCATCCATAAACATTGGAACACAAAACCCCTGCCGACCGATATGATTGGGTTAAAATTGTTCGTGTCGTCCATAAAAAATTAAGAAATGAAAGTTGCGTTGTTTATTCCCTGTTATGTAGACCAGTTTTATCCGCACGCTGCCATTGCAACGCTAGAGCTGCTGGAAAAGTTCGGGTGCGAGGTTACGTACCCCAAAAACCAGACCTGTTGTGGGCAGCCGATGGCAAACTCGGGTTTCGAACACTTAACAGGTGGTTGCGATAGAAACTTTGTGGATAATTTCAAAGGTTACGATTACATCGTGGCCCCATCCGGAAGTTGCGTGCTGCACATCAAGGACCACCTGCACGATGAAAGGTTTCCAGAAGAAGCAGCAAAAATTAGGGCCACAACTTATGAGCTGATTACCTTTTTGACAGATATTTTAAAAGTAGAAAACATCAGGGCCAGCTTTCCGTATAAAGTTGGTATCCACCAAAGTTGTCATGGTTTAAGGGGCTTAAAGCTTGCGCAGATGAGCGAGCTCAACGCCCCGCCTTTTTCCAAACCGGTGCATCTATTGAACATGGTCGACGGCATCGAACTGATTGATTTGGGCAGGGTAGACGAATGCTGTGGTTTCGGCGGCACCTTTTGCGTGGCCGAAGAAGCGGTATCGGTAAAAATGGGGAAGGATAGGGTGGCAGACCACGTACTTCATGGCGTTGAATACATTACCGGTGTAGATATGTCCTGCCTAATGCACATGGAAGGCCTGTTGCGCCGCGATAAGAGCACGCTCAAAGTAATCCACATTGCAGAAATATTGAACGGAGGAGGGAAATGAAAGTAGCAGACCACGCAGAAAGGGCAGAAGTTTTTAATAGAGATGAAAAACGGGTAGATTGGCATGATGAGACACTCTGGTTCGTAAGGAAAAAGAGGGACATCGAAACCCACACCATACCCGAATGGGAAGAGTTACGCGAGGCTGGTTCTCAGATAAAGAACCACACGCTTTCCAACCTGAACAATTATCTGCGGGAGTTCGAGAAAAATGCGACTGCCAACGGAATCGTTATCCATTGGGCGGCAGATGCAAAAGAGCACAATGAGATTGTGCTGAACTTATTGCAGAAGCACAAGATCACGGAAATGGTAAAGAGCAAGTCTATGTTGACCGAAGAGTGCCACATGAACGATTTCTTGGCCGAAAATGGGATAGATGTGATCGATTCTGACCTTGGCGAACGCATTGTACAATTGGCGGGAGAATCGCCGAGTCATATTGTGTTGCCGTGTATCCACAAAAAGAAAGAGGAAATTGGCGAGCTGTTCCATAAATATCTAGGCACACCAAAGGGAAATGCCGACCCACAACTGTTGACAGAAGCTGCGAGACAAAGCTTGAGGAGTACCTTTCTGACCCGTAGGGCAGCACTGACCGGAGTGAACTTTGCGGTGGCAGAGACCGGCGAGTTTGTGGTGTGCACCAATGAGGGGAACGCAGATATGGGCGCCCACTTGGCAGACATCCACATCGCCAGCATGGGCATCGAGAAGATCATCCCGCAAAGGAAACACTTGGGCGTATTTTTAAGGCTGTTGACGCGCAGTGCGACCGGGCAACCGATTACAACGTACTCCAGCCATTTTGCAAAACCTGCGGACGGGAAGGAACTCCATATTATTTTGGTAGATAACAAAAGAACCGTACAACTGGGAAGGCCAGATTTTAGAAATTCTTTAAAATGTATTCGCTGTTCCGCTTGTTTCAATACCTGTCCGGTCTATCGCCGCAGTGGCGGGCATAGCTACCATAGTGTGATAGCAGGACCAATTGGTTCTATCCTAGCGCCCAACTGGGATATGAAAGCAAATGCAGATTTGCCCTTTGCATCGTCTCTTTGCGGTTCTTGCAGTAATGTTTGTCCGGTTAAAATAGACATACACGAACAACTGTATAAATGGCGACAGGTAATTGTAAAAGAGGGTTATGTAGATGCTAAAAAAGCGATGGCCATGCAGGTAATGGCCAAGACCCTGGCATCGCCAACTTTATACAGGATTGCCGGAAAGGCAGCCAGGAAGACGCTAAAATATGCCCCCTTTGTAGTTAACAACAAGTTTAACGCATGGTATTTACATAGGGATATGCCCGAGGTACCTAGATCATCTTTTGGCGAATGGTACAGCAAAAACAGAAAAGACAATGACTAGTAGAGAAAAAATATTGGCCGCCGTAAAAGAGAATCAGCCCGGATTACGGGATTTGCCCAACCTGGATCTGTTCTATCAGAACCAAGATAGCGCTGAAAGAAATCTAAAGAATTTTATAATAACAGCAGAAAGAATTGGCGCTACGGTTTATGAGGTGGAATGCTACGAGCAGATCATCACACAAATTAAAAGCGATTTCGATTTAAAGGGAAAGCGGGTGGTATCTGCTGTTCGAGAACTGGATGCCATTGCAGGAGAATACAGCGGCACCGATAATCACGATTTAGCTGACGTAGAACTGATGCTTCTGCCCACACATTTTGGCGTAGCAGAAAACGGAGCTTGCTGGGTAAATGATGAACTTTATCACGAGAGGTTGCTGCCCTTTATTCCCCAGCATTTGGTCTTTGTATTAGAAAAAGAAAAAATAGTGCCCACACTACATCATGCTTATGAGCTGATTGCAGATAAATTTTACGGTTTCGGGGCCTTTATCGCCGGTCCATCCAAAACGGCAGATATTGAGCAGAGCCTGGTGCTGGGCGCGCACGGCCCAAGGAGCTTGAGGGTGTTTGTGGTTTGAAATTACGCTTGCACGACGTTTGTTTTGGGCTGCCATCGACAGTAAAATATACCTGAGACTTAGATTTTGTGCAGCGGCTAAGAGATATTTTAAAATTTTTAAAAAAAGACTACTCCGAACGATTAATGATTAATTGGGCATAACATCAAACTCAACTAACATTGTGAATTATGCTACCGACGGGTCAGCTTTGCTATACCTCACTAAATAAACAAAATAGAGTCAGTAGCGCTGAGATAATTACTAACTTTAAGTACTAATGCATAGATTTATGCAGATAACTAGAGGCTGTCGAACGATAATACGATACAAAAAAATCGTCTTCTACTCATATTTGGTGTTTTAACTTACTATGTTACTGAAAAACGGTAAACTGGTAACTGCCTGCCGCCACTTGGTAGTTGGAAATACTGTTAATCTTTTTACCATTTAGATATACTTCGATAGTTTGTTGGGGAAAGGTCAATGTGGCAGACGAATTGGCCGGAACAACTACCTCATAAATTATCTTTTTTCCTCTCCTTTTCCATGAAGAAACAATTTTTCCATAAGGACTGTTGTGCGTTGCTTCGAAAAAATCCAATTCTTTTACAAAGTTCGGTTTCAATAAAATATTCTTAAAGCCTGGATGAGCTTCATCTGGATGGATCCCGCCCAAGCCTTTAAAAAACCAAGCTCCTATTTCGCCAAACATCATGTGGTTTAGAGAAATATCGCGATGAGCATCTATTTTCCAGTTTTCGTAAAGTGTCGTTGCTCCATTTTTTATCCACCAGCCCCATGATGGATATGTGTCTTGTGCGGCAAGTTTGTAAGCCGTTTCTGCTTGTCCATTATCGCTCAACGCATTTAAAATTGCTTTCGTTCCTAGTACCCCAACATCAAGGTGCATATTGTCTGCGGCAACCCTATCTGCCAAGTTTTGTGCAACTTGTTTCTTAAACTCATCTGGTACGATACCCCATTGCAGCGCCATGCTCAGTTCGGTCTGCACGCCTTTGCCATAAATCGCAGTTTTTGGGTTGAAATATTTATCATTTATAGCTTTTTTGATTTTCGCGGCTAAAGCTGTGTAGTGTTCATAATCTTCTTTATGATTGAACAGCTTTGCAGTTTTTGCCAAAATTTCTGCATCTACATAGAAATAAATAGAAGACGTATATTCTAAAGAAGAGGTGGATTTTACCGGCACCCAATCGCCCCGACCAAATACGGTAAGGCCTTTCGGGCTTATCCTATCTACATAGTTTACGTAAGATTTTATGTTGTTGTAATTATCTGCCAACGGTTTACCATCGCCGTAAAAAAGGTACAAATTCCACGGGATAATAGCAATGGTGCTCGTCCAATCGGTACCGTTCGCATGGCCATAACCCCATCCGCCGGTAGGAATGATGTCTGGAAGCACCCCGTTTGGTTGCTGCTCATCTCTATGGTCTGCCAGCCATTTTTCATACACCGTAATCCCGTCAAAGTTGAACAAGCCTGTTTCTACCGCAAAATGTCCATCGCCCGTCCACCCGTTTTTCTCACGTTGTGGGCAGTCTGTAGGATAGCCCATTAAGTTTGATAGGTACGAATTGTTTGTTGCCCACCACAACTTATTGATCAATGGATTTGATGAATTTATGCTGCCAGCAACAGGCACGTCGCTGTGCATAAAGTATCCTGTAACGTCGTTTTTAGTTAGTGAAATTGGTTTACTGCTTGTAATTTCTACATACTGAAAGCCTTTGTAATTAAACTTGGGCATAAACTCTACCTCACCTTTGCCATTTAATATTACAATGTCTGTTTGAAAAGGATCGCTATCATCTTTGGGCCTATAATACACATCGATGTTAGAAAGGTCTACATGCCCGTTTGGGTATAACCTCTCGCCATGTTTAATACGTACCACCGTGCCGCTATCGCCTCTTAGTTTCACTTTTGTAACGCCTGCAATGTTTCTTCCCAAATCAAATACATACGTAGAATCGCTAAATTTTTTGATGGATAGTGCTGGAATTTCATCCACATTTCTAATGGGATACATTAATTGGCTAACAATATTTTGTGCTGGTGCTGCTCTTAATCTTGTACCACTCCAATCTTTATCATTGTAGCCTGCCTTATTCCACCCGGGCATATCCAATCGGCTATCATAATGTTCGCCGGTATAAATGCTGTTCATAACAATCGGGCTACTGTGCGTCTTCCAACTATCATCGGTAGAGATAACTTCAAAAGTTCCATCTTCATAAGTTATCCGCAGATCCATACAAAATGCGGGACGATTCCGCCAGGGAGCTTTGTCGAAATCCCATACAGCTAACGATTGCATGTTGTACCATCCATTCCCCAACAAAACACAGATGGCATTTTTGCCCTGCTGTAATTGGTTCGTTACGTCGTAGGTTACATATAAAATCCTTCTGTCAAAACGGGTAAACATCGGGTCGAGCCGATGGTTGCCTACTTTTTTGCCATTGATAGAAAGTTCATAAAGGCCGCCAACTGCAATATACGCCCTGGCCGACTTTATTTTTTTTGTGGTTCTAAATTCGTTACGGAAATAAGGTGCAGGACGTGTATCGATACTTCCGCCATCACTTATCCAGCTTCCTTTCCAGTTTGTTCCTTTCATCATGCCGGTCTCAAAGCTGCTTATTCGGCTATCCTGCATTTTAAGCCCTGCTTTGTTCCAGAGTTTGACCCGCCAATAATATTTGGTAAAGGGCTGTAGGGCTTTGCCATTATAATTTACAAGGCTGATGTCAGCCTTTATTTTGCCCGAATTCCATGTCTGCGCTTGGCCTTTTGCCAGTAGAACAGAATCGGTATTTACCAATAGTTGATAAGCGGTCTGCTTTGCGCCCTGACTCGAATCATCCATTTGCCACGTTAACCGTGGATGATTGTTATCTACACCCAAAGGCGCATCCAAATGCTCAGCCTGCAGATTTATAGCTTGGTTTTGGGCCTTAACCGTTACGCATCCGCCAATTATAAAAAATAATGCAAGAATAAAGGCATGGAAAGGTTTGTGGATAATCTTTGAGGAAGAAGTCTGTGGCATTATAATTTGAATAATAAGCTTCAATCTATTTGTTGGTGAATTATAATAAATATGCAATATACAAGAAAGATTAAGGGCAAGAAATCGATTTTATAACTTTCTTAATTGTATTTGTACGCCACAAACGTTAAAATTAAAAGTCTTTATGGTTTATATGGAAATATTTGTCAGGGCCCTAGCTAGTAAAGCTAAAACCTACCGTCAAAACGTTGTGATGTATGCTTGAAATTAATTGAACATTTCGACGAGAATCATGTTGTAGACTTAAAAGAGATATGGATCAAGCTTTTGTAATTAAAGTAATGCTAAGTGTAATTATTGGCGGCATTTGGGTTGCCTTAAGTACGGTAATAGTAAACAAATTCGGGACTAAAGTTGGGGGACTTATTGCTGGATTACCAAGTACGGTTGTTGTAGCTCTGTTTTTCATAGGCTTAAGTCAAGGGGTGGAAAGTGTGGTTAAATCTACCGCAGTTGTACCTTTGGCATTTGCGGCGAATGGCCCATTTATGCTGGTGTATGCAGCGGCGTCTAAAAAAGGTTTATGGCAGTCGATGGGTGGTGCCTTGTTAACTTGGTTTGTATGCTCTTATATAATCATCTTATTTCGCTTTAATAACTTTAATTGGGGTTTGGCCATTTGTATTTTGGTGCTGTTTGTTTGTGCAATTATTTTCGAAAAAACATTTGGCGCATCTTCCATATCAGGAGAAAAGACAGAACTTAAAGTATCACAGCTTTTGCTAAGAGCACTTTTTGCTGGTTTTATAATCGGTTCAGCGGTTTTTGCATCTAAATTCTTAAATCCTTTATTCGGCGGAATACTCGCGTCTTTTCCTGCAGTTTTCGTATCCACGCTTGTAATCCTACATAACAGTCGCGGCGCAAAAGTGTCAATTGGTTTAGCAAAATCCTTGTTGATTAGTGGATTTATAAATGTGATGGCCTATATAATCTCCATCAGGTTATTATACCCTTCTATTGGCCTTTATTGGGGAACATTAATTGGCCTTCTAATCTCGTTAACAACCGCCTATTTGATGCATAGGTTTGTTTTAAAAAAATTAAAATAATACCTATTGATGGTTTTATCGTTTCCTTTTAGAATGGCCTAGCAAGTTTCTATTTTAATAGAGTTTTATTCCTGTTAGATATATAATGGATTAATATCGTCTAAATTCATATCTGTTGACGAGTTCTTCTTTATAATAGCTTTCCTCATTTCAGTTACAAGAATCCTCAATTCTACTACATCTTAAAAAAGAGCGTTTCCCATCTTTGCATTATCAAATTTAGTGAAATCGCTTACCAGCTCGGTTTTGAGCATTCACAGTCTTTCAGCAGGTTGTTTAAAAGTAAAACAAAATTTTCTCCTGTGACATTTAGACAGAGTTTTAATTGATTTAATTGGCTATCTGGTTAGGAAAAAATCGGATTTAAAACCGTTAAAATTTTCAAGAAGAACTTAAATAATCAGGCATCAAAATTTTTTGCTACTTTGAACAACGCTTTTTTATTTGCAGACTCAGAAATGGATAATGCCTTTTTAATAAAGCACAAAAGTTTTTGAGAGCCAGACTTTAATCATCTTAAAGTCGTAAGAGAAACTTTGTTATAAAAAACACAAACAATTTCAAATGAGAGGCCTTTAATCTAATCGAATAGTCTCAGCTGCACAGTTCTAAGTTTTGGCTTAAGAAAATCTTGATTTATATGGCGTGTGATGAAATGACCGCAAGTCAATCTGCTGAAATTATCGGTGAAGCAATCGGAAAGCCAGAAATGAGCCCGACAAAATTGGAAGATTTTGCGAAAGAATTTGCGATGGCATTCGAAAAAATATAAATTCAATACTAAATAAAAAACTATGATAGCTTCTAAAGGATATGCATCAATGGATGCCAAAACAATACCAAAGCCATGGACATTCGAACGTAAAGAAGTTGGCGATGATGACGTACTGATAGACATTGCTTTTTGCGGTGTTTGCCATACCGATATCCATTTAACCCGCAACGAATGGGGACCCGGAATTTTCCCAATGGTACCAGGCCACGAAATTGTTGGCCATATTGCTGCAGTAGGTAAAAACGTTACCAAGTTTAAAAAAGGCGATCGCGCCGCTGTCGGTGTTATGATAGATTCTTGCGGACATTGTAAAGAGTGCGACAACGGACAAGAACAATTTTGTCAGATTTCTCCAGTGCAAACCTACAATTCCAAAGATCATGATGGCGACCCTGTTTATGGTGGCTATTCAAACAACCTTGTGGTAAAAGCAGAATTTGCACACCACGTTGCAGAAAACCTTGACTTGGCCGCAGTTGCACCAGTATTATGTGCGGGCATTACCACGTATTCACCACTTAAAAAATGGAAGGTTGGCAAAGGGCATAAGCTTGCAGTCGTTGGGCTCGGCGGATTAGGACACATGGCAGTGAAATTTGGCGTTGCCTTTGGTGCAGAAGTTACTGTATTAAGTACGTCGCCATCTAAAGAAAAAGATGCAAAAGACCTAGGTGCGCACAAGTTTGTAGTTACCACCGATGAGGAACAATTTGATAGCGTAAAAGGGAGTTTCGACTTTATAATTGATACCGTGGCCGCAGATCATGATATTACACCATTTATCGCATCGATGGCATCAAACGGTGTTTTTATTTCAGTTGGGATGCCTATAGAACCATTAAAAGTCTCTTCTTTTTTACTATCGGGCGGCAACCGCACCATCACAGGTTCTGGCGCTGGTGGCCTGCATGAAACACAAGAAATGTTAGATTTTTGCGCGGAGCATAACATTGTTACCGATATAGAGCTTATTGATATTAAAGATATAGCAACCGCCTACGAGAGAATATTGAAGAACGATGTGCATTACCGTTTTGTAATCGATATGGCAACGCTGTAATCGTTTTTTAATATTCATTCTGATAAAAAATTCTGTCAAGTGCTCAAAAAACTTTAATTAATATGTGGACAGCAAAAGATATTCCCAACCAAAAAGATAAAACTATAATTGTTACAGGAGGCAATACCGGCATCGGTTTCGAGACAGCATTGGCATTATATCGGGCAGGGGCTAAAGTAATTATTGCCTGTCGGGATAAAGAAAAAGCTGACCAAGCCATTAAGGAAATGAAAAATCGAAAAGGCAACGGTTCCTTGGAAGTTAGCATACTTGACCTGTCAAGTTTAGACTCTGTAAAACAATTTGCCGATACTTTTATGCAGCAACACCAGGGGCTAGATTTGCTCATAAATAATGCAGGGGTAGCCACACCGCCCGAATCTAAAACAAACGAAGGTTTTGAAATGCAATTTGGCGTCAATTTTTTAGGTCATTTTTACCTTACGGGATTATTGTATCCGCTACTTTTAAAAACCGAAAATTCTCGTATCATAACGCTCAGTAGCAACGGTTATCAAACTGCGGTAATTGATTTTGAAAACCTCAAAGCAGAAAAAGATTATGATGCTTTGCGCGAATACAGGCAGAGCAAATTGGCAAACCTGATATTTTCTATAGAACTTGATAGGAGAATTAAGGCTAAAGGACACCAAGTATTATCCATCGCTGCCCAACCTGGTGCAAACAATACAGAATTAACTAGGCATTTGAGTGCCGAAGCGATCGCCATAGGAAAAGAACGGCTCGGGACATTTATGGAGCCTTGGCAGGGTGCTTTATCGGTACTTTATGCAGCGGTTTCTGAGCAGGCAAGCGGAGGAAATATGTACGAACCAGAAGAGAGTGGATTGAGAGGTTACCCAACTTTAGCAAACATCCAAGAAAATGCAATGGATAAAAAAGTGGCTCAAAAACTTTGGGGGTTAGCGGAAAAAATAACTGGGCTTGAATTTCTGGCATAACAAACCAACAATCGTAATCTTAAACTCATAAGCAATGAAAGTAAAATTTTGGGCAATTTATTTATCGACCGTAACCTTGATGATGGCAACGGTTGGATATTCACAAACTCGTAAGATTTTCAAAGCAGAAGGCGAGATTGCCATTGTAAATACCACCAAATCTAACGGGATGTCTATAAAGGGTGATGACAATAAGCTTGATTCTACTAAGCAAGAGGTTGATTGTAGCCTGGAAACCATATCTGTTTCCACTTTGGATAGAACGGTGATTTACCATACTGATACACATATTGAAGCGCCAAATTGGACGCGCGACGGCAAGACGCTAATCTACAACAGCGGTGGCTCGCTCTATAAAATTCCGGTTGAGGGAGGAACTCCAGAAAAAATCAACACTGGATTTGCGAATAGAATTAACAACGATCACGGCATTTCTGCAGACGGTAAAACAATGGCTATAAGCAACGATACACAAGGAATCGGTTCGTTGATTTATACTGTTCCAATTGATGGTGGAATGCCAAAAAAAATTACCACCTCTGGCCCATCCTACTGGCACGGGTGGTCGCCCGATGGCAATACTTTGGCATACTGTGCAGAACGCAACGGCAATTTTGATGTATATACTATGCCAGCAGAGGGCGGTAAAGAAACCCGGTTGACAAATGCAGAACAGCTAGACGATGGCCCAGAATATTCGCCCGACGGAAAATATATCTATTTCAATTCTGCCCGTACCGGAACCATGCAAATTTGGCGCATGAAACCAGACGGTAGCGACCAAGAGCAGGTAACTAGAGATAAATACAACGACTGGTTTGCCCACCCGTCTCCAGATGGCAAATGGATAGTTTATATAACTTTTGGCACAGAGGTGCCCGCAGGTTTGCACCCGGCCAACAAAAACGTCATGTTGAGACTCATGAACCTAAAGACAAAGGAAATAAAAGTAATGGCAAAATTTTTCGGCGGGCAAGGCACCATAAATGTACCATCATGGTCGCCAGACAGTAAAAGAATTGCCTTTGTAAGTTATCGAATAAAATAAGCAAAAAGTTTCAAGCAGTTATTTATCTGCCGAAGCAATATTAAAAAATAGATAGCAAAACATCGCTACAACCCGATTGTTAAATAATTAAAACACCTAACTTTTATAAAAATGAAGTACAAATTGAAGATTATTATAGGCAGTACGAGGCCTACAAGAAAAGGCCCCATAGTGGCCCGCTGGTTTGAAGAAATAGCAAGGCAACATACAAATTTCGACGTTGAAGTGCTTGATTTAAAAGAGATAGACCTTCCATTTATGGATGAGCCCGAGCATCCACGTTTACAGCAATATACCCACGCGCACACAAAACAATGGAGCAAAACCATTGATGAGGGCGATGCCTTTGTAATGGTAACGCCCGAATATAATTATGGCTATCCGGCAACGTTAAAAAACGCGTTAGACTTTCTTGTTAAAGAATGGCAAGAAAAACCCATGGGATTTGTTAGCTATGGCGGGGTTTCTGGCGGCACAAGAGCCGTGCAAGATTTAAAACTCCCTGTAACCACCCTCGGGATGATGCCATTACCGCAAGCGGTAAGCATTCCTTTTTTTACACAGTTTATTAATGATAAAAATGTTTTTGAAGGAAATGAAGCGCTAATAAACTCGGCAAACCTCATGTTGGATAAGTTAACAGACTGGGCTTCTGCCTTGAAGCAAATGCGCGAGAAGGGAAATGAAAAATAGTTGGCGTTTTCAGTTTTATAAATTGAAAACCTTTTTTTTATTCAATTATAACCTACCATCAAGATAAAAATATTTAAAAAATTAGGTAGTCCAATTAGTATAGCAATCATGTTATTATTGATTGTTGGTGCTGTGTACGCTGTAAATTTTAGAATTATGAGTGCTAAACGAATTTTGCCCGTTAAGGAATTACAGGATGCTTTTATGAACGATAGAAATAAAGCTGAAAAACTATCTGTTACCGGAGCTGTAGATTATACAGCAATTAACAATTTGATCGTCGCATAAAGGATGTATCGTGCAAGTCATAGGAATAAAGAACTTGCGAAATGCTACGCTGATGATGCCCAAATTCATACCAGTTGGCAAAGCGGAGGAGTAAATACTTTTGTAGGTAAAAGCCCTGATGAAGTCGCAGAAGAACTTCCTCTAGTAAATCGTAGTGGTAGCGCGCTGATTTTTCAGAATGGAGATAAATCATTCGTAGAATATCCTACGACGACCACTCGTGGAGTTTATGTAAACAAGGTTGAGGCCGTTCTGACTTCTTACATGCGCTTACTTTATCGAGTAGAAAAACGCAAAGGCGAATGGAAAATTACGGCATTGACTTCCATAAATGAATCAGATGAATTGGCTTCTGCAATACCTGGAGAGGACCTGAAAATCAATTCAGAAGATGTAAAAGGTCTTCGTCCCTCTTATCGCTGGCTTTCGTATAAACGTCAATTAGTTGGAGGCACTATCAGCCAAGATCTTCTTGGAACAGACCGTCCCGCAGAAGTAAATAAAATTTATGTTGAACTAGGATGGATCAACAAAAAAAAGGAGTAGACATAAATTGCTCTAAAAGTTGAGTTATGATTTGCTTACAGGAAATTTGACTTTTCGGCTATCGAAAGGTTATTATAGAAATACGTTTCCAAGATTTTAGCAAGGAAACATAGAACATAACTTAAAAGATTAGTAGTTTTTTAAAGGAAATGGCCAGTCAGAAAACGTCCGTTATTTATACTAAGATCTACTTCACATTCTTCGCCTTTGCGAGAAACTGAGGTTGCAAAGACGCAGAGTTGCAAAGAATATAAAATTATAAAGGTTCGGAAAAATGCTTAAAGTTACTTCCATATTACGATTAGTATTAGTTACGGATAGTCATATTTTATTAAATTTATTGAGTTATTCATTAGCTTGTCATTAAACACAATTCTAGTAATTTTAATATGAGCGAAATATTTAAAGAATTTATAACCCAATTGGTAATAATTGAAGAACAAGACTTAAACAAAATAATCGCTAATTTCAAGCATCAGAAAGTAAAGCGAAATGCAATTATTTTGTCTCAGGGAGAAATCTGCACTCATTTTTATTTTTTAATAACAGGCTGTGTCCGCACTTACTATATCACAAAAGAAGGTCAGGAGAAAACGAGATTGATTTCGTTTGGCGATAACCCTGTCACTGCACTTACCAGTTTTATAACTCAAAAACCTTCTGTTGAATTTATTGATGCTTTAGAAGATTCAGAGTTGCTTTCTATGTCACAAGCAGATTTTTTTAGGTTTACAAATGAAGTTCCCGGTTGGGCTACTTTCTATCAAAAAATGTTAGAATTTGCTTTTACTTTCCAAAACAACAGGATTGAAGATTTGGTGACTTTATCTGCCAAAGAACGTTACGAAAAACTTTTAAAAGAGCGTCCTCACTACATTCAGCGACTTTCAAATAGAATAGTGGCGACCTATTTAGATATTTCACAAGAAACTTTGAGCAGAATTAAATCAAAATAGTTTTTTTGACTTAGGTCAATGCACAGCTTTTTGTTTCGACCTAATTTTGCCCTATTATTAATTAGAGCATAAACTGAGTAACACCTATAAATTATACGATTATGAAAATACTTTTGAAAAAACCAACTGAGAATTCGATTCAAAATGTTGTTGATAAATTTGATATCAAAGAGTTAATTGAATTCGAACGTTTTTGCAGAGACAATGCGCAATGGGAAGAAATGAAGAAATGTTTTGCAGATAATTCGACCGTAACAATTTCGTGGTTTAAAGGTTCTGGACATGAGTTTGTAGATGCTTCTAGCAAAATGGAAACGTATGCACCACACAAATTATTTGATACTTTAATTTGGATTAACAATGATAAGGCAGTTGCAATAACGATGGCAACAATTCAAATCCGAATGGATATGCAGGGTCACACGGTAGAATTACAATCTTATGTGAAACTTTTATACAAAACACAGAGAATTGACGGGGCTTGGTCAATAATTTCCATGGAAGGTATTTATGAAAAAGATAGTCTCATACCAGTGACTCCAACGGCTGACATTACTATTCCTACCGAAGAAATTGCCAAATTCAGACCTAGTTATGCTAATGTTTCGTATGCTTTAAGTAAAAGTGGTTATGAAATAAACAATGAACTTCCTGGGATTGATAGACCAGAAACGGTTACAAAACTGTATCAGGAATCGGAAGACTGGTTAAATTCTTAATCAATCCGATTTTTTTAAAAAGATAAGGTAAAAAAGGATTGTGAATGTCTGAAAATTATTCAATTAACAAGAAAATTTTCTTCAAATCAGCGGTTTAGTTTTAAACCAAAAAAAATGAAAATATGAAAAACGAGATATTAACTTTAGACAACAATGACCCAAAAGTAATTGCAGCTAGAAAAGCAGAAAAAGCATTATTTGATTTCTATACTATTGAACCAAAAGAACAATATATAACCTTGCCCGAAAACGGTTATAAAATCCGAGTTCTAGAATTTGGTATGGGAGAACCTTTAGTAATTGTGCCAGGAAATACTGGCGACGCTTTTCCACTAGCCTCGCTTATTGCTGAATTCAAAGGGCGACGAATAATTGCTATTAACAGACCCGGAGGTGGTTTAAGCGAAGGAATGGATCACAACACTGTTAACATTCGAGAATTTGCACATCAGACTTTGAATACTATTTTTGAAGCTTTGAATTTGAAAAATGTGGATGTAGTGGCACATTCAATGGGTGCACATTGGAGTACCTTATTGGCATTAGAACATCCCGATAAAGTAAAAAGACTAGTTTTGTTGGGAAACCCTGGAAATATTATGGGAGGAAAACCGCCACTAGCTATGCGCTTAATTGCGATTCCGGCGTTAACCAAGTTGGCGATGAAATTAATGAGACCCAAAAAAGTAGAAGCTGCTTTGAATATGCTCAAAATTATGGGACATTCTAAAGATTTTATTGCAACACTTCCACAACAACTCGCAGTAGCCTACTTTGCATTTCAAAACCTACCACATTATGGCATCTCCTCTATCAGTCTAATTCAAAATATGATACCAGAGATTAAAGCCGAAGAATTGTCGAAACTGCAACAGCCAACCGCTTTGATTTTAGGGACAAATGATAATTTTGCATCGCAAGAAACAGGGAAGAAAATTGTCGATGCGATGCCAAATGGAACGTTTTATCCTGTTCAAAATTCAGGACATTTACCTTGGTTGGAAAATCCTGAAAAATGCGGGAAATTGATACTGCATTTTTTAAACGGTAATTAAACAAAATAGATTCCGCTTGCATTCCTTACCATTTTAACTGTCTTAGCAAGTAAATACAATTGGTACAAATTTATAGTAATATTTGTAAAATGAATGAAAAACAAACGCCTACAAGTTTAATACTTTTATTGACTTTTGAGATTGCAAAATCAACGAGAAAAACTTTGGAATTTATGGAAATGTCGGCAAAGGAGTAATTTGAATTATCTAATTTTGCTTCGCAAAGTCTCGGACTTTGTGAACGTATTCGTAAGTCTCTGACTGACATTAAAATTAAAATAAAATCGGTTAAAAGCCGAGAATCGCTACTTCAAAGTCAGAGCCTTTGCGGAGCGGGGTTGCAAAATTGATAAGAATTTGGTTGAAAATGATGCAGTTGCTGGAAAGTAAATAAAATTCATATATTCTGAATTAAATTAATCTTTCTAAAAATAAGCTATCATGAAAGAAATTAAAAAACTTGGTATAGTTGAAATTAATGAAAAATTTGGTTTGGATTTAGAATATGAGAACTTTATATTCAAACCACAGGAAATTATACCTAATCGTCATTTAGAGCCGCATCGGTCTGAAATGTATAGCCTTGGACTTGTTCTTAAAGGACAAGCAGAATTTATTGTTGGAATTGAAGCCTATTCGCTTAAAGCGCCCTGTATAGTTGTAGTTGCTCCGGATGATATTAGAAAATGGATTCTTAATAAATACCCAGTTGAAGCAAAAAGCCTTTTTTTTACCCAAGATTTTATCGTTTCGGGGTTAGTGGACACCTCATTTTTAAAGAAATTTTCTTTTTTCAAAAGTAACGGACAACATTATATTACTCTAAATCCCGATGAGCTCGTAAAAATTCAGATGCTTTTTGATCAAATTGAAGAAAAGAAAAATTCTGATTTATCGACTAAATTAGAAAGCATTCAAGCGCTAGTTCGAGTTTTGCTTTTTGAACTCGAAAGTTTAAACGACATTCAAATCAAAAAAGAAAATAATTCCTTTTCAAGATCCTATTATCTGACAGAGAAATTTAAGGAATTATTGTCTGAAAATTTCACAGAACATCGAGATGTTCCATTTTATGCAGAAAAACTTTTTATAACATCAAAACATCTTTCGCAAATTTTAAAAAATCAAACTGGAAAAACTGTCAGTGCCATAATTACCGAAATTGTTTGTCTTGAAGCTAAAGTTTTATTACAAACTAAAGCACTAAATATTTCGGAGATTTCGCAACACTTAAATTTTGCTACAGCTTCTTACTTTGGCAGTTTTTTTAAGCGATATACGGGAATGAGTCCTTTGGAATACCGAAAAAGCTTGTCTTAAAAAAACGACAATTAGAACATTTTTACAGCAATTCAAATCTTTTCTCTCTTCTTTATCAATGCTATCTTTATACTATCAAATTAATTAAAGCGAAGAGATTATGAAAATGAGAAAGTTAGGAATAAACGGACCAGAAGTTTCAGCTATATCTATGGGTTCTAGATTAATAATTGAAGATCCAAAAGAGTTAGAAACTGCAAGAAAACAATCCATTCAAACATTGGAATACGGAATTGATTCGGGTCTTAACTTTCTAAATACTGCCGATTTTTACGGTATGGGAATAAGTGAATTGATGCTAGCGGAGGCAATAAAAGGCAGAAGAGACAAGACTTTTATAAGTGTTAAAACTGGAGCTTTGAGAGATCATAAAGGTCATTTCCTTGGATTAGACGGACGACCTAACGCAATAAAAAATTCATGTGCCTATTCCTTAACCCGATTAGGAGTTGATGAAATCGATTTGTATCAACCTTCTAGAATTGATCCAAATGTACCTATTGAAGAAACTGTAGGTGCTATAAAAGATTTAATCGATGAAGGGAAAGTTCGTTATTTAGGGCTTTCAGAAGCGAATGCTGAACAGTTGATTCGAGCAAATAAAGTTCATCCTGTATCTGCTTTAGAAATTGAATATTCTTTAGCAACCCGATTTATAGAGAATGAAATTTTACCTACCGCACGAGAATTAGGAGTAAGTGTGGTTCCGTATTCTGTATTGAGTTATGGTTTGCTAACTGGAAATATGACTTTTCCGCTTCCAAAAGAGGATTATAGAAATATGCTTCCAAGATTTCAGCGAGGAAATATAGAACATAACTTAAAACTGATTGAATTTTTAAAGGATATGGCCAGTCAAAAAAACGTTTCTGCTAGTCAGCTTGCTTTAGCTTGGGCTTTACATCAAGGAGAAGATATTATTCCGATTGTCGGCATGAGCAAACCAAAACGGGTAGATGAAAACATCGCAGCGTTGTCAATTGAATTTACTGCCGAAGAAATGAATCTATTAAATAAAACTTTCGCAATTGGTGCTATGAAAGGCGACCGATATCCAGAAGCATTGCAAAAGATGGCAGCTTCGTAAACGAGGTTTTAAAAATAAAGGGTTTTCAGTTTTATAAATTGAAAACCTTTTTTATTCAATTACAAACTACCCTCATGATAAAAATATTTCGAGTTACTTACTTAATAAACACGTATATTAGTATCAAAATCGAATATATGAACAATATTTTTAGGGGTGAGAATATTTTAGCCTTCATAAAAT
>NZ_JBEPPD010000010.1:0-189771 GCF_040547165.1 Pedobacter sp. UYP30 | reverse complement strand
CAGGAGAAGGCATTGACTGCGTTTTCTAACAGTGCCATTGGGGCTGTTTCTGTGGAAGTTTTCCAATACCTCAATCTCTTCCGGTTTAAGTGTTATATACCTCATAATGAGATAAATATACTGAATTTAAATTGTCAAAACAACAAAATACGACATTATTTTATTCTAATTACTTATTAGGCTATTCTATTAGAAGGAAAAAGGTATTTTTTATGTAAACAGTTTGTGTTGCAATTTAAATTTTAAAAGCATTAGTATGTTATATTTTGATTAAGAATATTTTAATCTAGCGTCTTTAACTATTCTTAAGAATAATTTCTCACTAGATAAAACCATCGGTAATAGCATTCTAATTTCAGGCCGTACATCTTCATATCTTGATGGTATATCAGGCGAAAAAGGGTCATTGGTTTTAGAAAAGTATTGATTTATTTTTATAACCTTTTCATAATCGTCCATTCCAAGAGTGTGAAAAGTAAAATGACCTTTCATAAATTCGACGTGATGCTCCGTTAAACCTTTTGGATTAGTTCTTATTCTAAAGCATAAATAATTAAACATATTTTTTGGAAATTCCTTTTTAGTCCAGAATACGTCTTCATACGCTTTTTTGTAAAAGAAAAATTCACCAGACTTCATCATGTCTTCAGCATAAACCATATATTCTTCAACAATACGAATATCATGTTCGTATAAGGATTTAATCACATTCTCTTTTTGTTCAATTAAAAACCTAATATTATTTAGCAATTTTGTGTTATACAATTCAACTTTAGAAATTAGGAACGAAAACGTTTTTTTCAAGAAACCTTTTTCTTGGTTAAAATAATAGATAACTGTTTTCGAAAATTTATGTTCGTCTTCGGAATATTTGAGTTCTATATTTTTTAAATCTAATTTCAAATACGCTTCGATTTCTTTTAATAATTCGGTTCCTGCGATACTTAATGTTTGTTTAAAATCTAATTTATTAAGCTTTAAAAATACGTGTTGAATATTTGCTGATGATGCATTAAATTCTTGCTGTTTTTGTTCAGCGATATTTAATTGTGCTTTCTTTCTTTCACTCTGGGCATGTAATTTCAGAAGTAATGCGCGCTTTTGTAAATCCGTTAGTTTCTGCGTACTATTTCTAATATTGTCGTTCGAGTCTTTATCTTCTGCCATAATAATTTAATATTTGTTCGTTAATATCGTAAAAACCGCGTTACGTTTATATTTATCATAATCTCCATCATAATTATGGTTTTTTACTGATATGATTATTAAGATGTCACGAAATGAAATTAGTAAATCACAAATTTCTTTCCCGTCTCCGTCAATATTCTTTGGGTTTGTGTAAACCAATATTTCAGGTAAGATTTAAAGGTTAGTTGATTTACATAATCCTCACCTGGATCCCTTTTGTCCTTTTTTTATGGTGTTGCCATTTTATCTATGATTCTTTCAGTCAATTTCATTATATATTTGTGGTTTTCTCTTCATCACTTTTCACAATAAATTTTGCTCTCTCATAAAGTTCATCAAACGTTAAAATTTCAGGGTTTGTCTGATTTTGACGAAATAGCTCAAATGAACTAAACTTATCTTCGTTCACACCATTCTCTGTTTTAAATTCCTTTAAATGTCCGATTACTACAAAAGATTTTGGTTGATAAATAAAAATTTGCTCTCCTGTTAAATTGCCGCTCTTGTCTTTAATATCAACTTTTGTACTTAATTCCTTTATTGACTTTTGTACTGATTTTTGTGTTTGTGCAATTGCTCCAGCTAATTCATCAGAAATTGCCCAGCATTCACCACGATAAGGATTACTTATCTGTCTTAATAAGTCTTTCTTATGAGTCTTAATTTCCCCAAAACAAAATGAATTTATTAAACCTCTCGTTTTCATTAACGCGTCTATTCTCTTACCGGAATTATTGAAGTCAAAACCAGTTACGACTTGCTCCAATCGTTTGTCTTGGAGCGGTGAATTAAAAACAAAGTTTAGTCCATATCCAAAGATCCATGTATTATTTTCAAAGAAGTCCTGCCATACATATTCGTCACCAATTTTTTTCTTAAAACTATTTTTAACGAAATTAAAGTAATTCTCATCTTCTAATAGCTTTTTAAATTTTTCTAATTGTTGCTTTCTGTATGCTAAATTTTGAATATCATCAGTAGTGATGTTATTTCTTATAATTTCTTTAACCAATTCTGGGTTTTTTGAAATCAATTCAACAGCTTGTTCTTTCGTCAGAATGATTTCTTCTAAAAAGCTATCTTCAAATTTTTCACTTGATTTTTTCGTAATTGGCAACAATCCAATATTTCTAATAAAATTGAAAAGGGTTAGTATTTCGTCTCCTTGAAATGTAAAGTAAGTATTGTGGGGAGCTCCTGTGTCAGTAGTAAATTTCTGAATTGTTAAAGTAGTGATACCTCTGGTGTCTTCATAAAATTTGGCCTTAATTTCTTGTCTGCCGCCAGCAGTAATTCGTAATGAAACTTGTTTTCCTTCCTTAATGAATTGGTGGTCCTCATTATTCTCGATAATTTTAGAAACAATGCGAAATGACCTAATTATTTCCTCTATTTCATCATTTTCGTTCTTAAAAAGAAATTTAGCGTCTAAAGCCTTGCTCAGATAGACTTTATCTGTCCTTTTGTTCTTGAAATAATCATATTCGGTTGGTTCTTCTGTCATCGGGTTTTAGAGTTTATCATAATGTAGCTTACTAAAATATGTACCATAATTTCCCAGCAACATCCGCTTTTGGCTCACTTAGGTTGATTTTTGTTAATTCACGAAACAGAATCTCATGAACTCTATTATCCCACCGTCTCCACTACAATCGCACTCGCCCCGCCGCCGCCATTGCAAATTCCAGCTACGCCAATTTTTCCGTCGTTTTGTTTCAATACAGAAAGTAAGGTAACCACAATGCGCGCACCAGAGGCACCAAGCGGGTGGCCCAAGGCAACAGCGCCACCGTTTACATTTACACTTCCTTCATTTAAACCTAATTTTTGGTTGTTGGCTAAAGAAACTACCGCAAAAGCTTCGTTAATTTCGTAATAATCTACTTGTTCTTTGGTTAAATTAGCTTTTTGCAATGCCAACGGAATGGCTTTAGATGGCGCGGTAGTAAACCATTCTGGTGCCTGCTGTGCATCGGCGAAAGCCAAAATTTTAGCGATTGGTTTTAGGCCCAGTTCCTTTGCTTTTTCTGCGCTCATAATTACCAAAGCGGCCGCGCCATCATTCAAGGTTGATGCATTTGCTGCGGTTACTGTACCATCTTTTTTAAACACTGGTTTTAAACTCGGAATTTTTTCGAATTTTACCGCGCTTGGCTCATCGTCTTTATCAACGGTAATGGTCACACCTTTTCTATCCGTGAAGCTAACAGGCACAATTTCATCGGCAAATTTACCGTCGGCTTGGGCTTTTTGGGCACGTTTGTAACTTTCTATCGCAAAGCAATCTTGCTCCTCGCGGCTAATCTGGCAATCTGTTGCACAAAGTTCTGCTGCGCTGCCCATGTGGTAATCGTTATATACATCCCAAAGGCCGTCTTTTATCAGCCCATCGGTAATTTGGCCATTGCCAAGTTTATACCCCGTTCTGGCTTTATCTAAATAATAGGGCACATTACTCATGCTTTCCATTCCGCCAGCAACAACAATTTCATTATCGCCATTGGCAATACTTTGTGCTGCCAACATAATGGCTTTAGTTCCGCTGGCGCAAACTTTATTTATAGTGGTGGCCGGCAAATCTGGTAAGCCCGCATATTTTGCGGCTTGCGTTGCGGGCGCCTGGCCTAAATTTGCAGACAGCACATTACCCATAAACACTTCCTGAATTTGATTGGCCGTTAAACCCGCCTTTTCTACGGCGGCTTTTATGGCAAAACCACCAAGTTGTGTAGCAGAAAACGAAGCTAGAGAACCTCCGAAACTTCCAATAGGCGTTCTAACGGAAGAAACAATCACAATATCTTTCATGAAAATTAAAATTAATGCAAATTTGGTTTGTTGCTAAGTTAACTAATTTAATATAGCGCTGTTGTGGTAAAAACGCATATTTGTGTAAATACATGGTGGTATTTTTACAAACAACCTTTCGTATTGGCCATTTTGATGTGCTAAGTTGTTGAAATAGGAGGCAAAAATTGGATGTAGTTTAATTTTGTTATTTTTGAATCTTATAATTTCGTTGCTTTGGCCAAGATTAGAAAACATACAGAAAAGATTTTATATCGCAAATACTCCTCGAGCGTTAAATACGTGCTGATGGTGCTGACGATATTTATCGTTACGCTTTTTTTACCAAAACAACCCCGTTTTAGGTACGAATTTGAAAAGGGAAATGTATGGATGAACAAAGACCTTGTTGCTCCATTTAGTTTTGCCATATTAAAGACAACTCCACAGGTAAAAAGCGACAAAAAAAATGCTTTAAAAGATATTTTGCCAATTTATCAATACGATAAAGGTGTCTCGGACGAAGCGTTAGATGGGTTTTTGAACGAATTTGATGTTAAATGGCAAAGTGCCGAACTGGGCGATAAAAACAAGACAACTTATAGAACGGAAGGTTACAGGCTTCTAAAAAACATTTATACTAAAGGCATTATTGCGTTAAGTGCCAAGCACCAAAAAGGGGGTAAAAGTTACGATTTCTCCTTGTTGGAAGATAATGTACAAAAGCAAAAAAGTAGTCAAGATGTGTTTACCCCAGAAACTGCCCTAAATTATTTTAAAAAAAGTTTTAAAACAAATAATCAAGTTATTGCAGATTTGATGACCAACTTGGCCGAAGATCACTTAACGGCCAACATTACTTTCAACGAATGTTTAATGCAAGTGGTGCTAGACAATACGATAAAGAATGTTTCTACCACGAAAGGCATGGTTCAAAAAGGAGAACTTATTGTAGGCAAAAACGACGTAATAGATGAGGAAATTTTTCAGAAACTTAGTTCGTATAAAGAAGCTTATGATGCACAGACAAAAATTGTGGGCAGCCCTACGCTAGTTTATGCTGGGCAAATTCTACTGGTTACCTTCATATTAAGCATACTCATTTCATTTCTTTACCTTTTTAGGAGAGATATTTTTTCTGATAACAGGCAGCTTTCGCTCATTTTGATGATTATTACCGTGATGTTGCTTTTGCTTACTTGGGCATTACGGCTAAATATTGTAAGCATTTACTACATTCCGTTTTGTATTGTGCCTATTATTATTAGAATTCTCTTTGATACCCGTTTATCACTTTACCTGCACTTATTGGTTATTTTAATTGCTGGCTTTTTCGTTGCAAATAGTTTCGAGTTTGTTTTTTATCAGGTTACGGCCGGAATGGTTGCAATTTTTAGCATTAAGAATTTTGCCCAACGAGAGCGCTTTTTAATATCTGCAGTATATATTTTATTGTCTTATTTTGTTTCGTTTTTAGGAATTGCCCTACTAAGAGAAGGTTCGTTCAAAGAAATCGAATGGATTAATTTCGTGCCATTTATTTTTAGTGTGTTGTTATCCCTGTTGGCATATCCATTAATTTATGTGTTCGAACGTATATTTGGAATAACATCTGATGTATCTTTAATAGAATTGACAAACACCAACACCAAGCTGCTTAGAGAACTTGGCTTCAAGGCACCAGGCACTTTTCAACACTCGTTGCAGGTAGCTAACTTGGCAGAAGCTGCCATCTTTAAAATCGGCGGTAATTCTGTGTTGGTTAGGGCGGGGGCTTTGTACCATGATATAGGTAAGGTTGATAATCCGCAGTATTTTATAGAAAACCAAAATACTGGTGCTAATCCGCACGATAAATTGCCGTATGAGCAAAGTGCACAGATCATTATCCAGCATGTACATAAGGGAATAGAGATTTTAAGAAAGAACCAAATTCCTGAGGTAATTATAGATTTCATCCGCACGCACCACGGAAATACTCGGGTAGATTATTTTTATCAATCCTTTTTAAAAAATTCGCCAGAGAAATTTGTCGATGAGAACATTTTTCGCTACCCTGGCCCAATCCCTTTTAGTAAAGAAACGGGTGTGTTAATGTTGGCAGATTCTGTAGAAGCTGCGTCTAGAAGTTTGAAAAGTCCCGATGCGCCGAAGATAAATGAACTGGTAGAACGCATTATCGATTACAAACTGGAGCAAAAGCAGTTAGATAATTGCGATTTAACATTAAAAGATATTGAGACTATCAAATTGATATTCAAGACTATGCTAATGAGTATTTATCATGTTAGGATAGATTACCAAGAAGTGTAACGATTTTTTTTTGTAGAATAGCTTGTTTTGCTATATTTGTGCCGCCGAAAGGGGGTACGTTAATACAAACTTAAAGGCAATTTTTTTAAAAAACGGAGGGATGCCTGAGTGGCCGAAAGGAACAGTTTGCTAAACTGTCGTACTGGCAACGGTACCGAGGGTTCGAATCCCTCTTCCTCCGCCAGTTTCAGTACTAAAAAAAATTAAAAGCCTACAAATTAAATGATTGTAGGCTTTTTTATTTTAATTCAAACCCATATTTATACATCGATTCCCGCATAAAAAAGTGAGTGATTCGGCACGTAAGTTTCAGGCAGATTCCTACGTACTAAATTTTATGTATCAGGCTGTTTATCAGCTATTTCCAATGCTGAACATCTTGACTACTATTGGTTGCAAGCTTAATTTTGTTTCACTTTTTACATCAACATTATGAAAACCAACTTCAGTTTGCGTTTCTGCATGAAGAAGCCAAAAAATTACCAGTCAGGAAATGCGCCCATCTACATGCGCATCAACGTTAACTACAACAGCTAAGAGGCCACGAAAGGGCGCTAATGTGATCGTGCAAAGTGGAATGCCTATGCAGGAGGTACAAATGCTACAAAAGAATAGATTAGGGTTTTTAACGGGTTATCTAAAAATGCACCACCACATCACCGCCACATTGCGCGCGGCAGTGGTGCATATAATTGCAAGACAAACGCTCATCTAAAAGATAGACCAGATCCTTGTTAGCTACAGAGGAAGTACCGTTTTTCCATACACCTCGTTTATAACTTGGGCCAAAGCTGCATAAATGGCAGAAAATCCACAGATAATACCTTCGTAACCTGCAATGTGTTTTATGGTAGTATTTTCTGTATAATCGCCAAGGGCAAGTAAAAAGAAGAGCACTGTTAAAGTAGAGAATACCACCTGTAATGCCCGGTTCAATTTTAAAGTCCCAATAAATAAGAAACCGGTAAAAATACCCCACATAATTAAATAGCATACCATTGCTAATTTATCTGGAGCTTCGGCCACACCCATTTTTGGCAATACGATGAGGCCAACCAAGGTGAGCCAGAAGAAACCGTAGGATGTAAACGCTGTTGTTCCAAAGGTGTTGCCCTTTTTCCATTCCATAATTCCGGCAATAACTTGTGCCAAACCACCATAGAAAATACCCATGGCCAATATCATAGAACCGAGTCCAAAAAATCCGGCGTTGTGAAAATTTAAAAGTACAGTAGTCATTCCAAAGGCCATCAAGCCAAGCGGGGCAGGGTTAGAGGTAGCATCTACTTGTTTTACAACTTGTATTTCTTTTTCCATTTAATTGAGTTTTTGTTTGGTTGGTTATTAATTTCTTCCTTTTAAGGAGGTTAAGAGTTTATTTAAAATTAGAAGCGGTATAGAATTTCTATTTGGTCAAGTGGTTCTACTTTTATTTTAACTAAGAAATTTCTATCAGGAGTTGATAAAATCTTTCTAGAAATCTTTGATTAAAAAAATGAAATTAATGAAATTTAAAATGAAACACATAAAGATTCGAAATATTTTATCAAAATCTTTTTTTTGGACTTAAATTATTTCGAATAGGTGCATTAGGAAACTATAAAAAATGCGTTATGTTCCAAATACGTATGGCCTTTCTTTTCAAGTTAAGAATTTGTATTTTTACTGGAAAACAACCTCATGACCCCAAACCTTTTTAACAGCGTGTACAAACACCCGCTTTTTAACCCTAGCGATATGCAAGAGATTTTTTCTTTGCATAAACAAATAATTGTAACGAAAGGAGATTATCTACTCAAAGAGGGAAAAACAGCCAATGCCTATTATCTTGTAGAAACTGGCTTAATGCGGTTCTACGTGCATGATTATAATGGCAACGAGATTACCACGCAATTTATTTGTGAGCATGAGATAATTAACGAGGTCTCTTCTCTTTTTCAACGCGTTCCATCGGTGCAAAATATCCAAGCTGTTACAGATGCAGTAGTTTGGAAGATTGATTTCAACGATTTTCAACATTTATACCATACCCTAGAGTCGGTGCGGGAATGGGGGCGGGAGTGGATGGCTGCTCAGCTTTTCCAAAGTCAACAACGTTCTACAGAAATGATTACCCAATCTGCTTCTGCCCGCTACCTGCATTTAATGGAGCACAGACCACAGATAGTTCAGCAAGCGCCGCTTAAGCAAATAGCATCTTATCTGGGTATTGCAGATACGTCCCTGAGTCGAATTCGTAAAGACTTGGTTTCTTCTTAGTATTTCTTGACTTATGTAAAGTGGCTTTGTGTTTTCTCTTTCTAGCTTTGA
This sequence comes from Pedobacter sp. UYP30, assembly GCF_040547165.1. Classification (NCBI taxonomy): domain Bacteria; kingdom Pseudomonadati; phylum Bacteroidota; class Sphingobacteriia; order Sphingobacteriales; family Sphingobacteriaceae; genus Pedobacter; species Pedobacter sp. UYP30. The sequence goes on along the minus strand of NZ_JBEPPD010000010.1, from coordinate 181,173 downwards.
TTAAGTAAATAGGCGAGAAATGAAAAACATCAAAACCATGTCTTTTTCAATCCATATCTACTCGAAAAGGGAAAAAATATGGAGTGTTCTTTGGAATCCCACCAGTTACGGTAAATGGACAAATGTTTTTACCGAAGGTAGCCATTACAACGGTGAACTGAAGCAAGGCAATACCATACAGTTTTTAAGAAAAGACGGTGGAGGCATGACCACGCTTATTGAAAAAATGGTTGAAAACGAGCAAATGGTTTTTGCCCATCAAAAGGAAATAAAAAATGGTGTGGAAACCGATTCTATATGGCAGGGTGCAAAAGAAATTTATCACTTGAAAACAGAAAATAATAAGCAGATTGAATTACAGGTGATTTTGGATGTCACATCGGAAATGGAGGATTACTTCATGAAGATTTTCCCTAGGGCTTTGGCCCTCGTAAAGCAAATTGCAGAACAGTAATTATTAACCGATAAAATAATAATATGGAAACAGCTACATCAAAACAATTGAACATCATTATTCCGGCATACCGTATGCATTCCCAAAGTTTTAGAAACGTTTTGAATGGGATTACAGAAGAAGCCAGCTTGAAACGTATAGACAATAAAACCAACCACGTAATTTGGATGACTGGAAATTTGGTAAGCTGCCGTTATTGGGTAGGTAACTTATTGGGCATAGCCGATAAAGACCCTTACGAAGACTTATTTAAAGAAGGTAGAGCATTAGACGAAAACCTCGCTTACCCTACATTAGAAGAGTTAAAGAGAAATTTTGCGGTTATATCGCCGAGGGTTTATCAAAAATTATTAACGGCAACAGATGCCGAATTAGATAAGGCTTTTTCGTTTGGCATGATTGTTCCTTTTATACCGGAAAATGTTTTGAACACGATTGGTATGTGTATCGGGAGAGAAGATTATCTTTTTGGCCAAATAGGTCTAATGCGCAAATTGCTTGGTTTAAAGGGTATCAGCTATGATATAGATGAAAATCTGAAATATTAAGAATTTGAGAAACGGATAAACTTTCATAAATTTAGAGTTAATAAAAAAAGAATTATGGCAACTGTAAATGCTTATTTAACTTTTGAAGGAAACTGCGAGGCAGCTTTTAACTTTTATAAATCTGCTTTTGGCGGAGAATTTGGTGGCTTAAACCGATTTGGCGAGATGCCCTCTCAAGAAGGGGTGCCTCCGCTTTCTGATGAGATTAAGAATAGAATTATGCACGTTAACCTGCCTGTTAGTAAAGAAACAATTTTAATGGGAAGCGATACCATGCCCGGCATGGGTCCAAATATTACTCTAGGAAACAATTTTTCCGTTTCGTTAGGGGTTAATTCTAAAGAAGAAGCAGATAAATTATTCGCCGCCTTATCGGCCGGCGGAAAAGTGACCATGCCTTTGGAAGTTACTTTTTGGGGAGCTTATTTTGGCATGTGGACCGATCAATTTGGAATCAACTGGATGGTGAACTATGACCTGCCCAAGTAAAGGTAAATAAGGTGGTAAACTAAGATTTTAACCATCCTAGCAACGCAGCTTTATTTGAGGTTTTAGAGCCATCCCACCATTGCATTGGCCAATGTGGAATGGCTCTATAAAGATTGTTTACCCTCATCTGTTTTTTTCGTAGGTTTCATAAGAGTGAGTCCACTAAGGGTATTATCCAACACTTCTCCAGATAATTGCTTTCTATGTAGTGCTGAATTTAGAAGCCTTATACGTGGTCGATTTACAAATAATATCTATTTGCTGTTTGATAAGTACTATTTGTAAATATTTCCCTCTTATCCTTGAACGGTAGGCCGAATTACAATATCCCCAACATTTATATTGTCTGGTTGTGAGATGGCATACATTACGGCATCTGCGACAGCATTCGGGGAAATTCCAATTTCGTCCATTGTTTGCTGTCCGGCTTTTCGCATTTCTGGATCTTTTAAATTGCTTATAAATTCCGTTTTTACAAAACCAGGTGAAATACCTGTTACGCGGTATTTTCCGTTTGATTCTTGGCGCAACGCTTCGCTAATTGTTCTAATTGCATTTTTAGTTCCGGCGTAAACCCCCTGTAATGGTACTATTTTTATTCCCGAGGTAGAAATTATATTAACAATATGGCCATAACCTTGTTTTTTGAAAACGGGCATAGCCGAAGCGATTCCATATAAAACACCTTTAATATTAATGTCGATCATGTCTTCCCAAGCTTCAACATCAAGTTCATCAATTCTAGAAAGTTGACTTATCCCAGCGTTGTTGATCAACACATCTAATTTTCCAAATTTATGTAATGCAAGCTCCACAAGATTGTTCAGGTCGTCCCGTTTTCTCACATCCGTTACAGCATATTCAACTTCGCCCTTAGATGCTCTAATCTGTTTAGCCAAGCTTTCCAAACGAGTTTCCCTTCTTGCACCAAGCAGAACTTTTGCTCCTTCTTTAGCCAAAGAACGGGCTATTGCTTCTCCAATTCCGCTACTTGCTCCTGTAATTAATATTACTTTGCCTCTGATATCTCGTGTCATATTTTGAATTTATTTTTTATCGTTTTCCAATAAGATCGTGACAATTTCTCCAGCTATGGTTCCATTGGCTCCTAATATTGTGTGTAGTTCTATTTGTGTTGCTTTTGATTGTTGATGTTATTGAGTAATGTTTTAGATAATTATTCAATAGACTTTAATCTAATTGAGTAAAAACCTAACGTTATTTTTATCACCACGGATTTACCTTTTTATGCGAAAAGAAACCACCTGTTGGACCATGTTCGTCTAAACACGCAAGCCAAACCACTGGCCTTGCTCCTTCTTCTACCGTATAGGTTGCATCTTTACCTCCCATATCAGTTTGGGTTAAGCCCGGATCTGCACTGTTTACTTTAATATTTGTTTCTTTCAACTCTTTGGCCAACAAAACGGTAAACATATTTAAGGCTGCCTTGGATGATGAATAGCCCAATGGTGTTGCCGTTGCTATTTTTGGGTTAGTATTTACTGAATCGCCCATTGTAGCCAGAGAGCCAATGGAAGTAGACAGATTCACAATCCTACCCGCGCTGCTTTCTCTAATAAGTGGCAGAAAGGCCTGTGAAACCAACACAGGGCCGATAAAGTTTGTATTTAAATAATTGTGCAAAAGGTCGGGCGGTATAATAGATGGTGATTGATTTTCCCGATTGAAAAAAACCGCATTGTTTATGAGGATATCTAACTTTCCATACCTCCTTTTTACCACTGATGCGGCATTCTCTATACTTTTATTGTCAGTAACATCAATTGGTATAAATTCCGCATCAATCCCTTCCGTCTTTAATTGAGATGCAGCCTCACGTCCAGATTCTTCATTTCTAGCACCAAGAAGAACCTTGATTTTTAATTTACCTAATTGTCTTCCTATTTCTAAACCAAGTCCTCTGTTGGCGCCTGTTATAAAAGCAATTTTACTAGTTTCCATTTTTAATTATTTTTATTTATCAATTTTCTGCAAATCATTGACTTCAAAATTATTCATTATTTTCTTATTGAAGGGTTCTCTAATTTCCAATTTCCATTTCTCAATAATTTCGGCTGTTGTTCTGTCAGCATTGTCAAAAAACAAATGCATCTTGATTTCTAAACCACAATAGGCGTAAATGCCTTTATCTGAAGTAAGCGATAAGGCTTCGTCCATTCCTGTTTCGGCATATTCCGTTTTAGATTTTCCGTGTGTATTGATGATTATGGCTTGTTTTCCTGCCAACAATCCCTGTTGAATGCCGTTTTGATATTGGTATGCAAATCCATAGCTGAACACTCTATCGATGTATCCTTTCATTATGGCAGGTAAACCTGTCCACCAAATCGGGTAAACGAAAGTTATAGAATCGGCCCAACTTATAAATTCCTGTTCTTTTTCTACATCATTTGCCACTTTTCCCTTTCGTTGGCCTTCCGCATCTTTCAAGGAAAGTACAGGGTTGAAATTTAGTTGGTATAAATCCCGCAATTCAACTTCCTCCCCATTGTTGAGCAAGTGCTCTATTAAGGTATTTTTTAACTGATTGTTTAAACTTGAAGGATCCGGATGTGCATAAATAATTAGATGTTTCATTTTTCTACTTTTTTGTGTAATCAAAAGTAGCGTGGGATTATTTTTTAAAATTGTATAAAAACGAAAATCAATACCTCGAATTGCAGATGTCCTGTTGAAACTTTAAGTATTTTGTTGGGCTAAGGTTGATATAATATGTAAAATCGTGAATCAGCTGACTTTGGTCGTAATAACCGCAGGTCTCGATAACTTCGAACCAGTCTATTTTTGAAGCTTTAGCAGCAGTCTTTTGAATGAGCTCAATAGCTTTTATAAACCGCTCGTAACGTTTGATCTCTTTTTCAGAATAGCCCAAAAGTTTTTTATGTTTCATCTGAATACTACGTTCAGTCCGATCATTGTCCTGGGCGACCGCTTTAATCGCGCTTACATTATCATTACTGAAATTGTTCAGCTGTTCAATTATCTGATTTTGCGGATCTAAAAATGGCCTGCAAAACTCAAGAAGTACATTTATCCGATCCTGAACGTCATTGATTTTGTCAAGTTCCTTCCACAAAGAAGTAAAACAATTTTCTTCTAGAAGGTCATCGGGATTTACAGGGATTTTTTTTGCTGCGGAAGCATTACCGAAAAAACGATAAAATCCATCATCTTTAAAAGTCACCACCAATAGTTCTGAATTCTTCGGCATAGAATATTTAAAAGCGTTCCTCACGGGGCCAAAAACCAGGCATTTCTCTATTTTTATCTGCGTGTTTTTTGAGGAATGAAGTAATACCCTGTTCTTGAAATTAAAAACCAAAATAGTCTGATACGAAGGCATTGAGGTGTGGGTGATGATTTCGTCAGACTGATTTTCGGCATAATAAAAGTGCGAGAAAATTTCCTGAAAAGATGTCGGAACCGGAATTCGAAAATCTTTATATCCTTTGGTCTCTTCTTTCATTGTTTGATTTTACCGCGTAAGACTTGTTGTAAGTATGTTCCTTTTTTGGAAGGAATATTATTGATTGTCCAATTTTCCATAATTATATTTTTTATTGGAAGAAGGTCGTTTTTTTCCAAATTAGATGATGTTTAAATGGCGAATAGTTGTATCTAAAAGTTCTGTTTCTTTGTATTACTGGTAACCTGTTTGTATATAACAAGTTGCTGTCAAATTTCCGAGTAACTTTCCGTCATAAAATAAGCCAAAAACATTTTGTCGGATTTAAATTTCAAATATAAGCGATTCAAGTAGATTGGTTATGGACAATATTGAAAAATTGCCAAAATTTTCAATTTAGCAGCGACCTCGCTATTTGTTATAAACGATGTTTGTGTGGGCAGCATTGGCATCTTTTTAACTACAGCAATGTAGTTAATTAATCAAGAGGGTTTAAATCTTTATGGGCAGGAGGAACGCCCTGAACGATTAGTAAGCTGCAAGGTCTTTGGCCATAAGGTCAAAATAATGAGCTAAATACCAACAACAAAGCTCGGTTCTGACTGACAGAATTTATATACGAGACCCATATGTACGGCGATGTAAGAGGTGCGCTCTGTCAACTATTAACGGGGGGGTCGTCCACTCTATTCTACATTGTTATTTTTGGATTATGCCTGGTTAAATTTATTTCAGTTTCTTTAAAATAAATCTATGTGTCAAATATGCGGTAACGAATGATATTAGAAGCCCGATTAATGTTCCCCAATAAATTCCGATAGAAACATAAAAAAACCGAATCGCTATTATGTAAGATATTACGTTTATAAAGCCACTTACCAATAGTGATTTTGCCAATCCAATTGAAACTTTTGCACCTCGACTATTGTGTAAAATTATCAATGTTGAGACAAATACTGCTGGAAAAGAAGCTAAAACACCACCAAATAATGGATTTAAGAATTTTGAAGCAAGGACAGCAGCACCAATTATCAATCCTGCAAAAAGTGCTCTTATCAAAAGTTGCGATTTTTTATATTCTGTTTTTTGGCCAGCAATGGAAAATGCACTAAATGTTTTCTCAAAAATAATCGTGCTTATAATAAGCACCAAAATACAAATCGCCAAACCCCAATTAAAATTGCTAAAATTGAAGAAAATTATTAGGTAAGAAATACCAAACCATACCAACAATGCCGCACCCATTGATTGCCATAGACCCTTTTTTGATAACGCGGCATATACCAACATAAATGGTCCGTTCGCAGCGAATGCCAAAGGAACAACGGATGTAGATTCTACCACACTGTCAACTCCTTGGCTTAATCCTATAAAAAATAATGCTACAACTACCGTACTTGGAAGTCCGGCAATTAGTCCACCGACTTTAGTCCCAAATTTGTCAACGATTACAGTGCTTGAAGCGACCCAAATTCCACCAACGATAACACTTAAAATTACCTTAATTATAAAATCTTGTTCCATAGGGTTAATTTGAATTTGTCAGTTTTGGGCAATATTGAAAACCTGCCCGTCCGGCAGGCGGGCTTGTCGAAATTTCGATTTTAGAATTAAAATCCTATTTGCTACATACGGCGTTGACACTACTGTTTTCCTTTTCAGGTAGTTTCACCATCAAATTTCTTGATTGCTTCTGGTGTAACAGGAGTGAAAAAGTTTACGAGGTTGCCATCTGGATCACGAAATAAAAGAGATTTATTGCCCCAAGGCAATGTAGTAGGTTTTTGAACGATGCAATTTTGAAGATATCCTTCTAATCTCTCATAGTCTTTTTCTACATCATCTACTCTAAATTCTATGATAACACTACGATTTTGGGCGGGTTGTGCCACTTCATCTCCACCAAAAACTTGTAATGTTTCGGTGCTTCCAATGGCTAATGTTGTAGTTTGTGTTTTTAGTTCAGCACATTCTGGGGTGTATTTAACAGCAGTCATTCCTGTGATTTGCTCGTAAAATTTCACTAATCTGTCGAAATTGGCAGTAATAATACGAATTGATACTAAATTCATTTTTGTTTGTTTTTAACTTAATTAATAAAGATAATTTGGTGTTATGACAACGGTATGTCAGGGGGTTTATTTTTTTTTCGGCTAAATGTTTTTGAAATGTCATTTAATTTGTTGGAATTCTTGAATAAGCTTGTACTAATAATTAGTTTTATATGATGATAGGCACTGGTTTTAATTCATTTCGCTTATTCGAATAATAAATGGCAAAACCTATAGCAATTAGGGGCATTACGATTCCAAATTCGTCAAAATAGTAAGCTGTATTTCCCATATCTACCGTCAATGCAGTAAAAACACCTTGTACAAATAAATTATGTGTCGCGTGAAGTATTACGGCCGTCCACAAACTTCCCGATTTCATCCTGAACCACGTATAGACAAAACCCATACTTACGATTAGTACCATAAAACACGATAGCGCGTACCAAGAAGGAATGCCACTATTATAATCAGCAAAAAGTAAAATAGGGAGGTGCCAAACGCCCCAAATGAAGCCTGAAATCAACGCTGTTTTAGTAAACCCATATTTTTTGAAAAGTTCTGGAACTAAAAACCCGCGCCAACCAATTTCCTCTCCCAATGTATGTGCAGCACTTCCTATCATTCCAAAAGTACCTAACAGAAAAACGTATAATGCAATCGTTGCCCCATCACCTATTTCCCCCAATCCAAAAGATTTAGTTAAGCCGTTTACAAATTCTTTATTGTAAAACCCGCCCCAGCCAAAAAACCAAATGATGAGGTAGGTTATAAAAACATAAATAATGGGAATTAGGTAACTCCACACTTGGTATTTTGTTTTCCCCCATTTCCATCCAAGTTCTGAAATATTCCTGTTTAAAATTTTCATCGTAATCAATGCCGAAACACCAGGGCACCACATAAGACCTGTAGCAAATAGACCTTGTCCACCACCTATCTTTCCTGAATAAATTATCAAAAAATAGAAAATGGAACTCAATGTTAACGTTATCGACAGGAATATGGCAACAGGCTTTAAATCTTGCTTGCTTGAATTCTTCATAATTTTAGAAGTATTTTTTGCTCAACTTGCACTTTACTAATCTATTTAAATGACGTTTTACCTACCAGATTTGTTACATACAATTATACGGTTGGATTATCCAATTACTTGACGACAGTAGCTTCCAATTCAACTTTCAATGTTTCAAAAAGACTTTTTACCTCCAATACTGTAGAAGATTGTTTGATGTTATTTTTTGCTATCCAATCTTGAAAAATTTTGAAGTGAGTGAAAAGCTCCTCCGTTGACGTTGTATAAATATTCAGCCGTACAATGTTCTTGTTTTCATAGCCTGCTTCTTCAATTACTTTATCTAGGTTTTCTAGGGCTTCTATTAATTGAGTTTTCATATCTGCAGTACTCGAGATTCCATTTGCATCAATTGCAGTCTGACCAGAAACATAAAGTGTTCCGTGGGCTTGTGTAACTTCAACAGCTTGCACATAACTTCGCTCATTCTGCCATTTCCAAGGGTTTATTGTTCGTGTTTTCATTTGTTCTTCATCTTTATTTTGTGCCCAAATAGACACCGTGGTTAATAATAAAATTGCTGTGATTTTTACTTTTTTTTTCATAATCTTAAGTGATTATACTTATTTTCAAGAGCTTGCATAACATTTTTTTGACTACCAATATTTATTGGTATTTAGACTCGTATGCCAAAATCCGTCAAGATATTTTAATCCGGCGCCGATAGATCTGTCCATAGTATCGTGTGCAAGAAGCATTATTCCGATGAGCATAAGGGTTTTATTTTTCTTGACTAAACCATAAACGCCGATAGCAACGGCTGTTCCCTTAAAGTGAACTATGTTATATAATACAGCCCCAACCGCAGAACTGTAGAGGTAGCCCACCATAGAAAAATCGGGTAACCACAACAAGAGCGGAAACCACCACCACTTCAGATTGAAACGTGAGAATAAATAAATGCATCCAAGAAATACTGTAAATTCTTCAATTTGAATTAGGATTTTCATAGTACGTTGTTATTTGATTTTTATACCTTTTTTGTTAAATCAAAAGTAGCGTAGGGTTGTTTTTTAAAATTGTAAGAAAACTAAAGTCAAAAACTCAATTACAATCATTCAGTTGAAAATTAGAGGAACGTAATGCTTAAAACCTTGATTCAGATAAGTTTTAGTTTTATTCGAGAAATATTTTTCCAGTAGCACAACATTTGCAGCCGTTTCCATATTATTAAGGTAAATCCTCAAAAAATGCATTCATCCCATCCAAATCAGAAAGATAGGTCTCGATAGAAACAATTCGGTCCTTCTTAATTTCACAGACTGTAGCGAGGTATTCATCTAGTACAAGAGCTCCCCTTTTTGCAGTATTATGAAGGGAAAGCGCCATATTATCCTTGCTGACAAGCACATTCAAAAGTTCAAAACTGAGCCCGTAACTAGCGATTAGATGAGCACGGTTTATCACGGCATCAATTCCAGAAGCTTTGCCTGATATTTTGTTGCTGCCGGGCAATGTCCACGATACCTCTGGACTCATAATTGTAGACATTAAATCCCAATTTTTATCGGTTAATGCCTTTTGAAAAGTTTTGGCCAACGTATGCTTTGTTTCTTTAGTGGTCATATTATTTGTTTTAAGTATTGTTAAATTTGAATCCTATTCCTACATAGCCAATTCGATTTATTAGCGTGTTTTTTTCATAAAAGATCTAATTTTTTCTATGATTGCATTTCCGTCCTCTTCCAAAGCAAAATGGCCGGTATCATAAATATTATAATCTATACTTTTGACATCTTTTTTAAATGCTTCCGCACCACTTTCAGGAAAGAATTCATCATTTTTACCCCATACAATTAATAGAGGGGGTTGATTATCTCTTAAGTACTGTTGCCATTTAGGGTATAATTTCAAATTATTTTGGTAATCATAAAATAAATCCAGACTAATCTGATGCGCATTTGGTTTTGATAGGTTTAAATAATCTAGATTCCACGTATCGGGGTTGATATTTTCTGGATTTCTGGTTCCGTGGATATATTGCCACTTGAGTGCATCTAAAGTAAATGTGGGCATTAATGCATTTTCGGTCTCTTCATTTCTGTTTTTCCATAGCGCCCTAATATCCTTCCACGCTTCACCCAATCCTTCTTCATAAGCGTTCCCGTTTTGATCTATAATGGCCGTAATCCGTTCTGGATGCGCTGTGGCAATTCTAAGTCCGACCGGGGCACCATAATCCTGGATCATTATTGCATAGGATTTCAATTCTTTTTGTTCAAGAAAAGAGTCTATCGTTTTAGCTAGATTATCAAATGTATAGTCATATACAGTAGGTGCTGGATAATCACTATTTCCAAATCCAGGATAGTCAGGTGCTATCAAATGAAAATCATCTGATAATTGATTCAGCACTTTTCTGTATTGATGTGAGGATGCGGGAAAACCGTGCAACAAAATAATTGTAGGGTTTTTTGGATTTCCAGCTTCACGGTAGGCAATCTCAATCCCACCGATATCTGTTTTTTTATATTTTGTGCTTTCCATTTTTGATTGATTTTTTAAATTAACTAACGATTTATTTTTTGGTTTATGGATTGACATCCAATTAGGGTAAGTATTGATAGAAGAATGGTTATTTTTTTTATTTGTCCTTTTTTATGACTTGTTGTTCTCTATAAATGAAGTTTTAATTTTACCGAACATTCGGTAATTGCTACAATCAAATTTTTTTATGTTTTCAAGTATCTGTTTTCTATATTTTGTAATGATTTTTCAAAAATAGTTATATCATTCAATCCTTTGGTCAAAATGAGACTGCCCTGAATTTCAATTAATGTTTGTGTTGCCTTTTCTTTTGCTATTTCAGAAGATAACTGTAATGCAGTTCCAACTTCTGTAAATGCATTTATCCATTTAGTCAATCCGATACTAATGTTTTGTTCAAATAAATCCATCCCTGCTTGCATTGATAAAGCTCTTAAAATACAGATTTCTTTTCCTCCCGCATAAAGTGTCTTAATTTGAGCCAATCCATTTTTAAGCCTTACTTCTGGTGAGAAGGATTCGTCATTTAGTGCAGAGAATATATTTTCTTCAACCCATTGAGCCATATAATTAAAGACAGACTCCGCCATCTCTTGCTTTCCATTCGGAAACCTATGGTAGAGGCTCGCTTTTTTTAGACCAGTTGCCTCAGATAATTCTTTTAAACTGGCCCCTTCATAACCTTTAGCGCGAAATACACTCGTTAAGGCAATTAATAAATCTTTATCCACTATTTTTTGTGGTCTCATAGGACAAATATAGGTAAAAAAAGATATTTTACCAACCGTTCGGTAATATTTATTTGTGTAGCATCTAAGTGTTAGTTTTTAATGTTATGTCTAATGACAGAATATCGTAATTTTTAATTGCACATTAATCTTTTCTAAATCAGAAATCTGCAGAATTAGTCTAAGTAGGCCATCAAAATATCACTATTATAGCGACCTATTTCAAAAATTGAAAGGATGTAAAATTACCTGTAAATATATCTTATAAATCGGGCTACAGAGGTTGGTTTTCTATTTAAGAAAGTGAACAACGTATGCTCTTATTTGTCTTGAAGGGCAAAAGTCCTCCGAAACTTGAAACAGATATATTTCATTATTTAATTCTTTACCTAACGTTGCAAATTCTTGGCATTTGTCGGATTTTCCTACCGTATGCTTTCCCGAATAGTAAATCAAAAAATCGCCTTTTTTTTATTCTTTTTAGGTAGTTTCTCCATCAAACTTCTTGATTGCTTCTGGTGTAACAGGAGTGAAAAAGTTTACGAGGTTGCCATCTGGATCACGAAATAAAAGAGATTTATTGCCCCAAGGCAATGTAGTAGGTTTTTGAACGATACAATTTTTAAGATAGTCAGCTAATCTCGCATAGTCCTTCTCTACATCATCTACTCTAAATTCTATTATTGCACTTCGGTTATGGCTTGCTTCTGCAACCTCTTCTCCTCCAAATAATTGTAATGTTTTAGTGCTGCCAATTGCCAGTGTGGCAGATTGGGTTTTAAGTTCTGCAAAATCTTGTGTATATTCCACTACAGGCATTCCCGTTACTTGCTCGTAAAATTTTATTAGTTCCTTAATGTTAGAAGTAATGATGCGAATTGATGCTAAATTCATGTTTTATTTTTTTAAGTTATTTAACAAAAGTAATTCAGTGTTAAGACAACAGTATGTCAGGGGTGCTAAAATTCTTTTCTTTTTCGGCTAAATATTCTTTAAGTGTTAGCTTGTGTGGAGTAAACTTCAAATCCATTTGTGTAATTTTTAGAATTCTGTCTAAACGAAACATCCTGTAATCCTTTCTTAACCTGCAATAGGCAATTAGTGTCCAACGCTCTTGCAAGTTATAATAGAATGCGAAAGGTTCTATATTCCTTTCTGTTTTTTCGTTTTTATGTTCCGAATAATATACGATGTTCAAAAGGTCGAAGTCGGTAAGCGCATTTTGAACTAGTGTTAAGGAATTACTTGCGTTTACCGCTGATATAGCAGGACTAACGGCAATTCTTTTTGAGAGTAAATCAACCTTTTGCTTTGTTGAATGTGATAAAACGGCTTTTACTTTATTAATCGCTTCGGTATATTCCTTAATAAGTGAACTATCCCAATTTTTAAGTACCAGTTGTTCAACTGTAATTAAAGCATTTGCTTCACTTTCAGAAAACATTATTGGTGGAATTTTATAACCCTCCATCAGCGAATATCCTTTTCCGTCTTCGGTAAATATAGGAACTCCTGCTTTGTCTAATGCTTTAATGTCTCTATAAATTGTTCGAACACTAACCCCAAATTTTTCGGCAAGACTTGTCGAAGTAATAAGTTGTTTTGTTTGCAGTTGTGTTAAAATTGCAGTCAGTCGCGAAAGTCTTTTAATGTCGTTATCCTTCATTTTTTGGTCTGCCGTTTAGTGATTGTTGCACTACAGCCAACGTTGATGTTTTTAAAATTAGGGCTGAAAATAAACGGCATTCATTATAACCATCCCAAGCCAAATATAACAAAATCCTCAGTTTACAAACAAGGCAGCTATCGAAACGTCATGTCTGCTCGTTGTTGTATTGAAATATTTTCCGGTTAAGATCCGTTTAGGATACAAGAGTCAAATAGAACATTGTGAGTTCAGTTGGCCATTATGGCGATGACTGCGGGTATAGCCTTAAAAAAAACCAAAGGCGTAACATTAGCCCCCAAGTTGATTTGTCTGCTTGCCACTTTGGTTTGGAGTTGCTCTGAGCAAATAAGAACAGCCTCAAAAATACCTATATGTTTTTCCAAGAAGAAAATGCAACTACTTCTCCAATAACAATTAGTGCTGGATGGCTAATCTCATGTTCTTTGGCCAGTTTTTCTAGGTCAATCAACCTGCCTTTTACCATTTTCATGTTTGGCAAAGAGGCATGCTGTATTAATGCCGCTGGTGTATCTGGTTTGCCACATTTTATAGCTTCCTGAATAATAAAAGGCAGATTTTTCATGCCCATATAAATTACCAAAGTAGTTTTGCTCTGCATGGCCAAACAAACATCTCTAGATAGGCTGCCATCTTTTTTTGTTCCGGTTATCATCCATAAACTTTCGCTAATCCCTCTATGGGTTAATGGAATGTCATTTAGCCCAATGGCCAACATGCTGGTAATGCCAGGAATATAAGAGGCCTTATAGCCAAGTGACCTCGCAAACATAACTTCTTCCATTCCTCTTCCAAAAATAAATGGGTCGCCGCCCTTTAAACGGATCACAAATTCTTTTTGACCTAAATGTATGGCAATCAGTTCATGTATTTGCTCTTGGGTATTATATTTTTGATATGGATTTTTACCCACGTAAATCATTTCGCAATTTTCTTTAGAATATTGTAAAAGCTCTTTGTTCGCAAGATTGTCGTAAAGAATAACGTCTGCTTTTTTTAATGCTTTTAGCGCTTTTAGGGTGATTAATTCAGGATCTCCGGGCCCAGCTCCTACAATTATCAGTTCAGAATTAAATTTTTGCATTATTTTTTAGATAATTTATATTATAAATTTGTTTTTATTTAATTTTTACATTAAATATTGTACATATATGGTGTAATTATACTAAAATAAATTATTTAATATAAAATTTAGATGTAATTATGTTTATTTTCTTCTGTATATTGTTTTTTATAATTTTATTGAAAATAAATTATCTAAAAATATGATTAAAATGGTTTTTTTTTGCTTTTTTTGTGGAGTATAAAGTTTATTTAAATATTTAAGGTGGTTTTTTAAAAATATAGATGAAAAAAAAGATAATTATTATAGGAAATGGTATGGTTGGACACAAGTTTTGCGAAAAGCTAGTTTCTAAAACCGATAATTTTCAGGTCACTGTCTTTGGAGAAGAGCCGCTTATCGCCTACGATAGGGTGCATCTTAGCTCTTATTTTGCTGGTAAAACAGCAGAAGATTTAAGTTTGTCGACCAATTTATGGTATCAAGAGAATAAAATCGACTTGTATTTGGATGATGCCGTGACGGAAATCAACCGAGAGTCTAAAACGGTACACAGCCATCGAGGCGTTTCTTTGTCTTATGACTACCTGATTCTTGCAACCGGTTCTTCGCCATTTGTTCCCAATATCCCCGGTATAGAAAAAGAAGGGATATTCGTTTATCGAACTTTAGAAGATCTTGATAAAATGAAGGTGCATGCGGCAAAGTGTACCCGCGGCGCGGTAATGGGAGGTGGTCTGCTCGGTTTAGAAGCTGCAAAGGCAATGTTGGATCTTGGTATAAAAGAAACTCACGTAATCGAGTTTGCTTCTCGGTTAATGCCGCGCCAAATTGATGATGCTGGCAGTAAACTGCTTCAGGGCAAATTGCAACAGCTAGACCTTAAAATACATCTTAATAAAAACACCTCACACATTCTTGGTTCAGACGAGATTACGGGTATGGCTTTCGCTGATGATACTCAGCTCGATTTAGAAATGCTCGTAATCTCTGCGGGCATTAGGCCGCGAGATGAGATTGCAAAACTTGCAGGACTAGAAGTGAGCTCGAGAGGAGGTGTGGTGGTAAATCAATTTATGCAAACCAGTGATGAGGATATATTTGCAATTGGCGAATGCGCCTTGCACGATAGTATGATCTATGGTTTAGTTGCACCAGGTTATGAAATGGCAGAAGTTGCGGCTTCGTTTCTCTGCAACATAAATAGAAGCTTTAACGGCTTTGATATGAGTACCAAACTAAAATTAATCGGTGTAGATGTGGCCAGTTTCGGTGATCCATTTATCGCTGAGCCAGATTGTACTTCAATCGTTTTTGAAGATACCAATAAAGGCGTTTACAAACGTATTAATATAAGCAACGACGGGAAGCAGCTCTTGGGCGGTATCTTAATTGGTGATGCAGAGGCATATAATATGCTTTTACAGACGGTAAACAACAAAATTGTCTTGCCGCCAAATCCAGAAGATTTGATTTTAGGCCTTCGCGGCGGAGAGGCTGCGGTTGGTTCTGGAGTTATGAGTTTGCCAGACGAAGCGCTGGTCTGCTCTTGCGAAGCAGTATCTAAAGGAGCTATTTGTAATGCTGTAACCGAACTTAACATAACTAGTGCCGAGGCGATGAAAAAATGCAACCGAGCTGGAACGGGTTGTGGAGGTTGTATCCCGATGGTAAAAGACCTCATCGCAGGAACGCTTAAAGAAAACGGCGTGTACATTAAAAACGTTATTTGCGAACATTTCGATTATGCCCGTCAGGAATTGTTGGATTTGATCAAGATAAACGAAATAAAAACCTATGACGAAGTGCTGGATGCATTTGGGAAAGGCGATGGTTGTGAGGTTTGCAAGCCTGCAATTGCCAGTATTTTGGCTGGTTTGTGGAACGATTTAATTCTGAAACAAGATACCATACAAGATAGTAACGACCGATTTCTGGCGAACATTCAAAAAGGCGGAACGTATTCTGTAGTTCCGCGCATTCCCGGTGGCGAAATCACCCCCGATAAACTCATCGTAATCGGCCAGGTGGCCAAAGATTTTAACTTGTACACCAAAATTACCGGCGGACAAAGAATCGATTTATTCGGTGCGCATTTAAATGATCTGCCCTTTATTTGGGCTAGATTAATAGCGGCTGGTTTTGAAAGCGGACATGCGTACGGAAAATCCTTGCGTACGGTAAAAAGCTGTGTGGGAAGCACATGGTGCCGCTATGGCTTGCACGATAGTGTTAGTTTCGCAATCAGGGTAGAAGACAGGTATAAAGGCTTAAGATCTCCACATAAATTAAAGGGAGGGGTTTCTGGTTGCGTGCGCGAGTGTGCCGAGGCACAATCTAAAGACTTTGGCATTATCGCCACAGAAAAAGGTTGGAATTTGTATGTGTGTGGAAACGGTGGCTCAAAACCAAAACACGCCCAATTATTGGCAACAGATGTCGATAGCGAAACATGCATTAAATACCTCGATAGATTTTTAATGTTTTACGTGCGTACCGCCGATCCATTAACACGTACCGCAACTTGGTTAGATAAAATGGAAGGTGGGATTGCCTACCTAAAAAACGTAGTGGTTAATGATAGTTTGGGCATTGCGGCAGAGCTGGAGACGGCAATGGAGTACCATGTAAACAGCTATGCTTGCGAGTGGGAAGCGGCCATCGCAAATCCAGAAATGAGAAAGCGATTTAACCATTTCTTAAATGCGCCAGAAGAGAAGGATCCTACAGTAAAATTCGAAACCATGAGAGATCAGGTAAAAGCAGAAACCTGGTAATGATATAAAAAACAATAGTTTATTAGTGCATCCAATTTAGATAAAACTTAAAACAATGATCGACATTTTAAATACAAACGTGGCAATAGAAAGTACTAATAAAGATGGACTATTTTTTGCCTGCTATGCAGACGAGGTTCCCGAGAACGGCGGTGCTTGCGTAAAATATAAAGACGAGCAAATTGCAATTTTTAACTTTAAAAGAAGACAAGAATGGTATGCAACACAAAATCTTTGTCCACATAAACAACAAATGGTATTGTCTCGCGGGATGATCGGCAGCTCAGGAGAAGAATGTGAGCCTAAAGTGGCCTGTCCTTTTCATAAAAAAACATTTTCATTACAAACTGGTGCCTGTTTAAGTGGCGATGACTGTGAGTTAAAAACATATCCTATCTTTGTTAAAGAAGGAAAAGTCTATTTAGAAATTCATAACCGTTAAATGCGGGTGTTTAAGTAAATGAGAGATATAACGAGCAAGCAGGTTTCCCTAAGAACTGCAAAAGCCGTTGGAGTTGTTTTTTGTTCGGAGGACACCATTGCGGTTATTCGAAAGAACGAACTGCCAAAGGGAAATTTGTTTGATGTTGCTAGGGCTGCAGGTTTTATCGGTGCAAAGCTCACTCCGCAGTTATTGCCTCATTGTCATCCGGTACAAATTGACGGTATGGATTTAACCTTTGATTTTTTGGACGCCAACCTGCATTCCTCATTTCTTGATAAAGAGACCTTTGAAAAAACAGGGATAGTGATTTTTGGGGAGGCAAAATCTATTGGGCGCACTGGGATTGAGATGGAAGTTCTTACCGCGGTTTCTGTAGCAGCTTTAGAGCTTTATGATATGCTAAAGCCAATAGATAAATGTTTAGAAATTGGAAAAATTCGCCTGCTTGATAAAAAAGGAGGCAAAAGCGATCGAATAAAGTTTTTTGCCACTTCGCCCGTTTGCGCTGTGTTGGTTTGTTCTGATTCAACAGCTCAAGGGAAAAGAGAAGACAAATCTGGCGTATTGATTAAAAAGATGCTGGGAGATGTAAATGCAACTGTTAAATATTATGGCGTTTTGCCAGATGACAAAAACGCCATACAATCTCAAATACTTGACTGGGTAAAGGATGATGTTCATTTTATTTTTACCACAGGCGGTACTGGTTTAGGCCCCAGAGATTTAACTGTAGAAGCGGTAAAAGAAATTTTAGAGCGCGACGCCGACGGCGTTACTGAGGCCATGCGAGTTTTTGGTCAGCAGAGAACCCCACTTGCCATGATGAGTAGAGCGGTTGCGGGATCTATTGGTCAAACCCTTATTGTTACCCTGCCTGGAAGTAGTGATGGTGCAAGGGAAGGCTTGGAAGCAATTTTGCCCGCTATTTTTCACGCTAGGAAAATGATGAAAGGCGGAGGGCACTAGTCTGATAGAAAAATTCTCTATAAAACACAAAGAATGATTTCCTTTCAAAACGCAATAGCATTAATCCTATCAAAAGCACATTCTTTTGGGCAAGAGGATATTAGCCTTGAGAACGGTCTCGGTAGGGTTTTGGAAGGAGACGTATTTGCCCCTCGAGATTTACCTCCTTTTAATCGGTCGGCAATGGATGGTGTCGCTTTGCGACTTGAAGACTTAAGTATCGGAATTAAAGAATTTAGATGTATTGAAACCATATTTGCCGGTAGTTTATTTTCTAAAAAAATACAACGTGGAGAATGCTATAAAATAATGACTGGTGCCTCCGTTCCCGAATTTGCTGATGTAGTTATTCGGGTGGAAGATACCTTAGAGCAAAATGAAAAAATCGAAGTTATTTCGAGGGGAGCTAAGCGATATCAAAACATTTCATTAAAGGGGCAAGATTTGGAAACTGCCGCACTTGCAATTAGAGGTGGAACGTGCCTCAATGCTGCAACAATTGGTTTATTGGCTTCTTTAGGCAAAGGCAAAATCGCTGTAAAAAAGTTGCCGACTGTAAATTTCATCACCACCGGAGATGAAATTATAGAACTGCAGCAAGAAATTTCTCCCATAACTATTTATAACAGCAATAAATATGTGTTAACCTCGCTCTTGAAACAATTAGGTATCGAGATCGATAAATACACTCATGTTCTAGATGATCCTGATGCTTTACGGTTAACCATTAAAAAAAACTTGCAATCAGACATATTAATCATTACTGGAGGTGTTTCGGCTGGTCAAGCTGACTTTATTCCGTCCATCCTGGAAGAGTTGGGCGCCTCAAAAAATTTCCATAAAGTTGCTATAAAACCAGGTAAGCCTATTTGGTGTGGGCAATTAGGTAAAACAATGATTTTTGCTTTGCCGGGCAATCCATTTTCGTGCTTGGTTACTTTTAAGCTCTTTGTAGAATTCTATATAAATACTTCTTTACGGGGCGCTGCGCCAACAATTGAAAAACTTCCACTAAATTTTGAACGTATAAAAAAGACGAGTTTAGATGAGTTTTTCCCCGTAATTATAAAAAACGGAATGTTAAACAAAGTAGACATCAATGGATCTGGGGATGTTCGGCTAGGTTTTGCTGCAAATGCACTGGCCATGCATGCCGCAGATGAAAACATATTGACAAAAGGCTCGCAGGTCGCTTACCTTCCGCTCTAACTTCGTTTCTTCCTTCAAAAGCTTTATTGGTTTTTCAACATCTTTTTTATTTGCTGATGGAGTTGATTCTATTTTTTTTAAAAAAAAATATAGTTTTTTATATTTTTTTACTAGTAATAATTTACATATATTAATATTTGCATATAAAAATATGTAAATATTAGATTTATTTAAGTCTTTTTGTATCTTTTTACTTTAAAAAATTAATTTATTTCATAAATATAAGAGTAATTGTATTTTTTTATAAAAAATATATAATTTATAGTAGCATAATTTATGATAAAATTCATTTTTTTTTAAAATTTACCAGTTTATTTTATTTTTTTTAATAAAAAACATGTTTATTTCACGATATTGAATATATTTACAGCCATGAAGGTAAAAAAAATAGCAATAAAACTCGTTTAGATTAAAACTAGAAAACCCCAACCAGATTGCAGTCATAATTGGGGCTTAAAGAATCGAATCCGCAAAAACTCAAAACTTACCCAAATGTATCGAAAATTTAAATCAATCAACAAGTTAGCTGTAATTGGCATTGCAA
This sequence comes from Pedobacter sp. UYP30, assembly GCF_040547165.1. Lineage (NCBI taxonomy): Bacteria > Pseudomonadati > Bacteroidota > Sphingobacteriia > Sphingobacteriales > Sphingobacteriaceae > Pedobacter > Pedobacter sp. UYP30. The sequence continues at coordinate 161,220 of NZ_JBEPPD010000010.1, read as the reverse complement.
GTTTATACGGCAAGCAAGCCGTGGCACAGTTAAACATTTCTGCTGAACTTAGACCTAGGGCAGAATTTAGAAACGGTTTTAAGACTCTAAACACAGCTGAGACAAGTGCAGCGTTGCTTGTAGAGCAGCGATCTCGCTTAAACTTTAGCTACGTTAAAGAAAAAGTTAGCCTAAAAATCTCTCTTCAAGATGTGCGAATGTGGGGCAATACCGCCCAGGTTTACAAAACGGACCCATCCTTAACAAACGTGTTCGAGGCTTATGGAGAATATCGTTTTGATAAGAGGTATGCCATGAAAATTGGCCGACAACAGTTAAGCTACGACAACGAACGTTTTTTAGGTGGATTAGACTGGGCACAACAAGGTAGAAGCCACGATTTGGCAAAATTTACCTATACAGATTCCACTGGTTTTTCTGCACATATAGGTGCTGCTTTCAACCAAAATGTGGGTACAGAACCAACAAAACTTTCTAGCACTTTTTACAATGGCACAGCCAATTACAAAACCATGCAATATTTATGGCTGCATAAAGATTATAGCAGCGGTAAAATTTCTTTTCTTTTCTTAAATGATGGCAGGCAAAAGCTCGATTCTACAACCGCCTTTAAACAAACCTTTGGGCTATATGCAGAACAAAAAGTAGGTGCATTGAAGATTCACGAAGAAGCTTATTATCAATCTGGTAAATCTTCGACCAATAAAAATGTAAGTGCCTATCTTTTCTCCTTTTCTGCTGCGCTACCCAAGGCTTTTGCTGCTCCAGAGCTTGGTGCCGATTATTTATCTGGAACAAAATCAACTTCAGCAAAAGAAAATGCATTTGATCCAACGTTTGGTACAAACCATAAATTCTACGGGTTTATAGATTATTTTTATGTTGGCAATGCCTTTGGGCAATCTGGCAGAACAACAGGGTTAGTTGATGTTTATCTAAATTCTAAAATCAAGGCTGGCAAAAAATCATCCTTTTTGCTCAATCTACATCAATTTAACTCTCCTGTAGATGTATTTTCTGGACAAGACAAACTAAGCAGCTCGCTTGGCCAAGAAGTAGACGTGGTTTATAACCTCGACTTTTATCCATCGGTAAATTTTAAACTGGGTTACTCGCAATTGTTTTCTACTAAAACAACGGACGTTGTTAAAGGGGTTATTAACCAAAAAGGACCTAACCAATGGGCATGGGCTATGCTTACTTTTTCACCAACACTTTTGTAACTCAACTTAAATTTTAAAAAGAACTTTTATGAATCACGATACGAATAAACCACTTTCAAAACTCCGCCTATTATCCATCAAAGGCATTCAAATGCGTACTTTTCACATTACTTGGTTAATGTTTTTTGTATGTTTCTTTGGTTGGTTTGGTCTTGCGCCCCTAATGCCAACCATAAGAGTAGAGCTTGGGCTATCAAAAGCTCAAGTAGGAAACATCATCATCGCTTCTATTGCATCAACCATTTTTGCTAGGTTAATTATAGGCAAACTTTGCGATATTTTTGGGCCAAGAAAAACTGCCTTTTGGTTGTTAATTCTAGGCTCCATTCCGGTATTTCTTGTTGGGTTGGCCCACAGTTATCAAACCTTTTTGCTCTTTAGGCTTGCCATAGGTGTTATAGGTGCATCATTTGTAATTACCCAATACCATACCTCTATGATGTTTGCTTCAAATATAAAAGGCACGGCAAATGCAATTACTGGTGGTTGGGGCAACTTGGGCGGCGGTGTAACCAACATGGTTATGCCCCTTATATTTGCAGCTATTGTTGGCCTGGGCTATACAACTGGAGAGGCCTGGCGGTATGCCATGATTGTTCCGGGATGCATGATGCTTTTTACGGCCATCCTTTACCTAAAATACACAAAAGACACGCCCGCCGGAAATTTTAGTGAAATCGGTCATTCCAAAGCAGCTTCTAAGAAAACCGACTGGTCTGTCTTGGCCGATTGGCGGGTATGGGCGCTAACCCTTGCTTATGCCATGTGTTTTGGAGTAGAAATCACCTTCGATAATGTTGCCTCTTTACATTTTGTAGATTCTTTTGGGCTTTCTCAAAGCTCTGCAGGTTTTTGGGCAGGTATTTTTGGCGCAATGAATCTTTTTGCCAGAGCTATGGGCGGTGTTGTCTCAGATAAAGTTGGAGCCAAATTTGGTTCGAAAGGAAAATGGAGCTTATTGGCAATAGTGCTATTGCTTGAGGGAATAGGAATTATATTATTTGCCCAAGCAGGTTCTTTAGTGCTGGCAATTGTAAGTATGTTAACCTTTGCTTTATTTCTAAAGATGGCTAATGGAGCCACTTATGGCATAGTCCCTTTTGTTAACGAAAAAAACGTTGGGCTTATTAGCGGCATTGTTGGTGCAGGAGGAAACGCTGGTGCTTTAGTTTTTGGGTTTCTATTTAAGTCAGAAAATATCAGCTACGTACAAGCTTTCGAGTATATCGGAATTGCAGTCTTGGTAGTTTCGGTCATCATATTTATTACAAAATTTACTATTAAAGAAAGTGATGAGGTAGACGATGTTTCTCTGGCAATAACGACCTAGTTTAAATGACAACATCGAAATAGTATGGATAGAATGTTTACGTGTGAAAAAGTATCTCCTCGAGAATGTTCGTTTATACGGTTTTGTAGCCGTCACGCTCAAAGCCGTTATCCAAGCCATCTTTAATTTAAAAAAATACCTACAAATAAAATATGACTAAAATATCTTCAAAAACAGTCCAAATTCCTTCAACATGTTGTTACTGCGGGGTGGGTTGCGGTGTTTTGGTCTCTAAAGACAAAAATAATACACTTTCTTTAGAGGGAGATAAAAGTCATCCATCTAACGAAGGGAAACTTTGTTCAAAAGGTTTAAATCTCCATTACACGGTTAACGACAAGTCTGATCGACTGCTCTATCCGCAGATGCGTTACAACAAAAGCATGCCTTTAGAAAAAGTTACGTGGGACGAAGCTTTAGACAGAACGGCGGCCGTTTTTAAAACGTTTATAGAAAAATACGGTCCAGATTCGGTGGCTTTCTATGTTTCTGGCCAATGCCTTACCGAAGAATATTATTTGGTAAACAAATTGATGAAGGGATTTATTGGAAGCAACAACATCGATACAAATTCGCGCTTGTGCATGAGTAGCGCAGTTGCGGCTTACAAAATGTCGTTGGGAGAAGATAGCGTGCCGCTTTGTTATGATGATATTGAACTGGCAGATTGTTTTTACGTTACGGGCGCCAATCCGTCATGGTGTCACCCAATTTTATGGCGAAGGGTAGAAGCCCACAAGGCAGCAAATCCAACTGTAAAAATCATCGTGGTTGATCCTCGGGTAACAGATACTTGCTCTATTGCCGATCTACATTTGCAACTTAATCCGGGTACAGATGTAACACTAAATCATGCCATCGGTAGAATTCTTATAGAAAACGGGACAGTAGATTTTCATTTCATTAATAACCACTCAGAAGGTTTTGATGCCTATAGTAAGAAAGTTTTTGCCAAAACTTTAGAAGAGTCGGCAGAAATTTGTGGCTTAGATCCTTACAATATTAAGTTAGCCGCTCAATACATCGGAGATGCAAAAGGCTTTATCTCTATGTGGACAATGGGCTTAAATCAAAGCTCAATTGGCGTAAACAAAAACTTAAGTCTGATAAATCTTAGTCTCATTACCGGAAAAATTGGCAAGCCTGGCAACGGGCCACTTTCTTTAACAGGGCAACCCAATGCTATGGGCGGAAGAGAGGTTGGCGGACTTTCTAACCTACTGGCCGCACATAAAGATTTAGCCAATCCTTTGCACAGAAAGGAAGTGAAAGAGTTTTGGGCGGGCACAGAAATTAACCCAAAACCCGGGTTAACTGCAACAGAAATGTTCGAGGCGTTGGAAGATGGCAGGTTGAAGGCCATTTGGATAATGTGCACAAATCCTTTGCTTAGTTTGCCAAACGTTCGGCAAGCAGAGGCCGCATTAAAAAAGGCCAAGTATGTGGTAGTGCAAGAAATTAGCAACAAGTCAGAATGTTTGGCTTACGCCGATGTGATTTTGCCTGCTGCGGGCTGGGTAGAAAAAGAAGGCACCATGACAAACTCTGAGCGCCGTATTTCTTATCTGCCAAAAGTTTTAGATGCTCCGGGTCAGGCACTTCCAGATGCGGAGATTATTGTAAAATTTGCTCAAAAAATGGGTTTTAACGGATTTGATTATAAGAATCAAGAAGAAATATTTTTAGAGCACGCGGCACTAACGGCAAATACTAACATAAACATTACTGGTTTAAACTATAAAATTTTACAAGAAGAAAGGTCTGTTCAATGGCCTTATCATAGTAAGAAAAACCAAAGTACACCAAGGCTTTTTACCGATTTTAAATTTTACACACCGTCGCAAAAGGCTATCATTCATGCTGTTGCTGATGTTTTTAAAAGTGAGAGACCATCTCCAGAATTTCCGCTTATCCTTACAACCGGACGAATTAGAGATCAGTGGCATACCAGAAGTAAAACAGGGAAAGTAAGTAAGTTAAACCAACACATTAAACAATCGTTCTTGGAAATTCATCCCGCCGATGCGGAAGAATTAAACATAAGCGAAAACGATTTGGTGAGTATTACATCCAAAACAGGAGAAGTTAGGGTTAAGGCAAATATTACCCTCGCCATAAAACGGGGCGTAGTTTTTTTACCCATGCACTACGGCAAAATTTTAAATAGTGATTTAAATCGAGCCAATAACCTTACAACTCCGTTGCTTGATGAAATTTCGAAAGAACCAGATTTTAAGTATTGTACGGTAAACGTGGCCAAGTACCAAAAGCCAACACAACGTATAGTAGTTATTGGTGCAGGCGCTGGCGCGTTTGGTTTTATAAAATCCTATAGAGAAGTTAATCAAAGCGATCATATTACGGTTTTTAGTAAGGAGAATAATCCTTTTTACAATCGGGTAATGTTGCCAGATTACATTAGCGGAGAGCAGAAATGGGAGCAGTTGGTAAAGATGACCAAAGAAGAAGAGCCCATTTATAACATAAGCTTACAGCGAGGTGTAGGAATTGAAAAAATAAATAGAGAACAGAAGTTTGTAACAGATGATTTTGGTAAAAAAACCCCTTACGATTTGCTGATTATTGCAACGGGAAGCAGGGCTGCTATCCCTAAGAATATTCCGAAAATACCAGGAATATTTTCTATGCGTACCCGTAAAGATGCAGATGATTTTAAAAACCATTTGCCAAGAGAAAGCCATGTGCTTATTGTTGGTGGTGGTTTATTAGGGCTAGAAATGGCGGCGTCTTTGCGGGCGTTGGGCGTAAAAATTACCATAGTGCAACGCATTTCTAGGTTTTTAAGTAGGCAATTAGACCCACTCGGTAGCCAGATTTTATACGAAGAAATGGTAGATCAAGGCTGCGATATCTATTTTGATGATGAGGCAGAGCTTTTTTATGGACGTTCTAAGTTAACCGGCGTAAGGCTAAAAAGTGGCCGCAAAATAGAATGTGATGCGGTAGTATTAGCCATCGGCACAACACCCAATGTAGAGTTGGCAAAAGATTGTGGCTTAATGGTTAAAAGAGGAGTTGTGGTAAATGAATATCTTCAAACCAGCGACACAGCTATTTTTGCAATTGGAGAAATAGCAGAATTTGATGGTATTCTTTATGGAATTACGGCGGCTGCAGAACAACAGGCAGCTGTTTTGGCAAATTATTTATATGGAGACATAGCAAGTTTTTACCAAGGAAGTGTTTTCATGAACATTATTAAGGTACACGGATTTGATTTATGTAGCATTGGATTGCCCGAATGTCCAAACGATAGAGAGTACGAAGAGATTGTGTTTATCGATAAAGCAAAAAGGTATTATAAAAAATGCATTATCCACCAAGATAGGTTGGTCGGCGCCATTTTAATTGGAGATAAAAATGAATTTCAAGAGTATAGAGATTTGATTTCTAATAAGATTGAATTAAGTGGTAAACGTTTGCAGTTGTTAAGAAGTGGCAAAGCGCCAGCACCCATTATTGGGAAACTGATCTGTAGTTGCAATAATGTAGGCGAGGGAAATATTAGCGATGCCATTGCAAATGGCTGCATAGAAATTAAAGACTTGTGTGCCAAAACAGGTGCTGGTACAGGATGCGGATCTTGTAGACCCGAAGTGAAAAGAATTTTGGATACCGCGCTTGTATTAGATTAAAGTATCGCTTGGAAAAAATAGAATTATTCTCGTGCGAGCAGAATAGGTTACAAAAAAATAGATTTAAATAGCGATATAGTTTAGAATAAGGATGAGCGTTAAACATATTATAAAAATTAATTTGCCTGGAGGCATTGTTTCTCCTGGCGATTTATTCGACATTCTTATGCATGCAGAAGCCGCAGGAGCAGATCAATTGCGTTTTGGAAATCGGCAACAGCTTTTCTTCTTGATTGATGCGGATAAATTAGAAGATCTTGCAGACGCGCTGATGGTGGATGATGTGGTTTACGAGGTAGATGCAGATTTGTACCCAAATATTTTGAGTTCTTATGTAACCGAAGAAATATTGAGCCCTACAAACTGGCTTAGGGAGGGAACTTATAAAGACATTTTAAACGCCTTTAATTATCAACCAAAGCTTAAAATAAATATAGTAGACTATGCCCAAAACCTAATCCCGTTTTTTACCGGTCACTTAAACTTTGTTTCCTCAGAGGTTAGCAATTTTTGGTACCTCCACATTCGTTTTCCTAAAGGGAATGAAATGTACAGTTGGCCTACACTAGTTTATTCTGAAGATGTTGCGGCGCTTTGCAAAGTACTGGAGCCCGAGATTTTGTCTTCTACCGAAATAATAGGCGTGCAGTTGTATAAGAAAATTTCAGAAAATCAACACTTTATTCAACAAGAATATGCCCACTCTTTAATACATACCGATTTCCAACTGCCTTATTATGAGGGTTTCAATCGTTATGGAAATCATAAGTTGTGGCTTGGAATTTATCGGCGTAAAGAAGAATTTTCTGTTTCTTTTTTAAAAGAAGTTTGCGAAATCTGTAAAAAAACACGGCTGGGACAACTTTATACAACCGCATGGAAATCGTTGGTAATTAAAAGTATAAAAGACGATGATCGGAAGTATTGGAGCCATCTAATGAATAAACATCGGATAAATGTAAGGCACGCGGCGAATGAGCTAAATTGGTCGATAGAAGATGTATGCGACGAGGCGTTAGCGCTTAAAATAAATTTGGTTAAACATTTCGAAGAGGTCGATTTAAGGACGTACCGGCTATGTTTCGCCATAAAGACAAAGCCGAATACGGGGCTTTTTGGTTCTGTGATTATCAGAAAAAGAAACGAGAAAAATAGGCGGGGTGAAGAGCTTTATGAGGTTATGCATTCTAAAAATTTTAACCCTAATAACAAAGAATATGTTAGTTTTGCAATGCCTTGTAACCAAAAAGAGTTGAAGCAAAGTTTAATAAAATTAACTGATTACTACTATGGCCTGCAGCTCAATGTTGCATTGCCAGAAGAAGTGACAGAATTGCAGCACCCAAAGGCAGAAAATGAAAATGTCTATCAATGCAATAGCTGTAAAACAATTTACAACAAGGTTTATGGAGATGAATTTAACCACGTGGTCCCTGGAACAAAATTTGAAGATTTAAGTGCGTATACTTGCCCGGTGTGTGATGCACCCAAAGAAAATTTTTCATCTGTTAGTTTAAACAAAATGCTTATTTAAATGCCAATTGAAGTTGTTATTGCCATAAGTCTATTTATACTGGGGTTTTTATATGCCTCCGTTGGCCATGGAGGTGCTAGTGGGTACATTGCAGTTTTCTCTTTATCTGGCATAGCTGCCGTAGTCTATAAACCTTTGGTTTTACTGCTTAACATCATTGTATCGGCTGTTGCATTTTTGCAATTTAAAAAAGCAGGATATTTAAAATGGAAACTCATTTTACCATTCTTGATCACCTCAGTGCCTTTTGCGTATTTTGGAGCAAAATTCCCCTTAAAAGGAGAGGTTTATAATGTTTTATTAGGCCTGGCTTTGTTGTTTCCAATTGCACGGTTGTTAAAGTTTTCGCCAACAGAGCAAGGCGCACGCAAAGAAATTTCGTTAATTGCAGGTTTGTTTACTGGCGCAATATTAGGATTTGCCGCCGGCTTGCTAAACATTGGTGGTGGCATTTTTTTAAGTCCAGTGTTAATTTTAATGGGCTGGGCAAATGCAAAGGAATCTGCTGCGGCCTCGGCTTTTTTTATTTTTTGCAATTCTATTGCAGGGCTTTTATCTGTTAAGGCCCAATCTTTTTTTACTGCCGATTATTCCTACGTATGGTTTTTTGCAGCTGTTTCGGGTGGATTTATTGGCGCTTACCTTGGTAGTAACCTTTACAAAAATAAAACCATTAGGTACGTACTCGCCTCTGTAATGAGTGTAGCATGTGTAAAGCTTTTATTCTTTTAATATGGTGATAGATGATTTTGGTCGTTCTTTTAAGAATTTGAGGATAAGCTTGCTAGATGTGTGTAATTTTGCTTGCACCTATTGTACAAACGAAGATTTAACAAGTCAGCAAATTAAACCTAACAGCTTGTCTGTAAATGATTTATTGCTTACTGTGCAAAAGCTTCATGCTAAACTGTCGCTTAACTCGGTCAGGTTAACCGGAGGCGAACCCCTGTTGTATCCGGAGCTTGAGCAATTGATTGCCGGTTTATTAGAAATAGGAATTCCTAAGGTTAACATGACCAGCAACGGCTTTTTGTTAGAGAAGAAGGCAATAGCACTAAGAAAAGCCGGACTAACAGAAATTAATATTTCTTTGGATGCTGCAGAAGAGGGTTCGTTTTTTAAGATGACGCGAAGAGCGAAGTTGCAAGAAGTCAAAAAAGGAATCGATGCAGCAATTAATGCAGGCTTAAAAGTAAAGTTAAATGCCGTTTTGGTAAGGGGAGAAAATGATGATCAAGTTATTCCCCTGCTTAAATATGCTGCCTCTAAAAATATAGCAGTTAGGTTTTTAGAGGTAATGCAAATGGGGCATTTGTATAAAGAGTCTGATGAATCACTATTTTCTCAGCAAGAGATTTTGGAACGTATTTCTACCGTTTACAGTTTTAAGGCTTTGCCGAGAAAAGCATCGGCGACAGCCAACTATTGGAGAACAGAATGCGGATTGATATTTGGAATTATAGCAAATACCAGCACACCGTTTTGCAAAGATTGCGATCGTTTGCGCTTAGATCATCATGGAAATATATTTGGATGTTTGAGTGTAAACCAACCCATTAATTTAAACACATCTAACAGCGATGCTGATTTTACCACGCTCTTAAACAGTGCGCTGAACCAAAAGCAACCTGTTAAATTTACAGGTAGCGAATTACCCATGCTAAAAATTGGAGGCTAAAAACCGACTGGGAATTTTTTTGATAACTATTGTTTTTATTTGAACAAAAGCCAATTAAACTATGAAAATTAAAATCTATGCCATGTTAAAAGAATATTTCGCCGATGAAATAGAATGCATGAGCAGCCTTGAAACTATAGGAGCGTTAAAATTAGAGTTGATTGCCAGAAATCCTTCGGCTAAGGAAATCTTAGATATTTCTCGCTTTGCAGTAAACAATACTTTTGTGGCTTTAGATTATCCACTTCATTCAGGAGATTTTATAGACGTTATCCCACCAAGTAGCGGAGGTTAATATGAATTACATAACATCAAAAGAAATTAAGGTGGCAGAGTTGCTTACCCAAAATGAAGACCCCTTAGCGGGCGCAGTTGTTGTTTTTAATGGAACGGTGCGGGCGCGAAGTTTTGGGAAAGAAGTATCGCACCTGTTTTACGAAGCGGCCGAGGAAATGGCTAGGCAAATGATCCAAACCCTCATTGAAGAGGCAAAAGAGAAATGGCAGTTAACCAGCGCGTTGGCGATTCATCGGGTAGGGAAAGTCGGGATTAATGAAACTGCTGTTGTAGTAGTTACAGCTTCTGTCCATCGCAAAGAAGCCTACGAAGCCAATAGATTTCTCATAGAAAAAATAAAACATGAATTGCCCGTATGGAAATGCGAATACTTTTTGGATGGTAAGAAAAAATGGGGCGGCAACTGCAGCTGTCAAGAAGTTACTGGAGATCCAAATATTCACATTTACGAGTAACCTTGTTGCGATAATATTTAATTTCGAATGATGATGATTGAGTCAAAACCTTTAATAGAAATAGAATATTGCCCAAAATGCGGATGGCTGTTGCGCTCTGCGTACATGGCGCAAGAGTTATTAAACACATTTGTAGATGAGCTAAGAGGAGTTACACTAATTCCCAGCGAAATTGGAGGGACTTTTACCGTGAAAGTGGATGGGAGTTTGATTTTTGATCGGCAGCAAATGCAACGTTTCCCCGAGATTAAGGAGCTAAAAAAATTGGTTAGAGATGCGGTAAGCCCAGATAAAGATCTTGGACACTCAGAAAAATAAAACGGCAATGGATATATGCGGATTAATTTTAGCAGGTGGGCAAAGCAAAAGGGCCGGCACCGATAAGGGTTTAAAACTATACGAGGAGAAAACTTGGGTAGAACTTTTGCAAAATAAGCTAATAAAACTTGGTTTAGAAGCAATGGTAAGTATAAATATAGGTCAACAAGAAAGCTATAAGAGATTAATACCTGAGGATAAGTTGATATTGGATAGCAACAACATTCCTGGGCCATTGCGAGGCATTTTGAGTGCACACCGAAAATTCCCTGAAAAAAATTGGCTAATCTTGGCCTGCGACATGATCGATATGCGCGAAGCAGTGATGCAACAGCTTATCAACTCCTGTTCTGAAAACAAAGAGTTCGATTTTTACGCATTTAAAAATAAATATTTTTTTCAGCCATTTTGCGGGATTTATACCTCTTCGGGTTTGCGTAAACTGTCTGATGAAATAAATTGCGAAAACGCTACAGATTATAGTATGCAACACGTGTTTAAAAAGTACAAAACTTATACACTTAACTTGCCGATTGCTGAAGAAGAATCCTTTAATAATTACAATAAATAATTACCAGCCAATATAAGCAGGCGGTTTAATCCCCTTTAACCGAAGATAGACGATGAGTTGACCAAGGTGGTGGGTTTGATGGTCATGCATCAAAATTAATATTTGCCGCCGGGTCATGGGGCCTGCAAAGAATTTTACTTTTTCATCCAATAAAGATGTTGCAACGTTTGTATTCGCCTTAAGCCCACAATCGTAGGCATCTGCTAGGATTTTCAAAACTTCTGTTTTAGACAATTTTGTTTTTGGATCGCGCGCTGTTGGTGCATCGCAAAACAAATAAGAAGAAGAAAGCATGTTAATATTGTCGGCAATATGAAGAAGCTGCTCCTGAAAACTCATCTCTTCTGGCGATGCTTTGAAACCATAATCGGCTTCGGGCATCAAAGCGGCAAGCTTTAAAGCATAGACCTTACTATGTTCCCATTTGCGAGCTAGCTGTACTTGTAAACTATCGGTAGACTGTGCACTGACAGTTAATGTTGCATCTAAAAACATCAATGTTAAAATTCGTTTCATTTTATTGCGAAAAGTGTTGGCTATTTTTAAACTTCTTGTATAAAGTTGTTTTTGTATTTCTTCTCCATGTCACCCTCCAATTTTTTTAGAGTTAAATACAAGATAAGGCTTTAAGGCGAGCCTAACTTATGGTAAGAAAGTAAAGCGTATGGTCCTATTATTTGTTTTTTTTCTGTTTTTCGAGCGCCTGTTTCCCAAATTCAATCAAATCTTTTGCAGGTAGGTAGCCAATAGAACTGAGCACCACCCGACCGCTATCATCTAGCACCATCAGGGTAGGATAGGAATCTATTTTCCATTTGTCGGAAAGTGCAACCCCTTCTCCCTTTTCCATATCGATAGATAGGTTAACAAAGTTTTTGTTGAAAAACTCAGCTGCTTTAGGGTCTTTAAAAGTCGTGGATTTTAACAGTTTACAAGGGCCACACCAAACAGCGTATGCGTCCACAAAAATAAGTTTATGTTCTGCCTTGGCCTTTTTCGCTGCTAAGGTCCAAGAGTTTTCGATAAAACTTATCTCGTTAATTAATTTAGCGTTAACAACTGGCGTATCCGAACAAGGTATAGACACGAAAGAACTTAAAAGAAGCACCAAAGCAATAATGGTTATGGGCGGATACTTGCTTATCGATTTCATAATTTTTAAATATAGATATATTTAATTTAAAAATTGTTGAATCCTGCCAATATCGCAGGATCCAACAAGTATGTTAGTTTTGATTCCGTAGAGATTCTGCGGCAGCTTTCATCAAAGAGGAACTTATACGTTGTTTAAAGTTTGGATTGATGTATTCGAAAGCTATTTCTCCAACTTTATTTAAAATAAAAACAGAAGGAACAGGCAACAATTTATCTACATTTCTACCGCCCGAGGCTGCTGGCAAAAACGAATCGTAATTTGCCGGGCTTTTGTAGGCAATGCCAAATTTCTTAGAGGCGCTCAAATCAGCATCAGACAAAAGCGTGTAAGACAACTTTTCTTTCGTCATCGTTTTTGTTAGGTTTTCTGGACTATCGGTACTTACGGCAATTACTTGATAACCCATATCTGTAAGGTCTTTTTGGATTTCTTGCAAGCCAGCAAGTTGTTTCGAACAAAAAGGACACCAGCCGCCACGATAAAACACGAGAATTGTCGGTTTTTCAGCAACAACCTTATTTAAATCGACACTTTCTCCTTTATCGTTAGATAAGATTAGTGTTGGAATTTTTTCACCAACCAACAGCGGACTTACATCTTCTGGCTTGAGCGGAACACCAGACACCATTTTTGTAGTATCTGAAACAGTTTTCTCGAAAATTTTGGCTTTTGAAATGTGAGTTTTTTCTGCCGCAGATACATTTGAAGGTAGATTTAAAGCCAAAATACCCAGCGCTAAAAATGCAAGGATGTTTTTACTACCTGCTCTGTTAAAATTAATTTTTTTTGTCGTTTTCATCATGTTTTTGTTTTGTTAGTCGGCCAGTCACAACATTCCTTACAAAGAAAGTGTTTTTTAAATGTAGACGCTAAAATAGGGATTCGAAATGTTTTTTTAGATTATTTGTAAGGTATTGAACTTTGGTACGACAGACTAAGAAAATATAGACCATGAAACAGTATAAAAAACTCACAACATGGGCCGGCATTGCGCTGCTGCCCTTGGTATTTACAGCCTGTAAGAAAGATAGGAAATACCCAACAGAACCACCCACTGAAAAAGTATCAATTACCGTGCAAAACGTTTTGGATTCAAAACCCCTTGTAGAATCTGGCACATTTCAAGGTACTGGCACGCCGCCGGTAATTTTGCCCGGTCAATCTACCAGTATTCATTTCTACGCTGCAAAAGGCGAAGCAGTAACGTTTGCTACCATGTATGGTGCTTCTAACGATTTATTTTTTGCGCCAGATAATCCTGGCATATTAGTGTACGATGCAGCCGGCAAGCCAATAGAAGGAGATGTATCAAGCCAAGTAAAATTGTGGGATAACGGCACACGCATCAACCAAAAACCTGGCGCTACGGTAACCCACCCCGGTGTTGCCGAAAATAGAAATATTTCTGAAGTGGTTGGAATGGATGCCCAAGGAAATACTTATATGCCAACAGCTAATTTGATGAAGACCACATTAAAGTATGATGGAAACTCGCAATTTACACTTACCATCCAAAATACATCTGGCGGTACCCCAAACGAAACGCCTTTTAGTCCGGGGGTTTGGGCTATTTCTTACATTGTTGGTGGAAACTTGTTGAATCCTGCGCCTTTGTTTATGAAAGACAAACCTACCGCAAACGGGATTACAGATATTGCAGAGAAGGGAGACAATGCAGCATTGAGTAAATATGCAACCAGTATTACCGGAATTTTTACACCGCTTTCGCCCATACTAGTGGTTGTTTTTAACGGATTAGAGAATCCATTGTACAAGGCTGGCGAAAAAGACAGAAACCAAGGTTTAAAAGATATTGCTCAAAAAGGCGACGCAAGTGTTCTTGCCGCTTACTTAAAGGGAAAACCTGGAATAAAAGCAGTTTATGTACTCGCCGAGCCAGCAACAAAGGTATTGCTTCCGATGATTAACGGAGCGGAAGGAGGAAAGGTAACTCAGGAATTGGATGTAGCAAAAGGCGATCGAGTTGCAGTTGCAACCATGTATGGATTTTCTAATGATTGGTTCTTCGCAACAAATGGCACTGGAATAGATCCTTTTCAAAAGGGCGATGTTTCCTCTACTACAGGTCTTTATGATGATGGAACCGCGTTAAACCAGTTTCCAGGCGCAGGCATTACCCAGTTTAATTTGGCTGGTACACCACTTCAAGAAAGTATGCCTATTGCCAAAGTTCCAAACCCAAATCCATTTACTACCTTGCCCGATGTTCAGAACTTTATGCGGGTTATTTTGGAGTAATTGATGTAATCTGTTTTTCGATTTTTTGTCTAGGTTTTGTTCGATTATCAAATCGATAAAATAAATTTAGACCGAAGAAATGACAGAAACAACATTTCTTATATTTAAAAAAAAACTAACTTGTTAGCGGTCTCCCAAACAAAAGGTAATGCGGTTACAAGGCCGCATTACCTATTTCTATTTTAATTATGAATAAATGCAAGTTTTAACGGAGGAAGAAATTATCGGTGATCAAAAGAGAAACCTTAACCCGCATTGTTGGGTTGCTAACTATGCAGATTACCTTTTTACCTATGCTTTTTCGAGGATTAACGATGAAGAGCGCGCCCGAGATTTGGTTCAAGATACTTTTTTAGCTGCTTTAGAAAAACTCGATAATTTTGAGGGTAGGAGTACGGAGAGAACCTGGCTTACAGCAATCTTAAAATATAAAGTTATAGACGTGTACCGTAGTCGGGCATCTCGAACTCCGAATGGGTCAGAAAAAGAAGTCCATGATGGTAGTCAGCAGAATTTTTTTGATTCAGTACATGGCAACTGGAATCAAGAATACTGGCCTAAAGAAATAGGTATCGAAGAACCTAGCACACTCATTACAAAAGAATTTAACCACATTTTACAGCAATGCATGAAAAAGTTGCCTGCTTTATGGATTTCTGTCTTTACAATGAAACACATTGACGAGGAAGTAACTTCGGTTATTTGCACCGAATTGAAACTTACACCGTCAAATTTTTGGGTAATCATTCACCGCACTAAAGTAAATCTTAGGGCCTGTCTTCAAAAAAACTGGATTTAGAATTATAGATATGGAAGAATCTGAAATAAAAAAAATAGCATATAATTGTCGCAAGGCTACATTTTTGATAGAAAAAAAACAGCTTGAAAAAATTTCGGTTAGAGAGGAGTTGGAATTAAAAATTCATTTGGCAGGTTGTGCAATTTGTGTAACCTATCAGAAACAAAGTTTGGCGATTAACAGAATGGTAAAGAACCTTTTTGTCTCTTCGCTGCACAGCGAATTACATTTAAACGAAAATTTTAAAGAAGAGCTTCAGAAAAAAATAGATAACCAGTTGAATGAGAATTGATTTTTTGCGATGTTATGGACAGTTGGAGCCTCGCAAATTGCAGGGACAAGTTGCATAATATTATGCTAAATGCGAAAATCATTTTTAATGATTTTCCCTCCTGACGAACGGAGGGGAGGAGTTTGATATAGTTATAAGAACTATGCCTGATCAACCGGTAATACACCAAAACCCGACGAGCATTCAAGCTCGTCGGGTTTTGGTGTGTAAAGTTTTAGAATAGGCTATTCATTCACACTATTTCTATGCTGCAGGTTCTACTGCTGTCTCAACCAATTCTGCAACCTGAATGTTTGCTATTAGTTTAATGTCTTCGCCTAAACCAAGGCCACCTGAGTCGGTTAATTTATTCCAAGTCATTCCAAATTCTTTGCGGTTAACTATTCCGGTTACTTCAAATCCATGTTTAATTACGCCGTGTCCATTATCTTCTGAGCCGCCGTATTCTACATTTAAGCTGATCGGTTTTGTTACCCCTTTCATGGTAAGGTTGCCATTTAACTTATAATCGCTGCCCTCAGTTTTTACGAAGGCTGTCGATTCGAAAGTAATTTTCGGGTATAGATTGGCTTCAAAAAAATCACCACTTTTCAAATGTTCATCACGTTGATCCTGATTGGTATCTATGCTGTTTACGTCAATTTCAAAATTTATCTTAGCATTATTAAATCCCTCTATTTCTGAGGTTATTTTCCCCTCAAATTTTTTGAAGGATCCAGTAACAGTTGATATTACCAGATGTTTGATTTTAAATAACACATCTGAATGCATTGGATCTACTACCCAGGTTTTTGTATTTGTCATGATTTTTTTAATTTTATTTATACCACAAAAGTATGTAAATTTGCTATCTAAAATATAGTAGTTACCCCTAAGTAAGTAGTTACCTCGGGGTAAGTTTAACTAAAAAAATATGAGTCAAAAAGAAAAGGTGTGCCAGCAAAAACTTATGGTATCTAGAGATGCCTTAGAGGTAATACAGGGAAAATGGAGATTGCCCATAATAATATCACTTACTTTTGGCAATAAACGTTTTGGAGAAATACAACGAGACATTGTAGAAATATCGCCAAAGATGCTTTCGCAGGAGCTGAAAGCACTTGAGGAAAATAAGATTGTAACACGCACTTTATTTGATAGCATGCCTGTAACTGTAGAATATGCACTAACTCCATTGGGGCATTCAATGAAAAAAATGTTAGATGAATTAATAAGTTGGGGTGCTCATTTTAGAAAAGAAGTTGTAGGAAAGTAAAATGTTGGCGAAATAAAACAAGCTTAGCTCGCCGTTTAATTATCACAACTCAAAAAAGCTAAGGCAGCCCCAAAAAAAAGCGAAGCTATCTGAACCTTTTCAAACCCTTTTCTTTACCTGTAGCAGGCATTAAAGTTATTGCTGCTCCTCCGCCATTTGCCAATTTTAATTTTAACACCGTTTTTGCATCAACAAGGTATTTGCTAATTTGGTAAGCCTCTGGATTATTTTTCCAATCTGCATCTTTTACATCTCCATAAACAGTTGCCACATATTTTTGAGATGGATTTAAGAAGTTTAAAGGAATCGTAGCCGTTCTGGCATTTTCGTCGGTAACGGCGCCTATAAACCAGTTTTGTGTTGCCTTACCTTTTCTCGCAATGGTTACATAATCGCCTGGTTCGGCTTCAATAATTTTGGTATCGTCCCAATCTACAGGTACCTCTTTAATAAATTCGAAGGCATCCATGTAAGGTTTATAGTTGTCTATAATGTCTGCAACCATCTGTACCGGGCTGTAAATGGTAACGTACAAAGCCAGCTGTTTGGCCAAAGTGGTATGTACTTGGCGGGTTGGATCTGCATCGGCATAGCCTTTTAGCTTAAAAATGCCTGGCGTATAATCCATTGGGCCGCCCATTAATCTGGTAAATGGTAAAATGGTTTCATGCTCTGGCGGGTTTCCGGTGCTAAAGGCATTATATTCATTTCCTCTGCCAGCTTCCGAGGTCATAAAATTTGGATAGGTGCGCTGCAAGCCGGTTGGTCTAACAGGTTCATGCATATCTACCATTACATGGCGTTGGGCTGCTTTTTCTGCTACGCGCTCATAATGTTCTACCATCCACTGTCCATCATGGTGTTCTCCTCTCGGGATAATTTTGCCTACATAGCCTGTTTTAACTGCCGGATAGCCAAATTTGTTCATGAATTTATAAGCCGTATCTAGTTGCCTTTCATAGTCTGTTGCCGAGCCCGAAGTTTCGTTGTGCATAATCATTTGTACACCTTTACTTTTGGCATAATCGTGTATTTCTTGCACATTAAAATCTGGATATGGTTTTGTAAAATCGAACACAAATTCTTTCCAATTGCCAAACCAATCTTCCCAACCATAATTCCAACCTTCTACCAATACACCGCCAATATGGTTTGCGGCAGCAAAATCTATATATCGTTTTACATTTGCGGTATTTGCACCATGTTTGCCACTTGGGGTCAGGTTGCCGTTTGCATCTTTAGAATCGGCAGTTTCTGCGTAGCTCCAAGTGCTTTTTCCGGTTTGCATTTCCCACCAAACGCCTACAAATTTCATCGGCTTAATCCAAGAGGTTTCTTTAATTTTTGATGGTTCGTTTAGGTTGAGGATTATTTTTGAGGCTAGGATTTCTTTTGCATCTTCACTTACAATAACCGTTCTCCAAGGCGTGTGGAAAGGGGCGTGCAAAAAAGCCTTGCTGCCTACCGCGTTGGCAACCAAGTTAGCGCTTAAAACGAATTTTTTTCTATCTACGTGCAACTGCATGGCAGGGTAACCAAGTAAACCAGCTTCGTGTATATTTATGTACAATCCATCTGCTGTTTTCAGCATCAGCGGCGTTTGTACCGCATACTGATCTGGCACAACCCTTACGGCGATGTCTGTAGCGGCTTTTTCAACTTTCCAAGCATCAACTTCGCTCAATTTGGTGGTGCTGTATTTATATTCGTTCGTATCGTAATCTCCGGGAATCCAAAATGTTTTATGGTCGCCTGTTAACGCAAACTGGGTCAGCTCATCAGAAACAACAAAATATTTCAATCCGCTTTGCTCAGGGAATTCATATCTAAAACCAAGTCCATTTTTAAAGGCTTTAAACACAATATTCATCAATAAATGTTTATTTCCTTTCTGTCTTAATTTTACGGTAAGCTCTTGGTAGTGGTCTCTGATAGAATTTACCTCGCCCCAAACGGGTTTCCAAGTGGAGTCTACCTCTTTCTTTTCTGTGCCGATAATCTCTAAATTGTTTTTAAAGCCATCGCCCTCGGTAAAGGCAATTCCCAAAGTAGATTTTTTGATAACCTCTTTATTTCCGTAATTTAAAAGATAATACGGCGTGCCATCTGCCTCTAACCCAACTTCTATTTTCGTCTTACCCAAAGAAGCTTCAACGGTTTTATTTTGTGCAAAAACCTGATTGGTAAATAGAAGCGAAAAAAGTATGACAGCTATGTTTTTTATAGTCATTTCTTAAAAATTTAATGTGAGGTTGGTGGAGTTGGCTTTTTAAACTGTGGTTGTAATGGAAGCGTGCTATATTCTGAAGAAACAAACGCTTTATCATCACCAAATAAATAGTGATGAAAACTTTTAAACTCACTGCTAAAACTATAGGTTAACCTGTCTGTTCTATACGATGCTGTGGTAATACCTTCTGGCGTGATGAAATTTATAATTTCTTTACCGCTACGTGTTGCACGCACAATTACATTGCCTGGTTTTGAGGCAACAACAGAAGACTTTAGACCTGCCGCAACTTTAACCCTTTGATTATTAATGTAAAGGGTTGCCGAATCTTTTAACAGCGTAACTACTTCAATAGAATCCTCTACAGGCGTTGGCTTTGCTTCCTTTTCGAAACTTACCACAGGAATATTGTATGGATTAGGCGTTACGTTAGATTGATATTTTTTAAAAAATGCAATGGCAACATCTTTGTTTTGATAAGATGATTTCTCGCCCTTCCACAAACTTTTATAATAGTTTAGCAGAATTGCAAAGCCATAATTATGATTAATTTCTGGCGCAATGTGGTGTCCTTCTGGATAATCGTTCCAAGTGATGACATTTATAATCTGGGCATTTTGTTTGATCCCGAAATCAAAAAGATTTCTAAAATTATTAGATAATCCTGTTGGGATGTATTTACGATCAACGCTATCAATTCCGGCTTTAACGGCATCGGCTGCGTTATGATACATATCCCAAGTGCCTTTTTTTAACAGTTTCGAGGTGTAAAAATCGTTGAAGACGGAAGCTGTAAAATTTCTATTGCGCTCTTTACAAGCTTTGGCAACTTCAAAACCAGAATAAGTATTGGTGTAAGGCAATGTCCAGATCCAAACCGCAGGAAAATAATCCAAAATATTGTTTAAATCTGTTTTAGAATAGCGTTGGTTTATTGTGTAAACGCACGCAAATTTATCGTGTACTGCATTGGCTAGTTTTTGAAAAGCTTTTGCAGCGTAATACGGTTTCGGAAAATTGGATTTTGCTGGAATATCTGCCAAATCTTCTCCGTACCAAGAGTAAACAAGCAAGCGTCCATCGGGCGTTCTTAGCCAATGTTTGTTGTTTTGCCCAACAGCCTTAAATATCCCATTTATACGTTCAGCAAAATCGGCAATTTTTATGCTTTCTGTTTTTCCTTTGGGATGTGAAATGCAAAAGGTAAATTTAAAATCGATTTTCTGTTCATCTGCAACTTTAAAATAAGCTTTGATGATGTCATCATCCGTTCTACTGCCTAAATGATAATAAAACTGAAAGCCATCTATTCCGCATTTTTTGGCTGCTTTGATCTCAAAAGCAACCGCTTCTTCTAAACTTGCATTGCTCAATAAGCTATCGGCCATTACATAAACCTGAGATAATCCGCCTAAGGGTGCAGTTATGTTTCCAGTTTTAAAATAATATTCAGGATTGCAACTGTCTTCAAATGGATGGTTTTTATAGCGAATTATGTTTGTCATGCAGTGGGCAATAACCAATTTTTCTTTGCTTATGGGCAAAGTAAGCGCCGGCAGATTTTTTAAATCGTCTGTCTTTTTGGCTGTTTTGCAAGCGCTTATGCCAGCCATTAGAAAGAGCAAAACGGCGAATGCGAGCGCTCTTGAACAGATGCTTTTTTTAAAATTTAACTTCATTTACAATTTCCATTTAGGTTTGCCTTTCGGCGGAAGTTTCTCGCTTCCGCCTTCAGACGCATCATTTTAATAATTAATAGCCAGGGTTTTGTTGACCAGTAATTTTTGCATTCGAATTAAATTCATCCGTAGGGATTGGCCAAGAGTAAGATTTAGCTTCATTGAAGGTAAAAGGCTGGCCGCCTACATTTATCGCGGTAACATAATAGGCCGCTTCAGATTTCCCTAGTTTCCACCTGCACACATCAAACCACCAATCAGATTCATTAAACAACTCTGCCCAACGCTCGTAATACAGTGGATTTGTGCCTAAAACAGGGTCGTTAATTGCTTTTGTCACTCCTGTTAAACTTGTATAATCTACTGGCGAGGGCGCGTTAATTGGATAGCTATAAGCCCTACGTTTTACCTTGTTTAAATACTCTAACGCTGTTGTATTGTCCCCAAGTCCTTTAGCAGCCTCTGCATAAAGTAAAAAAACATCTGCCAAACGCAAGAAATACAAATTGTTTCCCTGTGCGTTTTTATCGTTTAAGCTATAATCTATATTGGTGTATTTTCTAAAACTCCAACCGTAGGTATTCGGCTGACCGCCAAAATAGTTTGGTTTAGAAACCGGAAACCAATTAGAACCATCAAATTTTACAGAATCTAGCCAAGGTTGCAAGGCATTTACATACAAACGCGGATCGGCAAGCTTGTTTGTTCTCACATTTTCGGCTGCTTGTTTATACACAGGATCCATCACCTTTGGTGGGTTTTTATAGCTTGGCGATTGGCCAGTTTTAAAATTTGGATTGTTAACTAAAGTGTAGTAACCCAGTGGATAACCAAAACGCTGTACATTTTTATCGTGGAAACCCTCGTTGCCGTAACCTAAAGACATAGAACCTGTTTCGGTACCGTCAAAGCCCAAAGCAAATGGCGACCAAATTACGCCATATAAAACGGTCGCGTTTGGCGTATTTCCATAAGGGCCGTAATCTCCCTTGCTATCTGGATCTACGTTTAACTCAAACAGAGATTCTTCGTTAAACTCACTGTCGCTATGGCCCAAGAAAGATTCGCGGTATTTAGCATAGGGCATTAAAGACTTGCCGCTGTTTTGAATTACATCTAACAAAACAGGCTTCGCTTTTGCCCAATCTTGAGTGAACACATAGGATTTACCCAACAAGGCTTTGGCAGCCCATTCAGAAATTCTTCCCCGATCATCACCAGTCCAAACTTTTCCTTTTAATAAATCTGCAGATTGTAGCAAATCTTTCTCAATAAAATCCCAAGTTTCTCTTACGGTGCTTCTTGGCTTTTGGGTGGCATCTAACGTTTCTGGAATCTCATCATAAATAGGAACACCCATTTTATCTCCGCCTGCTCCACTTCTAATATAGCTTTCGCCATAATAGCATTCTAGTTGGAAATAATAAAATGCCCTTAAAAAATAGGCCTGTCCCAACACGTAATTTACGTCTTTTTCTTCACCTGGCTTCATGCCATTTGTTTTGTAAAAATTAGATGCTTTTATGGCCACATTACAGTTTTTTACGCCTGTGTAAAAGGATGCCCAAGCGTCTTTTGAGAATTGATTATTTACCCCCAAATTGTTGTTGGTCATTTCATTCCAAGCCTGTTCGCCATAAGAGCTGTTAGCGGTATGCGTAGCATTTGCCAAGGCTTTTGGCATTAGGTTAAACCCAAAGAGTGCGGCGCTTCTTAAATTTGAGTAGCCAGGAGACAATACGCTTTGTAAATCTCCAAGAGAATGCGGATACGTTGTGGTTGAATAGGCATCAGTTGGCCCAAGCAAACCAGGATCTTTTTTGCAACCCGCCATTACCAAAACGACTATTGCTGCTATATATAATTTCTTTAACATTTTTTTAGTTTTATAAGTTAAAAATTAACGTCTAGGCCAACAGAATATATTCTTGTTTGTGGGTATTGCGAAACCGCATCGATGCCTTTTGTAGTTACACCGTTATAGCCCGCACCAGAGAAGGAACTTGCCAGTTCTGGGTCGAAGCCAGAGTATTTCGTGATCGTAAATAGGTTGTTGCCCATTACAAAAAGTCGAGCACTTTTAATGTTCAATTTATCCATAAAAGAGCCCTTAAGCGTATATCCTAATTGTAGGTTTTTAAGTTTTAAATAATCTCCTTTTTCTACAAAGTAGCTGTTAACGCTAGAATAGTTTCTGTTTTGGTCTAATGTAAATGAGCCATCAGGATTTTTTATCCCAATTCTTGGTTGGCTTGTTAGCCCATTATTTCCGAAGAACGACGCATTAAAAACTGCTGGCGAAGTATTTGCATCACCAGAAAATGGATATTGTTGATAAGATTTTACACCATTAAACAGATCAACTCCGGCAACACCGTTAAACAATAACCCTAAATCGAACGATTTGTAATTTAAATTAATCGTTACACCGTAGATCATTTTTGGATTTGGGTTTCCGATAATCTTTCTATCGGCAGCTGTAATTTCCTTATTGCCATCAAGATCTTCGAAAATTAAATCGCCAGCTTTTGCAGCTTTTCCGTTAACCATCTGACCCGCCGCCTCTTGGTCGGTTTTAAATATACCAAGCACTTTATAGCCGTAAAAAGAGCCAAATGGGTCGCCTGCACGGCTAATGGTAATTTGTTGGTTTGGCATTGCGTTAAAGCCAACATCGCCATTGGTATAAAAGTTATAACCATCATATAAAGCATCGGTGGTAACACCACTTAAACTTAAAACTTTGTTTTTATTAAAGCCCGCGGTTACACTAACATCAAATCCAAGTTGACCAACCTTATCACGGTAGCCCGCTAAAAAATCGAATCCTTTGTTGCTTACTGATCCAACGTTTGCCAAATAAGGTTCGGTAATGCCAGAACTTAAAGAAACCGGTAAGGGATACAGCAAATCGACAGTTTTCTTATTATAATATTCTGCCGTTAAGTAAACGCGACTGTTCAATAATTCGGCATCTAAACCAATATTTGTTTCCTTTACAGTTTCCCAATGTAGGCTTGGGTTTGGAATGGAGTTGAAAGTATTTGCCAACACCAAATTTGTATTTGGCGCAAAATTTTGTCCGCCGGCAGAGCCATTGCCACTGGCAGCAAACTGCTTATAAACAGATACGTAGCTGTAAGGCGCAATGTTGCTATTTCCCAATTCGCCATAACTACCTCTAAGTTTTAATAAATTTATTGCGGGAACCGCCGATTTAAAAAATGGTTCTTCGGAAATGTTCCAGCCTGCAGAAACCGCAGGGAAAACACCTTTTTGTTTGTTAGGACCAAAAACCGTGTAGTTGGCATCTTGCCTAATGGATCCAGAAACGTAATATTTACCTGCGTAGTTGTAATTTACCCTGCCAAAAAAAGATTTGATCAAACCGTTGTTATCTGTTTTACCATTTACTACATAATTGGTTGCAGATGTTGGCACGAAAGAGAAGCCTGGCAAACCCATATTGCTTGCCGTTACATCTTGATTGCTGAATTTGTTGGTAATCTGCTCATAACCAGCAACAGCATCTACATGATGTTTATCGAAGGTTTTATCGTACGTTAAAACATAGTTGGAAAGTAGCTGGCTACTAATTACGTTTATTTTGTTTAGCGAGTTATTTTGATTAGTTACGGCACCATTGCTAAATACATCTTGAAAGTAATTTTGCGCCTCGTTGTAATAAGAATATCCAAAAGTGGTTTTAAAAGTTAAGCCAAAGGGTAAAGCAATTTGGCCATACACATTTGCCTGGAGGTTATTTTTAAAGTTTTCTACCGATGCCGCGTTTAATGCTGCCAGCGGATTTATTCCGTTAAATACGAAACCATTATATCCTTGAGGAGAAGTTCCGTAGCTGCCATTTTTGTTATAAAGCGGCAAAATAGGTATGGTGCGGTAAGGTGAATTGTGCAACTGCGCCTCAACCCCAATTGGCGGTGCCGTTTTTCTTTGAGAGAAAGCTACCTGTTCTCCAATTTTTAAATACTTACCAATGTTAATGTTAGAGTTTACCCGAGCGCCGCCAATGTTAGAGAAGTTGCGTGCGTAAACGCCATCTTGCTTATTGTAAAACCCCGATACTAAATAATCCATTTTTTGGCCTGCACCGCTTACAGATAAATTATAGTTTTGATCTGTTGCGTTTTTATAAAGCGCATCTACCCAGTTGGTGTTGGCTAGCGTATCTAGTCCCTGCGCATTGCTAAAAAACTGCGGGTTTACTATGTTTTCATATCGAAGGTATTGTTCTTTGTTTAACAGCTCTCCGGTTTTTGGAGTAGATATGCCATACCTGCTGCTAAAAGTAATGCTTGGTGTTTGTGTTCTTCCCTTTTTTGTGGTGATAAGGATAACACCTCCAGCAGCAGCAGAACCATAAATAGAGGCCGCGCTTGCATCTTTTAACACATCAATTGTGGCAATATCTTGTACATTAAGATTGCCATCTCCCGGAACCCGAACCCCATCGATAATGTATAAAGGAGCAGGTTGGTTTGAAGAAGATGTTCCCCTTATTGTTATGGTAGGTTGCGCATCTGGCGCACCAGAACTTTTTACCACGTTTACACCTGCAATTCTGCCCTGCAACGCTTCCGTTGCGTTGGTAATTGGTTGATCTTTAAAATCATTGCCGTTAACAGAAGCTACAGAACCGGTAAGGTCTTTCCTTTTCTGCGTACCGTAACCCACAACTACAACATCGCTTAGTTGTTGGTTGCTTTCTATCATTGTTATATTCATGGTTGTTTTGTTGCCTAGGGCAATCTCTTTGGTTGCGAAACCCACCAAAGAAAATACTAAAGTTGTCTTATTGCCAGAGACTTTTATGCTGTACGCACCATTTGTATCTGTTGCTACGCCACGTGTGTTATTTTTTAGCGAGACGGTAACACCGGGTATCGGGTCTGCCTTATCATCGGTTACTTTACCGGTGATGGTTCTTTCTTGCGCGAGCGCGGCAATTGATACCGAGAAAAGTGTGAAGGTACCAAGCAGAAAGATTTTGAGTAATTGTCTTTTCAACATATTGGTTTATTTTGGTTGGTTAGTAGATTTGAATTTTGATTGAAAGGCTGATGCTTAAAAATTAAAATTAAATCGGAGGCTTAATGACGGGTTGTTTGGAAATGCATCCAGAGTAGGAAGCAATTTTTTTTAGGTTCATATTATTTTGGTTAGATTGATCTTGCACTTAGACCAGAACTGGCTGCATCTAAATACAAATCAAAGAGAACGCTTTAATAATTGAAACGCAATTATCAAAACGAGAATATAAACCTAAAACGAGGATTTTTTAAAACAAAGTGCTGTTATCCAATTAGTTGATTTTGTGTTTAGCGATGTAGAATATAGACTAAATATAGGCTAGAACAAGCGTTGAAAATTATTATATGGTATTTATAGCCATAATAGCTAGCTCAAATTCGTCGTTATCTAGCAACGATTTTGTTTTAATTCTTGCCTTGTAGTTATAAATGGTATTTGTAGAGTATTCTAAAATAGAAGCTATTTTCTCGGGCGTGCTAATTCCAAGCCTAACTAAAGCAAAAATTCTTAAATCGGTATTAAGTATTTGGGCATGCTGCAGTTTTACTTGGTTTTCTTCATCAAACAAAGCATTAAAAGATTCTACAAATTGTGGAAAAAGCGTTAAAAAAGCTCGGTCGAAATTCTCAAATAGCTCTTCCCTTTCTTTTTTTAGGTTGATGTTATTTGCCAACACCCGTATGTCTTCAAATTTTTTGGCGTTTATTTTATTGTCTACCGACCTTTTAAACCTATCTAGCTTATTTAGATAGACAGAAATTAAATTAAAATAGTAACCAATATATTCCTCTTTAATTTTTTCTGCCTCGTTAAGTTTGTTGATCGTTAGTTGTAGCGACGCATTTGTTTCGGTGATGATTTTATCGGCTTTTCTAATTTTTAGTAGCTGGCGATAAATAATTACAGAGAACACTCCAATCAACACCATAAACAACACTAAGCCAACAATAAACTGCACTAATTTCTTTCGTTCACCTTCTACCGAATTGATTTTGCCTGATGCAATAACCATTAAATTTGCACTTACCTGAATTTTACGTTGCCTGGCGCCATAATAGTTGGCATCATCCATAGCTTCGTTTATGTATGTATAGGCATTTTTAACATCGTTTCTTTTATACAGCAATTGCGCTAAATTTAGCATCGCTGCGGCTTCTTTGGTCGATGAAATAATGTCGTCTACAGCGGCTCTGGCCAACAAAGGAATTGCTTTTTCTATGTTGTTATCTTGAATGTAAATATCGCTTAAAGTAGATGCGGTAACGGCATATTGATGGTTTGTGAGTTGGTAATTTTTCAATATGTCATGTAAAATTTTCGAGGATTCGGTCTTTTTGCCAGCTTTAAGCAGTTTTAAACCATTAAAATACCTAGATTCATAAGATTTAGGATCGCAAAGCATGGTAGCAGAGTCTATATATGCCGCGGCGCGCTTAACATACGAAGGCGCAAAATAGTCGTCTTTATCATAATCTGCCAAATCGTAGTAGCAACGCGCATTAAGAAAGTAAAATTCTATCTTCATGCTGTCAACTAAATGTTCTACTTCCACAGATTTTAGTGCATCGAACGTTTCTTTAAAAAGCCCAGATGAGATAAGTATAAATCCCATTTTGGTTTTTCCGTCGGCAATTTTGGTTGGATCTTTTAATCGGCGGCCTGTTTCTTCTAGTTTTTTAGAATAGAAGAAAGCCTTTTTAAAATCGTACGTTTTATATTCGTTATACAATTTTAAGTAAAGAACATAGTGCCCTTGATCATTGCCAACAGGTAGACCGTCTATTTCAGTTTCTAGCTTTTGTATACGTAGTTGCTTTTGTTTATCAAACGATGGTTTTTTTTTGATGTATTCGTTCAGCTTATTAAGGTCTGTTGCATACCGCTCTTGTGCATTTAGGGTAGTGCCTAAAAAGACGAAAAACAGCGAAATAGAAAAAAATTTGGCAGGAAGATTAGTTAACATACATCTAAAAAGATTTGCAGGTCTTAGGGACGAAGTTATGATTAATTTTAAAAGTTTAACACTCGGATTGTTACGTTTATTCAACTGGCGGTGTACGAGGAAAGAACTGGCTGGATTTATCTGCTTATTTGGTTCGAGTGCTCAAGAATGCTATTAAGTTAAGGGAAAACAAACAAATGATGTCAAGCTAGGAAAAACGCAGAGGGAAATCAGAAGTCAGGTGTCAGAAATCAGTTATTTATCATCCAAAACCATATTTTTCTCGCTATAGCCGCTTTGCTTAGCCACCTCGCTAGATCCGGCCTAGCAGCAGTTTGGAGGAAGAAACGCTCAGACGGGAAATCGGAAGTCGGAGGTCAGGAATCAGACGACAAAGTCATCGTAAATTAAGCTCCCCTCCTTCTTTTAGGAGGGGTTGGGGGTGGTTGGGAAAGGCCTCAACGCATCGATATAAAACAGCTTGGCGAATTTTTACCCAAAGAGGTGCCAGCCTTGAATTATTCATTAGCGTTTATTGTTTTATTTGCATTCATGAGCTCGCAGAAAATGCTCGGTTTTGGTTCTTTTTTTCAAGTTTATGTGGTTGTAGAACCGAATCTCAAAAATAGATAAATTTGTGGCGGGTCGCTTAGAAACCTTGCCAAAGGTAATTCTTTTTACGGCAGAAGATATATCGAAATTTGGATAACACGGAGTTCTAAAACAGCAATTTTGGAATACCGTTCGCAATCCCGAAGGGATTGAATGTTTATAGAAAACATTGTATTAAAAATTATTCGACCCTGTCGGGGTCGTATGCTGCAAAAAGGAATTGGTGCTGTAGACATTTGAACCGTTCCGGTTCAGGTTGAGGATATGTACAAGGGCAAGGTATTTGGTTTCAATTTTAAAGAACATTATTTTCAAATCAGGTTTATGTGGCTGTGGGACAGAATCTCAAAAATAGATGACTTTGCGGACGATTCCCTAAAAATCAACTAGCTGTAGTTTGTTATATAGTAGAAAAAGAACAAAGCCCGTCCGGCAAGGACAGTGTTAGACAGAGCGGGGGGTTCTATTTTGCTAAGATGGAAGCGCTAAAATTTTGAGAACTTAATTATCTATTAGCTAACGACTTAAATAGAAACGTCAATGATAGCTTGTCGAAGGACAGCCATTTTATTGGTTTTTAGGCTTTTTTAAGGTGTTCGACAACTTGTCCGACCATTCGGGAGGCTCAGACTGATAAATGATTTGCAAAAACTTAACAGCATTGGAGTCCTCACGAACCGAACTCAGAAAATTACAATTTCTAAAAACTTTTAGATTGTTCTTTTTACTTTTACTAGTTTTGTTTTTGGTTTAATCATTGTCGGTTTGGCCAGTTTTTTCAAGCAAAATACTTTATGGGTGATCTAAAAGAAAATATTCTAAACTGCTTAAAAGATTTAAAAGGCAGTGGTAGGTTTATCAGTGTGCATACTGCGGAGTTTCAATTTCCGGGGCTGGAAGTAGATGGTGTAGGGGAGATTTCCTATCCAATTAATGAAACACAAGCCAGAGCACTGATAAAAGTGGCAGAAAAAGCCCCTTTTGGAAAAGGTAGCGAAACCATTGTGGATACTACCGTGAGAAGTGCCTGCGAAATAGATGCCAATAAATTGACCTTTAATGGCGACAGTTGGGCGAATTTTTTGGAGAAAATTTTGACGAAAATCAAACCAGATTTGGGTTTAGAGGATTATGCCATCTCGGCACATCTTTATAAGATGCTTATTTATGAGAAGGGCGATTTCTTTCTCCAGCATAAAGATTCTGAAAAAGAAAAAGGGATGTTTGGTTCTTTGGTAATCAGCCTACCATCTAAACATACTGGAGGGGAGTTGGTGATAAGTTTTGAAGGCGCAACAGAAGTGGCCGCTTTTGCAAAAGACTCAGGCGATTATAAAATTAACTATGCAGCTTTTTATGCAGATTGCGACCATGAAATAAAACCATTGACTTCTGGGTATAGAGTTTGCCTTATCTACAACCTAGTTCAGCAGAAGGCTACCGAAAACATTCAACTAACATCGGTAGAAACTTATGCCCAACATCTTGCAGAAATATTTAAAAAAGAGCAAAACCGCGGACATACAGAGCCACATATTGTATTGCTTGGACATCAATACACACCAGAAAATTTTTCGATAGACCAGCTCAAGTTGAATGACCGCCCTAAAGCAGAAGCTTTATTGCAGGCGGCGCAAAAAGCTGGTTGTTATGCTAAAATGTGCTTGGTAACTTCTTATTTATCAGGTGTTCCAGAAGATGATGGAAGATATTATGACTATAATGAGGATTCGGATCCAGAGGCAGAAATGGGCGAGGTGTACGATAAGTCGCTGTATATTGAACATTGGTTGGACAATGGCATTCCACCGTTAGATAGGGTTGGCTTTGAAGAAACTGATCTTATTGCTGCGTTTGTATTAGACGATGATGAGCCCATTTTAAAAGAATCTACCGGATACATGGGAAATTACGGTCCCGACCTGATGCACTGGTACCATTATGGTGCAGTAATGATTTGGACACCGCGGACAAATGCTCAGTTGCTTTTACAGCAAAATGCCTTGTGTCAACTAGAATGGATTGGCTATTTTAGCAAAAATCTGCAATCAATATGCAATAGCGAGATTGCAGCTGCAAAGTTTATCTTATCGACAGGATTAACCAAGGCCGACCGTGATAGAAATGCTAATTTTAATGTGATTGCCGATTGGATAATTAGCAAGGGAGAACAAGATTTTTTCTTAGAGCTAAGTCATGAACTTTGTCAATTCTATTTTACCAAAATTGATGTAAGTCATTGGTTAAAGCTTGCCCATTTTTTCTCTATCGAAACTATTGAAAAAATATTTCTACTGGTTACTCAGGATATTACCATGCAGGTATTACACCAATTGCTTGGGATACTTAGTGCATTTGCTACTGTCCGCAGGCTTAATAAAATTGAGATAGCGCAAGTAAAAAAGCTGCCCCACTATTTTTCGCAGTTGCCACTAAGGCCTACAAAAGAAGATTTACCTGGAATGAGGCTTGCGTTGGATAATTTGTTTTTTGTAGAAAAAACATCTCCGCAAGATGAAGCGTGGATAAATCAAATGGCTCGCATACTTACTGTGAGTCCACAACGTGGTTATATGAACCATATACTTGTACCGCAATTACAAGCTCTCAAAGAAAAAACCAAATTAACTCGTACATTGATGGTTAAATGCCGAGAATATCTGCAGAACCAAGTGGACAATAAACCACAGCCGCCAGAAAATTGGTATAGAGAAGTGCCTTCTACCAGCAATTATAGAATGCAATGGCAATTTTTAAAATCATTTTTGGAATCGCCCGACCAGCGGGTTTTCGATTTTCGGAAAAACCAGAACGAAAGAACTGCGTTAGAAAACGCCATAACAAATGTGGTAATTGATTTAGAAACCGAGACCATTAGAAAAGGCTCTCCGCATACGCTCAGAATCACCAAAACGCAGGCAGCCTATGATCGGGAAATGAATAAATGGAAAGAAGATTTGGTACTGCTGAATAATATGGTTGAGAAAATAGGAGGGTAAACGGTGGGAGATTTTTGGAAGTTCTACTCTATTGCTTGAAGATTCATCTGCGTTAGCGATTGTCGCGGCATCCTTTTTTTGGCCATTTCGGCCAAAAAAAGATACAGCAGAAAGCGCGACCCCTTTTTCGGGGTAACGCCCAAATTATTGATGTTATGGGATTTAGAACCTTTTAAAGCCCTTAATTTTTTCAAACTTAACCCATTGCAAACAACTCTTTAAGTTCTTTATCGCTAAGATTGCCAATCCAGTTTTCGCCTGTGGATACTGTCAATTCGGCCAAGGCTTTTTTAGATTGGATCATGTCGTTAATGCGTTCTTCAAAGGTGTTTTTGGTAATGAACCGGTGCACCATAACATTGCTTTTTTGTCCAATGCGGTAAGCCCGATCGGTTGCTTGCGCTTCTACTGCAGGGTTCCACCATAAATCGTAGTGGATTACGTGATTGGCTGCAGTTAAGTTTAGTCCCGTTCCGGCGGCCTTTAGCGAAAGAATGAATATTTTATCGGCATGGTTGGTCTGGAAATTTTCTACCATTTCTTTACGATGCTTCAACGTACATCCTCCATGATAAAACAATGGTGTTTCCTTATAACGTTCGGCTATGAAGTGTTGCAACATTTTGCCCATTTCTGTAAACTGGGTAAAGAGCAAAACTTTTTCATTGCTCTCCACAATGCTATCTAACTTATCGAACAACAACGAAAGCTTGCCACTTAAAGAAGGATCTAATACCTTGTTTTTTAAAAACTGGGTTGGGTGGTTGCAAATTTGTTTTAAGGCCAAAATCATTTGTAATACCAATCCTTGCCGAACAAATAGGCCTTTGTGTTCTAAAGAATCTATGCCTTCTATCTGTTTCATGGCTTCTTCTAAGGTTTTTTTGTACAAACTTGCCTGTTCTTTTACCAAGGTTGCGAAACAGTCCATTTCTATTTTATCGGGCAGATCAGTAATGATCGATTTATCTGTTTTCAGGCGGCGCATCATAAAAGGAGACGTTACTTTCTTTAACTTTTCTGCCGTGTTTTTATCGTTGTAACTTTCTATTGGCGTGGCGTAAACCTCTTTAAATTCTTTTGCATTGCCCAAAAGGCCTTTGTTGCTATAATCGAAAATGCTCCAAAACTCACTCAATCTATTCTCTACAGGAGTACCACTCATGGCAATAAAATTTTCTGCGCCAATACTTTTAATGGCTTTTGCCTGCGCCGTGTCTTGGTTCTTAATATTTTGCGCTTCATCGATGATTAGAAAATGCCAAGAGAGTTTTTTGAGTTTTGGCGCTTCCGTACGGGCGATGCCATAAGAGGTGAGCAAAACGTCGAAATCTTCTTTAAAGCTTCTATTCGTCCCGTGGAAAATGTGCGTTTTTAGTGTTGGGGCAAACTTTTCTATTTCTGCCTGCCAATTTGTAAGCAACCCGGTGGGTGCTACCACTAGCGCTTTTTTATCCTTCAACAAGCCATCTTCTTTATATTTTAACAAGGTGGTAATTACCTGCAAGGTTTTTCCCAAGCCCATATCGTCGGCCAATACGGAACCAAAGCCTATTTTAGCGTTTCGAAACATCCAAGAATAGCCACGGTGCTGATAGGGGCGAAGCGCCGCGTTGATGCCTTTTGGCAACGGTATTTCTTTAAAATTTGTAAGCTCTTTTATCATTTCCTTAACCTCGTTGGTAAGGCTAACAGTAGCGCCAAGGTATTCTCCACCCAAGGCAGCACGAAGCATTTGGAAAGACGACAGTTCTTTATTGCCGTTAAAATGTTTGTGCAGTTTTTCTAAATCGTCTTTGTTTACGTAAATGTAACTGCTTTTGTATTTAATAAGGCCATCTGCATTTTTCAAGAGTTTTCTAAATTCTTTTTCGTCCATTACGGTATCGCCAATGGCCACTTGCCAATCAAATTCTAATAATTGATCCATGCGAAGGAACGATTTACCAGCTGTTTTTTTAACTTTTACACTTGGTTTGGGCTTTAATATTTGCTGCAACGATTTCGGTAGGAGGATATCTACATCGAGCAGCTGTATCGCCGGAATCATTTGAAAAAGAAAGGGAGCAAATGTATTCATGTCCATCAAAATCAATTCCTCGCCTTTGGTATTGATGTAATTATCGAGCCCAGAAATAAAAATACTTAATTGGGTAAGCGACTGCAACACTTCGTACCGTTGTTGATCGAATGTTTTAAGCGTTAAAATTTCTCGTAAAGAAGCTGGCTTTTTTAATACTTTTTCTTTATGATGAATGTTTATAGATAACAGAAAATTATCTTTGCTAGCTTCTTCAACTACTATTTGTGGTTTGTAATTTCCCTGTGTAAGGAAGTATTTCTGCAGCCATGCCGAAATGCCGCCGCTCAGAGCTTCTTCGCCTGGTTTTTTAAAAGCATAAGAATATCCTCGAAAAAACAAATCTAAAAATAGGTCGTCCGAATTTCTTTCTTCAAATGCAATGATGAGTTCGGTAATAAAGAGCGATAAGAGATTGATGCCCCTGTTTCGGTCGACTTCTTTAGTCGCATTTTTTTCTTCCCATAGTAAAATCTCTGGCGGTAAAATATCCTCAAGTCTTTCTATCAGCTCTCTAACCTCTTTGCTGAGCATTGCCGGTAGCCATCTTACCGTGAACATTTTATCTGCTTGCAGTATAATCTGCGGTACAATAGCACCGTTTGAAATTAAATGCAAAGTGGTGTAAAGTAGCGTATGTAGTGATGCGATAGCAGGTTGATAGTCTAGCGTTTTAGACGGCGAAATCTGTATTAGTTGTAGCAAAAAATCAATCAGATGGAAAGGGCGCTCGTTGATCAGCACCTTAATTTGGTTTCTCTCATCAACCACTACTTTACCATCGCTATGCGGAGAAATATTTTGCGGTTGATTGACCGGCTTATACAAAACTGCTTGCAAGCTCGTTTTTCCCTGCATTATTTTTTGCACCTTCTTTATTGTTCTGCTAAGGGAATTGGCGTATTTCTCCTTAAAATTCCCTTTGCCCTGATAAAATACCGGATGATCAGAAAGTAGGGCGATTAATGATTCTTGTATGAAAGGAAGCGTTGAATAGGAGAGTTTGGTATAGGCCTGTTCTGAATTATAAGCTGATTTCTTTTTTGCTTTGCTTTCTTCTTTAAAATATAATTCAGTTAAAGACGGAATTTCTGTAGTCTCTGTTTTTACTAAAATCCCTCGTTTGTTCAGTTCTGCAATTAGATCTACATTGTGGAGGTTGAACACCAAAAAAGGGTTGTTGTCTATCTCGGCGCTCACTTTATAAATAACGGCAGCTAAATGTTTACAAGGTACTGCCCAATCTGGACATGAACATTCCATCTGAAAATCATTCCATTGTTTCGGAAAAACTTTCAGTCCGATTTTTTCTGCGATTTTAAGCACTTCGGGATCTAACGTTCTGTTAAGGAGTTTAGCGATAATGGCCGGGCGTTCTGCCAATGCATTTATAAAGCTGTTGAGCTGAGGTGCAGAAAATATGGGTAAAATAATAGCTACATCGTATGGCCTCGGACGGCTTCCAGCTACTTTTGCATTTATCTTGTTTGCAATAATATCTATTTTTGTTACCGCACCCTTACGCGCATAGCTGCTGCCGCGCGGTAACCTGTTGCTGAAATCTATATTGTTTAACGAATTGAGCCATTGCTCGCCCCACCACGTTTTGCCAAAAGTTTGCGCCATTTTAATAGAGGAATGTATTTATTGCAAATAACCTCTTTTTTTATTTTTTACAGAAGTTTTTTCCACTTTGTTTTCTATCATGAAGAAAAGATCACATTTTTGTATTTGAGATTCAACCATCGAAATCTGCACAAAAAATTTTAAAACTTACTTGATACCACAGAAAATAAAATCGATAAAGAAAAGTTTATCTTTCTGACTGATAAATACCTAAACGTACAGGTTTTGTTAACACAATATGCCAAAGGTGGTTTTTGCGCGATCGAAATGATGCGGCGCTTGCACAAAGAAAATAGCGCCAAGTACGGTAAAAAGTTTCGTCATAATCTCCTTTAATGCTGTCCCAACTTTCTTCAAATTTTTTAAGCCAGGCCATTAATGTCGGGTCATAATAGGTGCCGAAGTTATGCCAGTCTTCTAGCACAAAAAGGCCTTGCCAAGCTTTAGAAAGCTGACTTGCAGATGGCAACATCCCGTTAGGGAAAATATATTTATCTACCCAAGGATCAGTGGTTTTAGCATCGTAGTTGCCACCAATGCTATGTATAAAACATATTCCATTATCTGCAAGGTTTCTCGCAGCAACTTCCATATAAGTTCGATAATTGCGATAGCCCACATGCTCTAACATACCGATAGATACTACTCTATCAAATTTTTCATTTACATCTCGGTAATCCTGCACTCTAATTTCAACTGGCAAACCCTTGTTTAATTCGCGAGCCAAAACAGCTTGTTGTTCAGATATGGTGATGCCTACAACATAAACTTCATACTTTTGCGCAACATATTTTGCAAAACCACCCCAACCACAACCTATCTCTAACAGGCGCATTCCTTTTTCTAATTTTAGCTTGCGGCAAATCAAATCAAGTTTTGCTTCCTGTGCTTCTTCTAGGTTGGTTGCCTTTTCCCAGTAACCGCATGAGTACTGCATTTGCGAATCGAGCATTTTTTCAAAAAGCTCATTTCCTATATCGTAATGCTTATGGGCAACCTCTTTAGCCCGCCCTAAAGTTTGCCTGTTTTTAAATTTTGCATTTAAATAATAAAACAGGGTATTCATATCTCTCGGTAATTTTTTATCCAACCGATGGTATAGCACTCGGTGTAAAAATTGGTCAACTGCTTCGCAATCCCACCATCCGTCCATGTAGGCCTCGCCAAAAGCTATAGAACCACCACCTACAATTCTGCTGTACAATTTGGGGTTGTGTACTTGTATATCCCAAGGTTTGTCGCCATCAACGGTAACATCAACAGTAGCAAATGCTTTGCAGAAAATTTGTTTTAGTGATATCATGTAAGTCTTATTCGGTTTGTCTAATTGCCAAAAGTATAAATTTTATCTATTTCGGTATTCATCAGCTAAAAATTATGCTCTAAGCAGAATTAGTTTTTACGCATAAAAGATGGGCAATAGTTCTTAGTTTCCACCACTCAAAACAGTCTTCAATAAGTTTTGCGTTGAAGAGCTTGATTAATTACCGTAGTTAGCTCGACAAGCAAAGATGCAAAATGAAAGTATTTTTTTTCGCAGATAATGTTTTTTAGTTAAGTTAGCATTCGCAAATTTTCATTGCAATATGAACAGTTATTTGCATTTCCGGTAAAAAACAGCCAATAAAAAGCGCAATTCCTTTTCGGGATTGCGCTCCAAGCATAATGTGTGTTAAAAAATTTTTATTCTCCTACTTCTAACACATGGAAAGTACCAACAACAGGTTTTGGCCAAGGGTGAGAGTTTTGGGGAGTTGGAGCAACCTTTACAGTTTTGGCGGTAGGTGTGAAAAGATGATGTGTTTTTAAATCAATGGCTATTGTCCTTGCGCCTTCTTCTGTGGGGAGATTTTTTACAAACTCGAAATTGTTAGCGTCTTTCTCCCGAATGACGGAAATAAAGCCCTCGTGATTTGATGCGTAGGCCAACTTATAAATTGGATCGAATACCACACCATCGCAGCCTCCGATGGTAAAATTAGCCATATTTTTTCCATCAGCCGCATCCATAATTACCATTTTTTTATTGCCGCCGCAGCCAATGAATAAGCGATTGCTTACCCTGTCAATAGCCAAGCCAGATGGTTCTTTGCCTTGCACTATTTTATATCTATTTTTAACTTCGAACGCATTGGCATCTAAAACCACAACTTCATTTTTATCTTCTATGTTTACAAAAACTTGTCCTTTACCATCAGAAACCCCTGCTTCTGGCTTTCCACTAAGCGAAATTGTAGCAATTACTTTATCTGTTTTTGGATCAATAACAGTTGCATTGTTACTTTTACCATTAAACACGAATATTTTTTTAGAAAAATCGTCGTAAAAGAGGTAATCGGGATTTGTTCCAACGGGTATTGTGGTTGTCGTTTTATTATTCGCCAAGTTGAAAACAGTAACTTTATTTGCCCTTCCATCACTAATGTATCCTTTATTGAGATTCTGCACTAAAGCAATACCATGCACGCCGTCTGTATTTTTAATCACACCAACCGAATCTCCGTTAGCTTCTTTGATGATATTTACCTGATTTCCGTGAGATATATAGATTTGTTTTGAATCTGGGTTGACGGTTAAATAGTCCCAGCCACCATCTCCTGCAATAGCGTGGCTTTTCAGCACGTGAAAATGCTGGGCTTTTTGGGCGAATACAGATAGGCAACAACAAAAGAGGCAGATTGAAAATATCGATTTTTTCACAGAAATTATTTGTAGCCAAGTTAGTGTCCAATTCTGTAGAGATTTTGAAGAATTGAGATTTATTTGCCTAGAGTTTGTAATTGGTTTATTATGAGTTGTTTTTGGTTTTTTATAAGAACCCATTTTTGTATTCAGAATTTCTACAGAATTTACCTATATCTTAGTGTTATGAAAAAGGAGTTAGGAAACCTTAACAGGGTTGCCAAAATACCATATTTTTTTGGGCGATAAACGCGAGCAAATTGATTCCACAAGAAAACGACAATGAAATTTTACGTAAAATAGCGCTTAGAGATACAGCTGAGTTTGATAAGTTGTATCGCAGCCAATACCGAAAGCTATTTTTACTTTCTTTTAAATATACGCGCAATCAAGAAGTTTCAGAAGAAGCTGTCCACGATGTTTTTATTAAAATCTGGAATCAATCTTCCACGCTAAACGTCAATCAATCGTTAAATGCGTACTTAGCTCGGGCAACGATAAACACTTCTTTAAACGCACTCAAAAAACAAAAAAACCGTAGAGAAAAAGCAGAGGATTTTAACACAGACCCATTTTTTACTGCCATTGCAGAAAGTGTTAGCGAAGAGGCAGAGGACTCGGAGTTGAGGATGATTTTATTGGAACAAGCCATATCAAAACTACCCAAGCAATGCAAAAAAATATTGTTGATGAGCAAATTCCAAAAATTAAAGCAACAACAAATAGCCGATGAATTAAATATATCTATCAAAACAGTTAAAAATCATTTAACTTATGCCTATAAAAAATTGAAAGACCAATTGGGGTTAAAACTACTGCTTATTACATTAGTTTTTTTTTATATAGGACTTTTAGGTTTTAAATTTGTCTGATAATTAAATGGACGATTTCAAATTAAGCAACGA
The DNA here is from genome assembly GCF_040547165.1 of Pedobacter sp. UYP30. Taxonomy (NCBI): domain Bacteria; kingdom Pseudomonadati; phylum Bacteroidota; class Sphingobacteriia; order Sphingobacteriales; family Sphingobacteriaceae; genus Pedobacter; species Pedobacter sp. UYP30. Next base: position 122,590 of record NZ_JBEPPD010000010.1, on the reverse strand, counting down.
CGAAATTTTTTATGTCTCTCTAATCCTTGAGGAAAAGCAGGGAACAATTTTTGCTGCAGATGCAAAAGTACTTTCGGAGTGGAGATCTCTAAACAAAGAGAACAATTTGTTGTACACTAAAATTTTGGAGGTTGAGGACGATTTGGCGCTTTTGGAAACCTATAGAAGTTTGGATGTAGAGGATTCTTTGGCCAAGTTGCATCGAAAATTAGCAGCGCCACAGCAAAGCAAAAACAAGGGCAAAATTGTATTGATGAAATGGATGGCGATTGCCGCATGTCTGGTTTTAGTATTATTTGGGATTTACTACATCGGCCACAACAACGATCGCGTAACGCTAGAAACAGCTGCATTACAATCTAAAATGTTTGTTTTGCCAGACGGTTCTAAGTTAACATTGAACGGGAAAACCTTACTCACTTTTTCGAAAAAGAATTTTAAAAAAGAGAGAAAACTAACCTTGGTTCGTGGCGAGTGCTTTTTTGAAGTTGTTCATAACGAAAGAAGTCCTTTTTCTGTGCATTATAAAAGCTTAACAATTACAGATATTGGCACAGCCTTTAACGTTCGATTAGAAAAGAATCAGGTTAACGTAATTGTAAACAACGGAAAAGTGCAAATGAGCGCAGAAAATTTATCAAACCAAGCTTATTTGAATGCGGGGGAATCTGCCGTTTATTCGTTAGATAATGGCAAGATAGAAAAATCTAAGTTGCACGATGTAAACTACAAGGCGTATGTAGATCATAGTTTCTATTTTAACAATAGTCAACTCTCAGAAGTTATTGCTTCTTTAAACAATGCATTTCATCAAAAGATCGTGTTGGTAAGCCCAACTCTTAAGACAAAACGCCTTACGGCAGCGTTTAAAAATCAAACGCTTACAGATATTTTAGAGGTAATAGCCAAAAGCTTAAATCTTAAAGTTACCGTTAAGCATGAGGTAATGTACATAACTGATTAAAGCTTGGTGGTTTTTGCCTACCTTTCCTAATATTTACTTTTTAGCGTTTGGCATTCCAGATAAATCGATATTTAAAACCGTGCCTGCTAGTATGCCTGTTGGCATTTGTTGCTGTAGACGTATATGCGCAAGAAAGTCCTTTAACAAAGATCGTTACCGTAAAATTTAAAAAAATTACCGTTGCCGATGCGGTTAAACAAATCCAACAAATTAGTGGTGTTTCATTTGCGTATGATCCATCTATAATACCGAAAGAAAAAATACGTCCTCAAAACTTTAAAGATCAGCAGCTAAAAACCATTCTTAAATACATGCTCTCGGGCACAAACCTTGGTTATGAATTGGTAGCAAATAGTGTGGTAATAAAAGTAAACAGTCTATTGTTTTACACCTTACACGGTGTTGTGTACGATGCGCACACGGGGGAAAATTTAATTGGAGCTAAAATACAAATAGCCGGGTTTACACAGTTGACCAATCAATATGGCTATTTCTCAATTTCTCTTCCAGCGAACAACTATTTGGTCAAATATTCTTATATGGGGTATCAGTTAAAAGTAGACGACTTAACACTAGGAAAAGATGCGTACAAAAAGGTCGCTCTAGACAAAATGCCGATTACGTTACTAGAAGTGAACATAAGTGCTCAACCAGTCTCCAATGATTCTTTAGATATGATAAAGTCTGTTAGTTCTTTGTCTTTTAAAGAGTTGCAAAAGCTTCCTTTTTTTGGAGGCGAAGTAGATCTGATAAAAGCTATACAAACGCAGGCAGGAGTCAAAAACCCATCTGAGGGAAGTTCGGGAATGTCGGTTAGAGGCGGAGGTTTAGACCAAAATTTAATCCTGATAGATGAGGCGCCTGTGTATAATCCTTCTCATCTTTTTGGCTTAATTTCTATCTTTAATAGTGATGCGATTAAGAGTGTAGATTTTTATAGCGATTACATTCCAGCAAACTTCGGTGGTCGCTTAGCCTCTGTAATTGATACCAAACTTGATGAAGGAAACTTAACAAACTATCATTTGAAAGGCGGACTGAGTTTACTCTCGGGCAGATTGTCCGCTGAAGGACCAATTGTAAAAAATAAAAGTTCCTTTTTAATTTCTGCCAGAAGAAGTTTAACAGATCTGTATAACAGCGGCTTTAGCTTTTTTAACGTTAACGCACGCTACTATGATCTAAATTTTAAGAGCAACTATATTATAAATAGAAGCAACAGGGTGTATTTTTCTTTTTATCATGGGTTTGATCACTTGTTTTCGCAAGATAATTTTGCGAATGATTGGACAAATACCACCTCAACATTAAGGTTAAATCACATTTATAATCCAAGGCTGTTCCTTAACTTCTCGGCCATTTACAGCAATTACAGAAATACTTTAAGCCTTGGCAATTCGCAAAATTGGCTTACTGGCATCAGAGACATCACATTTAAAGGAGATTTTACTTTTTTTGATAAACCTGGCAACGTTATCCAGTTTGGCGCGGTTGGAACCAGACATCATTTTAGGCCGGGCGAAACGCTACCAACTAACTATTTAACTAGCTTAAATAGGCTTAGCGCTTTAGAATCTGCTTTGTATTTCAATCAAGATGTAAATATATCTAACGTTGTTAATTTAAAATACGGACTAAGGTTTGGAGCGTTCAACGTTTCAAAACAAAATCTGCAGGGAAGTGGATATGAATCTGCAACAAATTATCTTTATTTGGAACCAAGGTTTCAGTTAGGACTTAAACTCCACAAAAACCAACTTTTAAAATTTACATACAACAGAAGCGCCCAGAATTTACAATTGATCCAAAATAACGAACAGGCATACTCTTCTTTAGAAACTTGGTTGCCTGCCAATAAGAATATCAGCCCACAAAAAGCCGATTTTGTATCTGCCTCTTACACTTGGTTGAGTGATAATTACGGAAAGTTTAGCGTGGCCACTTACTACAGAAAATTTTATCATCAAGCAGATTTATTAGATCATGCACAAATCATTCAAAATCCGGCTTTCGAAAATCAGTTGAGATTTGGAACAGGAAAAGCGTACGGAATCGAACTGACCCTGCAAAAGAAAATTGGAAGCGTCTTCGCCGAGGCCATTTACACCTATTCCAGAACATTCCGTAAAATTGAGGGAATTAACAGTGGCATAAAATACCCGGCTAACTACGATACGCCAAACGACTTAAAAATAAATATCGATTTGCCTATTACCGCTCGACTTAGTCTGGACGCACTTTTTAATTATCAAACAGGGCGGGCAATCTCTTTACCTGTGGGCTTTTATGTTTTTGATGGAACAAATGTGCCTATTTACGAGGGCAGAAATAATTCCAGGTTTCCATCTTTCAATAGGTTGGATGTTTCTGCGGTATTAAATCCTAAAATTAAGGGCAGTTCAATGACTAAAAGAAGATTTGAAAGTACTTGGAGGTTTGGAATCTACAACCTTTACAACAGAAGAAATCCATTGTTTTATAGAATTAATAACGACCAATCTGATAGAAGTATTGGATTTGAAGAATCATTTTCGGGCATACTCCCAACTTTCTCTTACAGTTTTACCTTTTGAATATGAAGAAGCAAGCTATTTTGGGATTTTGTTTTGTCGTAGCATTGGTTTCTTGTAAAAAGGAATTGATTAATAAGGTTCAATTCCAAAATCCTGTTCTAAGCTATGATCTGGCGATAGAAGGAGGCGTGAATAGTTTAGAACTAACACAGTTTATAAAAATTTCTAAACCTGCATTTAGAATTTCAGATCATGTTTTACCTATAAATGATGCACAGGTTTTTATAAATGATGTTGAGTTGAAGATTGCTAATAGCGATGGACTTTATTCTACCAATTTAATCGATAGCAAACGGTACAACACAATTTATCGGCTAAAGATAATATATAAAGGGAATACATACAATGCCGAAGACACACTTAAAAAAGTGGAGGCAATAGATCCTAAAGAAGGTAATATTAGAAAGGAAAAGACAGATGAGAAAACCTTTTTCTCGATTCCAAAGCATGTTTTTAACGCCACAAAGGCAGCAAAGCTATTTTATCAGTTGCCCGGGCAACAACCTTGGTCGCCTGCATTTTTTGGTGCCTCAGCATACCGTTCATTTATCCACACCTCTGCGCCGCCTTACGGCCTTTCTCCAGTGCTAGAAAAACGTACAAATTACGAGTTCATGCAAACAGATTCCATAACAGTTTATAAGTTTTCGGTCTCTACAGGTTATGAAAAGTTTCTTTATGAGGCTTTTCAAGAAACAGATTGGAAAAGCCTCTTCTCATCTACACCTGGCAGCATAAAGGGCAACATCTCTGGAAATGCTTTGGGTTATTTTAGTTGCTCTGACGGTATTTCAGAAAAGCTTTCTTTAAAAGCCTTAACAAAATAATCTGCAAAAAATCTTTTACCTATAGGACTTTTTAAATTCAAGGTTGTCTTACTAATAAATAGAATATGAATTGGGCAAATTAGCAAGCCAAGCTAATGCGTGTACGCTTCTTCTTCTGGTTTTATTTTAATGTAAAACGTTAATCGACTCCAATTTAGTAGAAAACCAATTATGGATTTTAATTTCAATACAGATCACGCCACAACAATTCAGCTTATATTCTTTGCAACCATAATTGTGGGGCTGTGGCACTCAGAACTGTTTTTTAATCCTGAAAGTTTGAAAAGTAAATGGAACCATACGCGTTTAAATCTTTGGTTTATCGCAACTGCTGTTATGATCCAGTTACCTCTTACCATTATTTTAATTAAGGTAATGGGATGGACAGCGCGTAATGATTGGGGAATAATGTATCATATCCCATTTACGGCTACATTTATCGGTAAGCTAATTATTGGCTTTCTCATGCTAGATTTTTTCGAATATGTATATCACAGAATGATGCACAAAACAAAATATTTGTGGCATTTTCACTTGGTACATCATAGTGATATGCAATTAGACGTAAGCACAACGGTAAGGGAACATCCGGCAGAAACCTTTATTAGGGTTTGTACCATGATTTTTGTAATGTACATTACAGGCGTTACTTTGCCTGTCTTAATTATCCGTCAGTTTATCCAAAGTCTGTTCAATATCAGTTCCCACACGTCTTTTTCTTTACCTAGAAACTTAGAGCGGGTTTTGGCTTTAGTTTTTGTTACGCCGGGCGTGCACAAAGTACATCACCATTATAAATTACCGTATACAGATTGTAACTATGGCGATGTTTTGAGTATTTGGGATCGCCTTTTTGGGACCTACGCTGCCCTGCATAATTCTGAAATAGTTTATGGGCTTGATGTTACCAACCATTTACAGATGGGGCAATTTAATGAGTTGTTGGCTTACCCTTTCGAACTTAAAAAGACAGCTGCTTTAGTGGATCAGGAGAATAAGGAAATTGGGGCAACAACACTTCAGGTTAAACTTAAACTACAAGAATGATGAATACGAAAATACTGATGCTTTTTTGCTTTTTATTCACTTCGCAGGTAACCAAAACGGCGACAACGCAGCCTGAGAACCTCATTTTGGGAAAGTGGATGTCAACTCAAAAAAACCTAATTGTAAACGTTTATAAAGAAGGTAATGAATTTAGGGCAAAAGTAGCTTGGTTTAGCGATAAAGATAATCCAGCAAAACCAATGGCTTCTAGAACAGATTGGCGAAATCCTGATGAAAATTTGCAGCAAAGAAAGTTATTAGGAATGGACATTTTAAAAGATCTGCAATACAATCCCGATTCTAAAAGATGGGAAGATGGGCAGATATATGATCCACTGAGCGGAAGAGAATGGAGTTCTGTAGTTTATTTTGATGATCAGGGCCATTTAAAGGTTAAGGGCTATTGGCATTTCGAATTTATTTCTAAAACATTAACATTTAATCGATTGGCAAAATAATTCTTCAATTAAGACAAGGCGCTGCTGATTATTAAGTTAAGGACGATTATAGGTTGTGGTATTATTTTTTTAAACAATATAAAAAGTTTGTGGTTTTAGCGTTAATGTTCAAATGACTTGTGCAACTTAAATTTTCCTGAGACTTTAAATCCATCCTCTAAAACGCTTTAAAGCGTTCTCAAACGTTCTCCAATTTTAAACTTATGTCACAACAAAAAGCAACTTTGCCCGCTATACAACCCTTTGCTAAACGCCGACAGGTTTTGCCGTCGCTAAAACTTAAAAGGTATCAGCTAGGCAGTAAAGAAGCGTTGATTTTGCTTACAACTTGTATTGCACTGGCTCAAACATTGCTGCACTTAGTGGCAATAAATGCCTACGGCTTTCACGAAGATGAACTGCTCTACATGACTTTGGGAGATCATTTGGCATGGGGATATATAGAAACCGGACCGTTGATTGCAGTAATTGGCGATCTTTCGAAGTGGCTTTTTGGCGATTCTTTAATTGCGATTCGTATACTGCCGGCAATTTGCGCCGGTGCCATTGTGCATTTAACTGGCATATTAACCATAAGGTTAGGAGGGAAGCAGTTGGCCGTAATTATGGCTTGCACCGCTGTAGCATTTTCACCTGCCTTTCTTGCGTCTGGAGCGTTATTTATTCCACAGGTTTTTGATGAGCTTTTTTGGTTGTTAACCGTTTACCTTGTGGTTTGCTGGATCCAAAAACCAAACGATACCTATTTGTACGAACTTGGTGTTGTGGTAGGCTTGGGTATTCTCTTAAAATACACTTTGCTGTTGTATGTGGCAGGAATTTTATTAGGTATTGCTTATACGCCTAGCTTGCGGGTACTTTTTAAGAAGAAATCGTTTTATTTTTCTATGCTCATCGCTTTTTTTATTGTTTTGCCCCATTTAATTTGGCAAATTGACAATAACTTTCCAGCTTTCGCACATTACCGAGAATTGAAAGAAACTCAACTTAACTACATGTATCGGCTAGATTTTTTAACGCAACAACTTTTGGTAAATGGCCCCGCGGTATTGCTCTGGTTGGTTGGAATAATCTATCTCTTTTATAGTAAAAAACTGAAAGCGTATCGGTTTTTCGGCGTCTCTTTTCTCATCGTTATGGCTGTATTAGCGCTGCTTAAAGGAAAACCGTATTACGGCTTCGGAGCTTTTCCACCATTATTTGTAATTGGGGCACTTTGTTTGGAGAATTGGTTAACCATTAAAAATTTAAGCATAAAGATTGCGTTGCTCTCTTTCTTAATAATCCCTAATTTTATGCTTTCGTTCATCTCACTTCCTATCTTACAGATAGAAAATGCGGCAAAGGTTTTTGCTTGGGCTCGCCAACATTTAGGTATAACTTTTACAGTTAAATGGGAAGATCAAAAAATTCATAAAATCAACCAAAATTATGCAGACATGATTGGTTGGGAGGAGCTTGCGCAAAAAACTTCTGCCTTGTACATGACGCTCTCGCCAAATGAACAGAAAAAAACAATTATCTACACAGAAAGTTACGGTATAGCTTCTGCTGTGAGTTATTATGCAAAATATTATCCGTTGCCAAAAGTTGTTTCACTAAACGGCAGTTTCGCAACTTGGGCGCCTAAAAATGTAGATGATAAACTTATCATTTCTTTTGCTCGAAGTAAGCCTGGAAGACGTTTAAATCCGAACATTTTGGAAATGCAGCACTTTGTTGTCAACCCGTTTTCGCGGCTTTACGGAATGCAAATAGAGATTTCTAAAATGGCAGTTAAGACAGAATTTGAGCGTTTAAAGTCATTATCGGCCGAGAAACTTAACTAGGTTCAAATTTAGATATATAACTTGTTTTCCATCCAGATAATGAAGCTTAATTATCATAATGAAACAGATGTGTTTTAAATCTACCTTGTAGTTTTTTCCTATGTTCTAAGTCTACTATGACGCAACAAATGGATTTTTCAGACTAACGTTTTATAACCTTATAAATAACCGGAGAAGTAGTAACAAGAACAAAAACAATCACAATTACTCCCAAATGGTTTTTAATGTCAAAAGAATAATGATTCAGGAAAAAAAGGTACAGGTAATGACCGGCAAATAGCATAACTGAGGCCCAAGCTATCATTCCTAGAAAACTGAAAATAAAGAAATTCTTCTTTTCCATTTTAACGATACCTGCAACAATTGGGGTAAATGTTCTAACGATGGGTAAAAAACGAGCGATTAGAATGGCTGCTTTTCCATGCTTTTCGTAAAACTGCTGAGCTTTGAAAAGGTGCTTTTTCTTAAAAAAGAAAGTATCTTTTTTCTTGTACAATAGTTTGCCGCTTTTTAGGCCGAACCAATAGCTGGCTAGATTACCTAAAGTGCCCGCAATGGTCAGTAAAAAGATAAAAAAAATGAGGTTTAGCAAAATGTGATTGCTACTGAAAATGGAGATGTCTTTTAATAAGGAGTGACTGTAAATTCCCGAAATAAAAATCAGGCTGTCGCCGGGTAAGAAAAAGCCAACAAAAAGACCAGTCTCCGCAAAAATGATAAACAGCACAAGCCATAATCCGCCATGAGCGATGTAAAACTCGGGATTAAAAAAATCTTGAAAATGTATTATAAGAAGTTGATCCATAATATGCTATTCGGGATAAACAAATTTTACTTTCGAGCTGTTTTTCTTTGCAGCAAAAAATCCAACCGCCGTATTTCCAAATTGCCCAGGTTGTAAGAATACTGGCTCTACAAATGGATTAAATTGCGCCAGTTTTTGGCGGTCTAATTGAGCGAAAAAATCATAAGCACTTTTGTCAAAACTCTGAATGTAAATGTCGCCCGTTGTTCCTTTTTTATGTGAATATGCAGGTTCGATTACAATTTTAATTTGCTTGTCTTCATTGCCAATATCGTTAAAAACAGCTCTTCCCATCTCACTAACTCTTATGCTGTCATTTCCTAAACAGGTACTCACTATCGGTGCTTCGGCCTTTTTGGTGGTGGTATCTGCAGAACGTTTCATTTCGTAGCGGTAAAAATTGGTTTGGTTGCTCACATCTTCAAAATAGACAATTACGCCCTCATGTTCGCCATAAATATCGCTGTAGTTGGCCACGTAAGAAACACTATCTATTAGTGGAGCTGATAAGTTTGTAGTTGCATTTGCGGTGTATGTTTTTCCTCCAGAAAGTATATTTAGTTGATAACTTTGGTTTGCCTGTATTTTCTGCTGACCTTTATAAAAATAATTGTATTGGCAATCTATCTTGTCAAAAAGGCTGTCTAAAGTTAACAAATCTGCACTGTTTCCACCAATGATCTTAATTTGTGCGTTTCTTACTATCAGTTGGTTCTTTTTAATGTCTTTGCCAAAATAGGGTACAGTTTTATTAAAATAAAGAATAGGTACAGAATCTGGTTCTATAAAGCATTGAATACTTACTTTGTCGTTGTACAAGAGCGGTTTTACCGTAATGGTTTTTTGACAGGCCAAGATAAACCCAATTGATATAACTGCCAACAAAAGTGCTGTGTTTTTCATAATTAAAATTTAAAATTAAAGCTTACGCTAGGAACAATAGGAAGTAAGGAAATTTGTTTTGCTCGTGGCCTTTTTGTGGCCGGATCTGTTTCCAAATAAACGAAATAAGGGTTAGCTCTGCTGTAAACATTATAAAACCCAAATACCCATTCTCGTTCGTAAGGAAATCTTCCAAATAATTTGCACTTCTTTTTGTTTGAGGCACTAACATCCAGTCTGTTATACGCACTTAATCTACTGTTGTTTCTATTTGTATAATCGTAATAATAATTATCGTACAAAGAACCATCTCCATAAACAATAACCTTACCGGCAGGCAAAGTATAGGGCTTTCCTGTAGAATAGACAAAATCAGCCGATAAGGTCCAATTTTTTGTTAAATCGTAGCTAGCTGCGAGCGATAAATTGTGCGTGCGATCAAAAGATGCGGGGAAACTATTGCCAAAATTAATATCAGGAAATTGTTGGGTAGATTTAGATAAGGTGTAGCTCGCCCAACCTGTCAATCTACCGAAATTTTTCTTGGCAAAAAATTCGATACCATAAGATTTTCCTTTACCAAAAGTAATTACATTATCTAGGTTTGTATTTAATAAAATTTGCGTTCCTTCTTTAAATAAAACTTGGTTTTTCATGGTCTTATAATAAACCTCCACGCTTGTTTCTATTTCATTCTGTTTAAAGTTTTTAAACAAGCCGATGGATACTTGATTGCTTTTTTGAGGCTGGATAATCTTACTACTTGTTAACCAAATATCTGCGGGTAATGAAGCTGTGCTGCTCGGAACCAAATGTACAAATTGATTCATTTGAGTGTAAGAAGCTTTTATAGAAGTTGAATTATCTAAAGAAAAACGGGTAGTTATGCGAGGTTCTACAAACACATATTGGCCTCCACTTCCGTTAAAAAATGGAATTCTGATTCCATAATTAACTGAGAATTTATCAGAAAGTTGATAATCATCATTTACGTAAAATGCTGCTTCATTAGAATATCTCTTTGTTAAACTATCGGGATTGATGGCTATTCTGTTATTTTTTTTCGGAATTTTAGCCGAGATAGCGCCGGGATATAATGTATGATACGTGTACGCCAATCCAAATTTAATGTTGTGGTTAGTGTTTGGTATGGCGGTAAAATCTGTTTTTGCAATAATGTCTTTAACGCCCGTATATAAAACTTGGTAATAGTTGTTTTGCGATGTGCCAAGCTGCAGATGATAGTCGTTATAGATAAGCGATGTGTTAGAAAATATTTTGTTTCCGTATAAATGATTCCAACGTAATGTGCCGGTGGTGTTTCCAAAATTTATTCCATAATTTAAGCTGTTGGCTGCGGTGTATGCGGCATTATCGTTCCCTCTAAAAACGCTCAAAAATAAATGATCTTTAATCCCCAGTTCGTAATTTACCTTCGCATTGACATCATAAAACCGATAGGAAGTTGATTTAGAGACAAGCTTTAAAAAAGCGCCGACATAACTTCGTCTTGCAGAAATAATGAACGAAGATTTGTCTTTTTTTATTGGCCCTTGTAAAGTAAGATTGCCAGAGATAAGTCCAAGTCCTCCTTCCGCTTGGAAATGTTCTCTGTTTCCTTCTTTCATCTTTATATCCAAAATAGAACTTAATCGCCCACCGTATTGGGATGGAAACCCACCTTTTATCAACTTTACACTATTTACTGCGTTTATGTTAAAGGTGCTAAAAAGTCCAAACAAATGGCTGGGATTATACACCGTAGCTTCATCCATCTGAATTAGATTTTGATCTGAATTGCCACCTCTTACATAAAAGCCGGTAGTTCCTTCTTGTCCGCTTTGTACACCTGGCAACAGTTGGATGGTTTTTAAAATATCATGTTCGCCAAGAAGCACAGGCAATTCTTTTATGGATCTAATCGGGACGTCGATTACGCCCATTTGAGTTTTTTGTATGTTATCTGCATTTCTGTTGGAGTTTACAACCACTTCATTTAGAATATTTGCCTCTGGCTGTAAAAAAACATTTAGTTGGATACTTTTGCCACCAAAAAATTTCTTGACTACAGGAGCATAGCCATTGAAAGAAAATATTACGGTGGAGGTGTCGGCGTTTGGCAGCGTAAGTGTAAAATAACCGTATTGATTGGTTGGAGAACCCTTTTTTGACTTTGAAATAATGACAGATGCACCTATCAGCGCTTCCTTTGAACTTGCATCTCTAACGTATCCGCTAATGGTAGTTTTTTGGGCGAAGACCAGTATTGGCGATAAAACTGTAAAAATTAATAAACATAGTGGTAGGAGTTTTTCTCTAATCAGTAATAACATGTTAAGGGTTTTTGTTTCCGACTTACCATGAAGACAAAACCAAACCGAAATAGTCCTATAACAACGGCCTAATTCGTTTTAGATTTTTGGATTAAACATCAAAGATGCTCCTTTGAAATCGTTTTTTTGAGGAATTATTAAATCGATGGTTTCGTTGACGAAATTCATCTGCAAACGAAAAAACCTAAGGATTATCCATAGGCTTTTCTTGACAATAAACAAAGAGTTTTAGCTCTATTTTGATTTATACACCAATAATTTAAAAGAGTTTGGAAGTGTTTTTCTTGTTCCTTTTTCGAAACTTGCAACACTGAAATAGATTTTATGTGTTAACGGATCTAAAGCCATTGTCTTGGCCCTATATTGTGTGTTTAGCGTTTGGAATAATTTGTATTTATCTGGGCTTTCTTGTTTAAATATAGTTGCAGTGCCATCCCCGTTTGAAACAAAGACTAATTTGTTTATTGCATCATATTCCACTGCATCTACCCCTGCACCGATAGGCAAAGTCTGGAGAACCTTTCCTGTAGAAATATCTACAATACTTAATCCCTTATTTTCTCTGCAAGCGGTAATCAATCTATTGTTTTTAAGGTCTAAGGCCATTCCCGTTGGGCCGCCACAAGGCGCCAAGTCATAGTTTTCGATTACCTTTAAAGTTTTAGCGTTTATAACATCTAAATGGCTCTTGTCTTCTAGGTTATTGTAAATTAATCCTTTGCCATCTGCAACCGCAAACTCTGGTGCGCCACCCAAATCAACCGTACCCGTTTGGGTTAAGGTTTGAGGATCAACCACAGACGCATTATTGCTATCGCCACAAAAAGCAAATATTTTTTTAGAAAAAGAATCGTACATAATCGCATCAGGACCTTTTCCACTAATGGGAATAGATTTAATGATTTTTAGTGTTTTGGTATCAAAAGCAATAATGGCGTTTGCTCTTCCATCACTAATAAAACCTAGGTTTAAATGATTCACAATCGCAATTCCATGTACGCCTGCCATTCCGCTAATGGTGCCAATTAATTTTTCTGTCTTTAGGTCTATAGCATGTACCATGGTGCCGTGCGACACGTACAAGGTTCGTGTGGGTTCGTTAAGATAAAGGTAATCATAGCCGCCATCTCCGGGCAGCGAAATGGTTTTGTCTAATGTAAATTGGCCTTGCGCTTTCGCGGATGTGCCAGTGGCAGCTAAAGAAACGACTAAAGCGAGGATGGAAAAAATCTTTTTCATGTAATTTGATATTGGATTAAATAGTTATTTGGTACTCTAATTTTTGAGGTTGTATTGTATGCGTTAATGTGTCTTTAGGAAATGTCATTAACTATTTTTTAATATAAATGTTCATTTCCTCTGCCGTCTAAGGTGTATGCGCCTATATCTTTACTACCTAAACCATTTCTAAAATTTGGATTACCACTTCCAAAGCATGGAGAGCCGTCTTTCAAACTAAAATCATACGTATTCGGAAATCCATTTGGTGCTGCAACTGTGCCATCAAATTTAATAAATAAAGGGTTTAAATCTCCAACAGCTTTAGAAATTAAATCGGTTTTTTGAGGGATTCCCACTCCAGATGCTGGATAAAATCCAGCGCGGATGTTTATTTTTTGTGTTGGATCGCCAAGGTCGGCAAACTGATCTACAGTGGCATAAAAAAGATTATTTCCATAAGTTGTATGAGGGATATCTCCATCGGCAAACAATTCTACCCCATGAAAGCAATTTACTATAATGTTGTTGTAGATATGGCCGATAGCGTTTATGCCGACTGAAACGGCTCTTCCTGGCTCTGCAGCGCCGCGCCTCCAACCCATGGAAACAAAGGTATTGTTGTAAACATCTACTTCTGTTTGTGGAAAAGGTACAGTTTTGCTCGTCTCTAACTTTACACCAGACCCGGCCTGACTGAATATAACATTGTAAGCTACCTGCCCTGTTACGCCAGCCTTCAAGTTCATACCTTCCCCATCAGTGCTTCCAGACGAGCTAATTGTGTTTCTTAAAATAGTTACCTTCGCCCCGTTAAAAATTGCAAACATATCATCTTGTCCGTTTGTAAACCAAGAGTCTTCAACATCTACTTTAATTGGTGCCTGTATTTTTAAAGTGGCGCGTGCGCTTCCACTGGCATCAGGTCCGCCGGTGTTTTCCACATGTGTCCATTTAATTGTTACAGCTTGGGCGGTATCACATTGAAAGCCGCCCCAGGTTCCTGGCTTATTTACATCAGAGTTAAAAGAAATGGGCTGATCTTTAGAACCAACCAAATTTAAAACACCTTGTACCGTTACTTGTGCATTATTTTTGACGATGATGTTTGCTCCTGGTTGCGCATTTAATGTGTCGCCTTTCTTAATAGTTAAATCGCTTGTAATGTAATACGTTTGGTTTGCTTGCAAAGTTCCCTTAACAAATCCACCTATGTCTCCTGGTTGTAATGGGCTAGAGGTTGGAATTTCGATTTTGGTGAAGGTTGTAACCTCTTCTTTTTTGCAAGAATAAGTGGTTAGAATAACTATCGTACCAACCAATATAAATAGGTGTTTTAATTTCATGATTTTGATTTTTAGCTTATAATGAATAACGTAAACCCAGGTTAAAACTCACATTGTATATCTCTTTAGACTGCGTTAAACCACCAATCTTGATGGTTGTAGGTGTATTTAAAATGTTGTTTACTTTGGCAGCAAGAGTTAGATGTTCGTATATTTTCTTTTCTCCCGATAGAGACAAGAAAGATTGTGGTTGTTGATAGTAGTCGTAACCATAATTTGGATACACACTTACCAAAGTTTTATCGGTGTAAGAATAAGCCAGTTGAACGAATGCTTTGTGTTTATCATTCTTGTATAATAAAGAAAGATTCGCCACATTTCCTGTTTGCCCTTGTAAGGGTCTGCTTTGCAATCTTTCTACAGAAGTAGTTGCGCCTGCAGCATCTGTAGAAGTAAAGATTTTAGTAGTGTTTATGTTTGAATGCGTATAGGTGTAATTGCCAGAAATTCCGATTTTACCAAAAAATCTGCTATAAACAAGTTCGACGCCGTAAACCTTGGCTGTTCCAAAATTTTGCGGACTGGTCTGTTGTTGTCCTCCCAGTAATCCATTTAAGCCAAACTCGATAGGATTGACAATATTTTTGTAGAATCCTCCGATAAGGAATTGCTCGTCTTGTTTAGGGAAAAATTCGAACCTCAAATCTAAGTTATCTGCCTCTGTATGCTTAACGAGTGGGTTACCGGTTACATCTGTTGCATCGCCAAAAGTTACCGTGGGTACCAACTCATACAATGCCGGCCGAGAAATAGATTTAAAGTAAGAGGCTCTAAGGTTTGATTTAGGAGTTAGCTCGTATTTTAATTGCAAGCTTGGCAGCAAATCTGTGTATTTTTTCTGCGCATTGCTCCTAATATCTAAAACTACCGGCTTTGTATCGTAACCCTGTTTTGTGTTTTCGATCCTCAACCCTCCAGTTGCACTAAATTTATTGGCTGTTAAAGTAAACTGGCCATAACCTGCAGAAATATCTTCGTAGGCAGTATAATTTGCTTTATCGCTCTTTAAAGAGCCTGATACGTCATACACTACAAAATCTGAACTATAAATGTCTTTAAAAGGTGTTTTTTCACCTCCATTACCTGCGAGCGGCTTTAAGGTGTATTGATTTTGTATATTGTATCGCGTGCTATGTCTGTACAATCCACCGGCTTTTAACTCTAAAGATGAATTTGTACTTAAAGTTGTCTTATAAGCAACATTACCCAAAGCAGTTACATCCCGATTTCTACTTCTATCCCAAATTCTAGATACATTATATAAGAAATCTGGAGTGGACGAAAAATCTGGATTGACCAAATGGTTGGTAGAAATTACCGCTCTATCTGGCGCATCTTGTTTTGCGTTTGAATATACACCTGCCCAATCTACTTTAAAATGTTGGCTTAAAAGATGTTCTCCGCTTAGCTTAAGGTTTTCTGCGTATTGATTATTAATTGATGAACGATTATCATTAAAAACGGCCCCAGTACCAGGACCTAAGCGTCCTCCATTACCTCCAACAATAGAAGTATCTATGCTTAACCTAGTTTGGTTTAGCTGTGTATAAAGAAAAATATTGTCTAAAGCCACTTTGTTTTTATCGTCAAACTTGTAGTCTAAGTGAGCAGAAAGACCATTATTAAGTTGTTGGGTAGAGTAGGTTCGATTTGCAATATCGGAGATAATAGGCTGAAAACCTTTCCCAGGTCTAGTATCTAATTGAGCGATATTAAACTGAGAATTGCTGCCGTAAAACTGGTTTTGATAACTATCTGAAATAATAAACCCTAATTTTTGATTTAGAACCCGCCGTCCATAGGTAAAACTCGCTAGCGAAGTAATCGGAGCGGTTTTGCTGCCGAAAGACAAGTTAGGACGAGAAAAACTACCTGGACTTGCCTTATAATCGGTACCAAATTGCTCAGAAACACTTTTTCGTTGTACTGCTCCCTGATTAAATGTGTTGTAATCTCTATTAATGAAGAGTGCGTTGTAACCAGCAGATGCACTGGCTTTAAAATATTCGTAATTTGGGGCGTCTTTAAAAACCAAATTTACTGTACCACCGATGGCGTCTCCTTCCATATCTGGCGTTAACGATTTGCTTACTTCAATTCTTTGCAAAAGATCTGATGGTACGATGCTTAATGAGATAGACCTAGATACCGGATCTGGACTGGCCACTTTAACCCCGTTTATCAAGGTATTATTGTAGCGAGGTTCTAACCCACGAATAATAGCGTAAGCCGCATCAGAGCCTGTACTCCTTTGCAGCGTTAACGCAGATACCCGTTGCAACGCATTGGCTGCATTAATGTCCGGAGACCTCGTCATGGCTTGGGCGCTAATGATGTTCTTAATGTTTAGCGCATTTTTTTCTCCCTGGCGAGATGAAAGGTCGGATTCAGCATCAACCTTGCTATAAATGGTAACGCCCCCCAATTTCTTGGAGTTATCTTCCATTGCAACATTTAGAATCGGTGAAGCATTGCTGCTCAATTCAATCTCTTTTTCGAACTCTTTATAGCCTACGTACTTTACTTTAACCTTGTATTTGCCCGGAATTAATCCCTTAAAAGAGTAATCTCCAAAGGCATCTGTAAGCGCGCCTAATTGCAGGTCGTCAAAATGTATGTACGCTCCTGCTAGCGGTTCCTTTGTCTTTGCATCATAAATTTTACCTTTTAACACAAGGGTTTGTTGGGCAAATGAAAATGAGGCGAACGACAGAAAAATTAAAATGGTAAGGTAGAATTTGTGTATCATCTTGTGGTTTTAAAGCAAAAATTCGCTTCAAATCTGTAGGAATACTGAATTTTGGAGGATAGAACCAATAGGTAAAGAAAACATAACATGATTTTAATATGCAGCGCTTTGCGTGTTGAAAATTGAGATTTTATATGCAATAACTTAACAAGACGAAGAGTTAAGGTTAACAATGAAAAGCCGTCTCTTACATAATCTTTAAATAGATAATAAAACTAACGAAGATTCTTTAATCTGCAGAATCCCTCGAGGCTCTGCCTCGGGATAAAAAGCGGGAAGTTTGAAAACGAAGAGTTTTCATGAACAAAAAATAAAATATTCTCCTCCAAGACCTCGTGGACTCTGCCCTGAGGGTTTTTCTAGAGAAATCGCAAACGTGGAGATTTCATAATTTTCGCTTATCAATTTGTTAATATTAGCTCCGTCTCTTTGTGGCAGTTCAAAAATCTATTTGACAGTTAATCTATTTTATGAAAATAAGCAATACTCCAACAAATTATGTCCATCAACATTTTAAACACTTTCTCTTCTTCTGTTTTTTAGTTCTCAGTTTTACACCTGTAGTTGTTGCGCAAACGACAAAAACTGTTAAAGGCACGGTATCTGACGAATCGAACAACTCACTTCCAGGGGTTTTGGTAAAGCAAAAGGGCAAACAAGCCGCAACCTCGACAGATGAAAATGGAAAATTCATAATAACAATTTCTGGAGATCAAGATATCCTATTATTCTCTTTTGTAGGGATGGTTACGAAAGAAATCCAGATTACAGACCAAACCAGAATAGATGTAAGACTACAACCCGATTCGAAATTATTGAACGATGTAGTGGTGATTGGATACGGGACTGCTAATAGGAAAGATTTAACGGGAGCCGTTACATCGGTAAATTCTGAGGATTTTAACAATGGCGTTTTGGTAAACCCGGCAGAGCTTTTGCAAGGGAAAGTGGCAGGACTAAATGTTACTAAAAGCGGTGACCCGAACAAGCAGCCGGCTACGATATTAAGAGGCCCATCAACACTACGAGAAGGAGCTGCCCAAGAACCGTTCTATGTAATTGATGGCGTGCCTGGCGCATCAATAGACCTATTGGCTCCGGCAGACATAGCAAGTATGGATGTTCTAAAAGACGCTTCTTCCACCGCAATTTATGGTTCGAGAGCAGCCAATGGGGTTATTATTGTAACTACCAAAAAATCCAAAGCAGGGCAATCGAGGTTGTCTTATAATGGCTATGCAGCCACAGAACAAGTATCAAATAAATACAATATGCTTTCGACGCCAGAATTGAGGCAGTATTTATTGGCCAATAAAAAGGTATTAAATCCTGTAGATGACGATGGTTCTAACACCAATTGGCAGAATTTGGTAGAACGAACTGGATTTTCACAAAACCATAACATTTCTTATGGAGGAGCAGAAAAAACCGCAGAATTTGGTGCTAGTGTAAATTACCTCGATAATCAGGGGATTCTTAAAAACACTTCTTTGAAAAGAACTATTGCAAGAGGTTATTTAAATCAGCGATTTTTTAGCGATAGGCTAAAACTTAACCTAACCATAACAAATAGCAGTTCCGCCGGATCAGATGTGTATCAACAATTTGTGCTGTCGAACATGCTGTTCTTTTTACCAACCGTAAGTCCGTTTAATGAGGATGGTACTTACAAAGAAAACTATAACAGAACCGGGAGCGGCACAAGAAACCCAATATCTATCATCGACAATAATTCCATCGGCACAAAAAACAACACTACCTTGTTAAATGGAATTGCATCCGTTGACCTTATAAGAGGGCTGAAATTTACGGCAAGCGGGTCGATGCAAAAATCGCAGAACACTTATGATACTTATCTTAACAGCCAATCGGGCTTAGCAAGGGGAGTGAATGGCCAAGCAAAAAAAACAGAATATTTGAATAAGGTGGATGTTTTTGAAGGATATTTTAATTATGACAGAATTTTTGCCGAAAAACACGATGTAAAATTACTTGCTGGCTATTCTTGGCAAGAAAACAGGGATAACGATGGTTTTGGAATAACAACACAAAATTTTTCTAACGATAACTTGTCTTCAAATAACTTATTCTTATCAAATCCCAATCTACTTTCTCAAATAGCCTTTGATAGCAACCCCATTTCGACGCTAAGGTTGATTTCATTTTATGGAAGGATTCAATACAACTATAATCAAAAATATCTTTTTCAAGCTTCCCTAAGAAATGATGGATCATCGGCCTTTGGGGTAAACAATCAGTATGGCTACTTTCCGGCAGTTTCTGCAGGTTGGCGAATTATAAGTGAAGACTTTATGCGAAACCTGCCCCTAATTAGCGACTTAAAATTAAGAGTTGGCTATGGAGTGTCGGGCAATAGCTTAGGTTTCAATGCTTTTTCTGCCTTATTGGTTTATGGAACACCCGCAGGAAACAGTAAATTTTTAAACAATGGAAACATCAGCAATGCCATTGGACCGGTTAGAAATCCTAATCCAAATTTAAAGTGGGAAAGTACGGCTACAACAAATATTGGTTTGGATTTTGGCTTGCTAAAAAATAGAATTACAGGCTCGATAGACTATTATGTTAAAAAGACTTCTGATTTGATTTACAATCAATACGAGGTTTCTACCACTCAATATTTTCTACCGACAATCACGGCCAACGTGGGCAAGATAAAAAATTCAGGGTTGGAAGTTAGCCTGAACGCCCTGGCGGTAAAAACAAAAGATTTCAGTTGGACAACGGCACCAAACATTGCGCACAACAAAAATGTGGTAGAAACATTATCAGATGATTTCTATAAGATTTCTTTTATAAACACAGCACAGCTTGGAGGTAAAGGGCAGTCTGGCAATTATAGCCAAATTGTACAACCGGGTAAAGCGTTGGGTACTTTCAATCTATGGCACTATGTTGGCAAAAATGAAAAAGGCGTAAGTACCTACCTAAATGCAAAAGGAGAAACTATTGCTACCCAACCGTTAACCACAGATCAAATGATTGCCGGAAATGCGCAGCCTTCTTTAATTTATGGTTGGAACAACAGTTTTAGATATAAAAAATGGGATTTGAACTTTTTGATCAGAGGGGTATTGGGCAATAAAATTTTAAACGCAACCAAGGCTTCCCTAAATAACCCATCGGATGCAAACCTTCAAAACATCCCGAAATTTACTCTGAACGAATCTGCCAGCGATATAAACGGCTATTTGATTTCAGATAGATTTTTAGAGAACGGCTCATACCTCAGGTTAGATAACGCAACTATCGGCTATACCCTGAATCCAAAATCCACTGCGGTAAAAAGTATAAGATTATATCTCAACGCCAATAATTTATTTGTGATAACCAACTATTCGGGCATAGATCCAGAAATTAATATTGGTGGCTTAACTCCCGGAATTGACAACTATAACTTTTATCCAAAGACAAGAACTTTCAGTTTTGGGGTAAGTGCAAACTTTTAAATTTTAAGACATTAAAAATCATGAAAAATATTCTATACATAATGTTATCGATGGCAGTAGTTACCTCTATATCCTGCCGAAAGTTAGATGTGCCGGTAGAATCCCAGTATGTTAAAGGAAATTTCCCTACCACTCAGGGAGATTATGCAGCGCTGTTTGGCACCATGTACTCTAACCTTAGTTCTCAGTTTGGCGTGCCTTATTGGAGAATGCAAGAACTATCAACAGACGAAGCTATTTTGCCGGCAAGAGATGGTAACTTTGACGATGGCGGACAATTTAGACAACTTCACTATCACACTTGGACAATCGACCACCCAAGCGTACGCGACATTTGGCAGTGGGGTTTTGGAGGAATAAATAATTGTAACCGACTCATAAATCTAACCAACGATTCGAAAGCATCGGCAGCTGATAAAGCAGCTAAAATTGCCGAAGTAAAGGCTATGAGGGCGCTCTATTATTTCTTTATGATGGATTTATATGGAAATGTGCCAATCATAGAGTCTTTCCCGGTGGTAGACCAGCCTGCAAACGTGAACCGCGATAAAGTTTTTGATTTTATCGAAGCTGAACTAAAAGCTGTACTGCCGGATCTGCCAGTAAAGAGCTCTACCAATAACGTATTATTGTATGGCCGACCAACTAAAGCAATGGCGTTTGCTTTATTAGAGAAAATGTATCTCAATTCGGAGGTTTACACCGGAAAACCAAGATACACCGATGCAGTTGTAATGGCTGACAGTATTTTAAAGGGAGACAACTACAAGCTAGACAATAATTATTATAATCTCTTCGATGTAAATAATGGCCCACAGGTTCAGGGAACTATATTTGCAATACCGTATGATCAGCAGATCCCAGGAAATCAAATGACAAGATTTGGCTTTTATGCCTATCTTGCGCCAGCCTACGGCATAAACGTTGGGTTTAGTATCGCGATGAGCACCACGCCAGAATTTTATAACCGTTTTAATTTAGCTGGCGATGTAAGAAAAAATTCATGGCTAATTGGTAAACAGTATTTGCCAAATGTTGCTGACAGAAGTCCGGATTTGACAAAGCCAATATTTTATTCGGGTACAACCAACCAGATAGAAATTCTTCCGGATCTAACGCTAAAACCAGGAAAGCCGATGGATCTTGGCAACACTCTTGCAGACCAAGCTAAAGGGATTCGCTCTATCAAATACTTTCCAGATGTCAATGCCATACAATCAACCCGTGTAAATGGCAATGACATGCCGTTATTTAGATTGGCGGATGTGATGCTAATGAAAGCAGAGGCAATTTTTAGAGGAGCGATTGCAACAACCGTAAACGGAGAGCTGCAGACTCCGATGATTCTAATAAATAAGGTTAGGGCTAGAGCAGGAGCCGAGTTGGCTACAAATGTAACCCTGAAGAGTTTATTAGATGATAGGGCACGAGAATTTAGCTGGGAAGCTTGGAGAAGGAATGATTTAATACGCTATGGCAAGTTCGAAATCGACTATCTACTGCCCAACGACGTACTTACCATGAATAAGGATGTTACCCGAAGGTTATTTCCTATTCCTGCCAATGAACTTAAGTTAAACTCAAAACTGGTGCAAAATCCAGGATATTAATTTTCATCAACAACCTCATAAAAAAGAGGTTGATTAAAGTTTTTATAATATGAAAGCAACCATTTTTGCCGTGTTAATTCTTGCAGCCCCAATCTTTCTGCAACCCTTGCCAGAGAATACTCCCATAAATAAGATTCAAGTAATTGGTTCTCATAACAGTTACAAACAGGCAATCGACCCTGCGCTTTTTAAGTTTTTTGAACAGCGCGATTCTGCATCCTCCAGTAAAATTGATTATGAACACATCCCTTTTGCAGCGCAGCTAGATTTAGGATTACGAAATTTAGAGATCGATGTGTATTCGGATTCGCTTGGCGGAAAATATGCGCATCCCAAGGGGCTGGATTGGGTAAAAAACCAACCTCCCTATGATGTAGACCATGAAATGGCAAAATCCGGATTTAAGATTTTTCACATTCAAGACTTAGATTTTCGAAGCTCCGCGCTTACTTTCCAAGACGCATTGGTACAGTTGAGGAAATGGTCCGAAGTCCATCCAGACCACACGCCTATTTTTATTACCTTAGAGGCAAAAGATGAACCTTTAAGTTTGCCGGGGATGACCATTCCCGAAAAGTTTAGTCAGCGCACTTTTGATGAACTTGATAAGGTAATTATTGCCAACCTTGGGCAAAAGCATTTGCTCACTCCAGACAAAGTAAGAGGGAAATATAAAACCTTGGAAGAAGCGGTGTTGAAACAAAACTGGCCAACTTTGAAGGAGGCAAAGGGCACTTTTGCTTTTATATTGGATGCTAAAGGGAAAAAGATGGAAACATACATAAAAGACCATCCATCGTTAACCGGGCGGGTTTTGTTTGCCAATGCAGACGCTGGTACGCCAGAAGCTGCCATGATGATTCGGAATAATCCAAAAGACCCTTTAATTCCGCAGTTAGTAAAAAAGGGCTATATCATCAGAACTAGAGCAGATGCGGATACGCAACAAGCCAGAACAGATGACTATTCGGATTTCGAAGCTGCCAAGGCTTCCGGAGCACAAATTATCACGACCGATTATTACCTGAAAAGCACCCATTTTAAGTCTGACTACAAAGTGAGTTTTGATGATGGAACCTATATTAAAAAGAATCCATTGTTTTAAAAAAACGATGGTTAGGTTTTTTCGTCACAGTTTTCACTCTTTAACTCACCTTCATTTAGAAGAGACACAGGCTCAAATTTTGGATTTTTTTCGCCTGTGTCCTTTTAACTATATCCGACTTCCGAAATGATGTGTTAACGTAATATCAGCGGGAGAACCCAAAATTTTAGGTGTAAACGAAAATGTGTTAAGGCTTACAAAAATTGGAGAAAGGGCTGAATATTTCTTTCGTAGCTAGTATGGAGCATTTTATCCACCAGAGGACGGAGAATTAACAGCCAAGAGTTTAGTGGCTCATTCTCGTGTGCGAAACAACTGATTGTATTGTTAATCGCCATCATTATCCGTTCCTGCAATAAATTTTGGATATGCCATTTCCTTTTTGCCATCGAACCATAAAATATGATTCATCATCGCATCATTTCCACCATCAATGTGGTCGTATTCTTTTTTCTGTGATTGCTTTGCATAATACAATGCTTCCCCTTTCAATGCGGAAAGTTCCCTATTCATTTCATTTAGAGGAATAATGTTCTTCTTCACAACGTACTTTTGTTCAATAGCTTTATTGTCGAAACAAGAAAACATCGGCAAAGCGGTTGCGTCCAAAAGATTCATCGGTGGCACTCCCAAAATCTGTTCAATAGACCGAATCATACTTGTTTGGTTATAATTCACAGAAACAGTTTTTCCAGATTGACTGTAAGGACTAATTATAAAACCAATTGTTCTGTAAGCAGATACATGATCCCAGCCGGCTTGAGAGTCGTCTTCTGTGACAAAAATTACGGTGTTTTTCCAAAATTTGCTCTTGGTTACCGCCTCAACAATTCTGCCCAAAGCCAAGTCATTATCTGCAACCATTGCTCGAGGCGTTGGCATTCCAGGCCGCGTTCCGGTGGTATGGTCGGTGGATAATGCCATTACCATTAAATTAGGAAGCTTGTCACCGTCCTGTTTCTCGTAACCTGAAAGTTCTTTTATAAAAGCATCGGCACGATATTGGTCTGTGATTTTTAATTCATCAGACCCTGGATAATTGGGAGATAACCATGGCCGAACTCGAGAAATGGTTGTTATGTTGTTAAATTTCAGCTTTTCGCCAGCTTGGTACTTTTTATAAATATCTGTCCAGCTCAAAGACTCATTCATTTCTGGGACTGCCGCCTCCCCATAAATCCGCACCGTTTTACCATGGTCGGCTACATTATTCCATATAAACCCTTTTTGGTGGTACACCATTGCATCGGTTTGCACATGTGGATAGCTACGAAACCAAGCGCGTACATTTTTCTCTACATAATCTGTAACCATCCCGGCATCGGTCCACTGATGGCCTTCGGCAGAACATTTTCCAGAGGCATAATAATTATCCAACAGCACAAATTGTTTAGCAAGCTGATGTTGGTTCGGGGTTACGCTATTTCCATAAAGGCACAATTTCTTTTCGCCATCGCCTTCCGGCATGTCGCCTAATATTTGATCGTAAGTTCTATTCTCTTTAATGATGTACAGCACATGATTAAAAACAGAAGGTTCTCCAATACGCTCTGGCACGGGTCTGGCCGGTTCATTTTTTCTCGGACTAAGTTTAGCCAATGCCATTCTAAAATGAAGCATAAGGTCTTTAACCTTTTGGGTATAAGTTTCCAATGTCACTTCGTCTGGAAGTTGAATAAAGGAAACCGTGGCCTTTTGATGGTGCGAATTATATGCTCCATCTAGGAGGTCTGCAGTTTCTTCCGCAGCTCCTTTAATTTCTTTACTATTTACCCTAGCTCCCTCGCCCTCTAAATTAGCAACCAATAATAGGTCTTTATAAAGAGCAACACCGCCTGGGTAAGCTTCGGTTGGGATAAAACCTGCTATTTTACTTTTACCAATTCCTCGACTCGATGCGCTTTGACCCAGATGAACTACGGCCACAGCATTATCCATGCCGTTAGCTACATAAAGCTTAGACCCCGTTGAATCTATGGCCAATGCATTTGGCGTGTCGCCCATAAAACCATTGTTCTGAGCATCAATTTTTACAGAAATGGTTTCGCTAACTTTTAAAGTTTGAGTATTGATAACGGTTACATCATCCGAATTTCCATTTGCCACATAAATAAACTGGCCATCTAAACTGCTGATTATATCGTTTGGATGCAGGCCGGCGTCTATGTTTTTTATCAGTTTGCCATCTGTAGCAAAAACACTAACAGAACCATTTGAAGAAGCACCTGTTTTTGGATCGATGTAAATACTACCATACTCAATCGGAACACCAGCCGTTTCACGTTTCGAATCTTTTGTTGGCAATTCTCCTCCCCAGTTACTTACAAAAATTCTATCCTTTGAAACAACCAAACCATAAGGTGCCGCGCCAGTTTTTTTTGTCCAAACTACTTTTTTATCAGCAAGATTTAGCTTGACCAATTCATTGTTCCCGTTTAGCACTACATATAAAAACTTTTCGCCACGCTCTTTCCTCACAACAATTTCATTTGGAAGCGCCAAGGGAGCATCACCTAGAGCCGCAAAGTCAAACGTGTCTTCAATCGAGATGTCATTTCCATCCCAAACCGCTTCGAAAACCTTCGATTTGCCACTATCGCTATTTGCAGCGCCCCAAAATATTTTAACCTTGTTGCCATCGGCTAACAATGAGATCCCAGAGTAAGTACTCATGTATCCTTTATAGGTAGAGCCATCATAAGACCAGTGTTTCAATATTTTTTTAGTTTCGGGGCTCATTACAGAAATGCCATAGCGATCCTCGACAATAATTTCATCTTTACCGGGAACAATGGCCAAATCTAGGCTGTGATTTTCGTATTTCGCATCTCCGTAACTAACAGTTTCTCCCGCAGGACTAATAATCCTGTTATAGGGCATTAAGACCGGTAAAGTGCTGTTATTTAAAGTACTATCATCATAAGCTGAATGTTGCGAAACCAATTCCATATCGTTGCGATTGGAATTGCTGTGCTTAAACCGTGCGCAAGAAAAGAATATAATTGTTGCCAAGCAAAAGGCAAGTACGAGCTTGAGATTTTTCATTTGGAGGTGTGGGTAAATTTTAACAACAAGGAAAAATTAATTCAAAAATAGTTTAAAATTAGCCTTTCCAATGTTAAAAGATAAACATCAAACTTTAAATTTAAGGTTATGCTTTTTCCCAAACGGATGTTCTCGCACATCGCTTAGCAAAGAGCATAGTCCCATTGTCGAGTTTAAACTATTTAGACCAGTAATTTTATACTAATCAAATTTCTACTGGTAATTTTTAAAATTATTAATAGAACCAAGGTTGTTATATTTCGTGAGAACGTTAGAAAAAAAAATCTTGCTCCAACATTGCGAAGCAAGCACTCAGAAAGAAACTATCTGATTATTTAGCAACTATAGCTGCTGTAACATTATTTAAACGAAGGCCAAATATTTGTAGTAGCAAAGTGGAACTATTTACCTATGAGCAACTTGTTCCTCAGGCACCGATAGCAGCGGTAGCGTTTTAATGGAAGCCAGAACAGAGCAGTTCTGATAAATGGGGTACGCCTTATCCTCTCCAAATCAGACTTCTTACCACGTCCGCATGGACAGAGTGGCTCAGGATTAACTGATGATACATTTTTTAGGGAAGCTTGTTCTATACGCATAAATTTTCTGGAAATTTGATATAAGTCAATTTTACAATGCCGTTTAAATACTTTTCTGTCTTGACCGTATTGTGTTCAATTTTCTTTTCGTTTGCTGCTTAAGCAGCCAGTTAAAAAAATAGAATGGACGCAAGAACGATTGGAATGACGATAATAGTTAACCTTCATAATTCAACGCTTGCCTTAAAGTAACGGTTTTTAATTCAGTACAAAGATAAGGTTTTGCTGACATTCTCCCGCACATAAGTGATAACTTAACACAGTCATAATAATAATTTTGCTTGGATTGGAAACAAATAGGCTGTGAATTCGGAGGATAGAATTTGGCTGTTAATTTCATGCGCTATTTCGTGCAGTAGTTCGCTCGCGGAGCTTAATGAACAGGAACTTTGGAGAATATCCCTTAATTTACGGAATTTGGCAGTGGATTTTCTTCATCTTTTTTAAAATTTAGCTTACCAAAGCGGTAGGCAATAGTTAACCCGAAAGAACGGAACGGTAGTTGTCTGTACGATGCTCTTACAGAATTTATTGAGGTTGTACTGTTTTGTAGGTTTATATATTTATTAAACGGATTGGTAGCGGTAAAACCTATACTTCCCTTTTTATTAAACAACTGCTTTCTTATCGCAAAATTGTAGAAGAAAAACGCTGGTCTTTTTCCCTGTATATTGTTTTCTGGCGCGCTATAGGTTCCAAACAGTTCGGCGCTAAAATCTTTATTAAACTCGTACGTGGTATTTAGGTTAACACGCGCTCTAAAGCCGTTAACATTTGGCCCGCCTGTATATTTGTTTACAATGGTTTGGTTGGCGATATACATATTTGGGCGTACGGTTAACTTACTTCCAAAAGGTATAGAACCCGATATACTTATGCCCTCCCTAATCTCTTGTCCAATGTTTAAACGTGTATTTAAGGTAAGGTTTTTATAGGTAGAATCGCCCACTGTATATGCAGGATAGAAAGTTGCGTAAGATTTTATATCCTGATTATTGTGCCTAAAGAATAGGGCTATGTTTAGGTTTCCACCTTTTTTAAAACTTCTATTAAAACCAAGCTCGAAGTTATTGCCAATTTCTGGTTTTAAATTTGGGTTTCCCTGATTGGCATTTCTAGGGTCAGAAAGGTCTAAAAATGGGTTTAGGTCTTCATAATCTGGTCGTTCTATCCTGTAACTATAGCTAAGTTTAATGCTATTTTTATTTTCGAAATTATGTGCAACTACAATAGAAGGCGCAAAGGTATTATAAGGGTGTATGTTGATGATTCCCACTTGCGAATAATTCGCATCAGACAAGGTGCGCTCATACCTCAACCCCGATTTTACATCTAAATAGTTAAAAAGATTATAGGTGCCAGAAATATATGCGGCATAGATATTTCTATTGTAGTTTAAGCTGTTTGTTTGCGATAAATTTGGTACCAACTGTTGTGTGTTGTTTAAAGAGTAAACCAATGCATTGCTGGTAATGTGGTTTATAATAGTTTTGGCGCCAGTTTCTAAAGTAAATTTATCACTAACCGGATAAGTGTAATCTACCTTCGCTTCAAAGTCGTTATCTAAACCATTGTTGTTGCTATTTAAGCCCGAAAATGGATTTGAATTTAGGAGCGATTCTCGTTGGTCAAAGAAATTGTTGCTTTTTCCCCAACCTGCATTTGCCTCGAAGTTTAGCTCTTCATCTGGTTTGTTAAAGGTTTTTTTGTAGGCAAGAGTTAAGTCGATAGCACGTTCACTAGAATGATTATTAGAGTTTAAGACAGAATTTTCTGTATTTAGCAGTTGACTGTTTTTAAACGTTTCAATGGTTTGGTTGTTAAAGCTATTGTTGTCGCTATTATAACTGTCATACCCAAACGAAGCGTTAATATTATTCTTTTTATTAATGTCCCAATCAAAACCTATGCCAGTACTTATTCCGCCTCTTTTAACTTTGGTATTGCCATTTTGTATTAACGTATTTGTAGTGTCGGCAAAAAACGAATTACGGGTTACGCCATTTAAACTTACTGTATTTGGTCGGTTACTTCCGTTAAAATAGGCATTCATTCCAAAGCTTCCTCTTTTTAGACCCAAATTAACCGAGCCGTTGTTTCTTCGCGTACCGCCAGATAAATTTACACTGCCATTTATCCCATACGCATTGTTTTTTTTCAGGATTATATTTATAATTCCTGCGGTGCCAGCTGCATCATACTTAGCGCCAGGACTGCTAATCACCTCAACAGATTTTATCTGATTGGCAGGAATGGAGTTTAGCGCGTCTGCCACACTACTACCAAAAATACTCGAAGGCTTTCCGTTGATTAAAAACTTTACGCCCGAGCTGCCCAAAAGCTGCACATTGCCATCAATATCTACCGAAACTTGAGGCACTTTTTTTAGCACATCTGTTGCAACACCGCCCTGCGAGGTTAGGTCATTTTCTGCATTGTACACAATTTTATCTATTTTATTTTGGATGATGGGAACCTTACCCGTTACCGTTACGCTGTTTAATGATTTACTTATAGAGGCCAACAATATATTGCCCAAATTAACCTGTTTCTTTGTTGCGTCTACCTTAATATTGTCTATCGTTTTACGTTTATAGCCAATAAAACCAACAGTAATTTTATATGCACCTACGCTAATATTGTTTATAGTAAACTCTCCTTTATTGTTAGTCACCACGCCATCAATAGGTTTATTGCTGCCTGTTTTAAAAAGAGCGATAGACGCATAATCTACCGATATTTTGGAGGTAGAATCTTTAACTGTCCCCGTAATTTTGCCAATTTTTTGTGCGCTAGAAACTGTGCTTACAAATAATATAATTGCTAATAAAGTGTACTTCATAATAAAGGATAATCTTACTTCCTTGCAGAATTAAGAAGAGATTCTGAAGTAATTTCGTAGTTAGTAAGTTTGTTACAAATGCGCTTTATTACTGGTTCTGATTTTTTAGATACAAAATGATGTGAATCCACAAAAATAGCACACCTAATAAAAAGCCACCCAAAATATCGGTAAACCAGTGTACGCCTAAATAAACCCTAGAGATAGGGATGGTCAAAATTAAAAAACAACAAAAACAGATGATTAAATAACGAAATGTTTTTGTTAACCATTTGTGGTGATGAAGAATAAAGGCCACAAAGCCAAAAAACGCAATGTAAAACGCTACGTGACCGCTAGGGAAACTTTGATGTTGCGCATCAACAATAACCCTAACTATACCTTTTCCAGGTCTCGGTCTGTTAACTAAAATTTTTATCAGGTAAATAATTAATCCTATTAAAAGGGTAGAAAAACTAAAAAAGGCAGCTCTTCTTTTTTTGGCTACGAAAAGGATGATAGCACTTACCGTTACCGTGATGATAGAACTATACATTAATCCAAACCAACTAATGGCTTTCATCAAAAAATCTAAGAAGTGGTTATGATGTTCTTGAATTTCCTCAGAAAACTCTAGGTCTACCCAAGACGAAGGAAAAACCAAAACCAATATGGTTAATGCAAGAAAGCCTATTACAATTACAGCAAATATTGGGCGCGCATTTTTATGTAAGAATCTCAATTTAATCCACTACTAAATTTTCCTGTGGCTTTTTAGCCTCGAGTATAGACAGATAACTCACCAAACCTATTATAACTGCAAGGAAAACGGCATTTACGATAGTGATTGATACGCCTAGTCCGCCATCTTTGGGTGATTGTGTTAAAAGATCCCCGATAGATGCACCTAACGGACGTGTAAGTATATAGGCTAACCAAAAGGCAAGAACTGCATTTAACTTTAAATATTTGTAGGATAGAAATATGAGTAGGATGGTGCCTGAGAACAAAGCTGCCGCTAACGGATAACCTAGTCCTAATCGCTCTGATATTAAATCGCCACCAGATGTGCCTAAGGCAAAGGTAAATAGAATAGCTGCCCAGTAGAAAAATTCTCGTTTGGTAGAATTTATCTTGTGAACCGATAATGTTTTTTCGCTCGCATACCATGCAATAAACACAATGATAAGGCCGGTGCCAAAACATACAGTAGTGGTAACCAAACTAACGCCAAGGTTGTCAACCAAATTATCAGATATTAACGTGCCCATAATACTAATAAAAACTACCACTAGCCAGTAAATCCACGGGACATATTTTTTATACCTAAACTGAATAACAAGCACTATAATTAGCAGGACCGTCATTACATAAGAGGTGTTTACCAAGCCTAGTCCTAAATTTACGTTTAAGAAATCTGCTGCAGTCTCGCCGATAGTAGTGGCCAAAATTTTTATGATCCAGAAGGCTAAGGTAACCGCAGGCACCTTGTTTAACATGTTTTTCATTTCTGCTTAATTAACAACTCTAGTGTAGTGTAAGTTAGCACGGAAATCTGTAGACTTTTTGGAGCTATTGTTAAATTTTTTCTTTGTGGACCTTTTGCGCAGCCATAACTATAGTAATAATCTTATATAATACTGCATTAGGATAGATTTATCTTGCTCGTTGAATTAAGTCCGATGTACATTGCATCCGAGTTAACAAATGTTTGTATAGGTTATTTTCAGGTTAAGTTTTAGCTTCAAAAGTAGAAAAACACAGAATGTTTTAATTTAAACCTCATTTACTGTTAACATTAACTTAACTAAGCCCCGATACCTTAGCGGAAATTTTAACAATAGATGAATTTCTACCGCATTACATTTCTTTTTTTGCTGATTACTTCTTCAGCTTTTTCTCAAAACACTTTAAAAGGGAAGCTGCTAGATGCCTCTACTGGAGAACAACTTGTTGGGGCAAGTGTACATATTCAACCCATAAATCTAACTGCTGCCACTCAATTAGATGGGTCTTTTACTTTTAAAAACCTTTCCAAAAATCGGTATCGCATTCATTGCACATCTTTAACTTATAAAAGCTTAGACACAACCGTTTTAATCGATAAAAATATCTTTTTAAAGTTATATCTAAAAAAAACAGTTAATGATCTTCAAGACGTAACCGTAATCGGAAATCAAGATGGTGGTTCACAAAAATATGCACGTAGAGCCGAACAAAAATCTAATAACATAAGCAATATTGTTTCGGCAAAAAGCATTCAGCTTTCTCCAGATATTACGGTGGCTAACGTTTTACAAAGAGTTTCTGGCGTATCTATAGAGCGGTCAAACACCGGAGACGGCCAACATGCAATAATTAGGGGAATGGATAAACGCTATAATGTTACCCTAATTAATGGAGTTAAGATACCAAGTCCTGATAACCGAAATAGATTTGTGCCCTTAGATATATTCCCGGCAGATTTGTTGGAAAGATTGGAAGTGGTTAAGTCTTTAACACCCAATATGGAAGCCGATGCTAGCGGCGGTGCAATAAATATAGTGATGAAAGACGCACCTAGTCGGATGGTTTTAAACGCAAGTTTGGCAACTGGTTATAGTCAAATTTTCTTCGATCAGCCGGCTGAGGTTTTCAACAAAGGCGCTATCCAATTAAAATCTCCCGCCGAAGTAAATGGCAGTAGCTATTTGGCATCCGTAAATGATTTTACAAAGGCCAATTACAATTACTCAACCAAAAAAAGTC
The DNA here is from genome assembly GCF_040547165.1 of Pedobacter sp. UYP30. Lineage (NCBI taxonomy): Bacteria > Pseudomonadati > Bacteroidota > Sphingobacteriia > Sphingobacteriales > Sphingobacteriaceae > Pedobacter > Pedobacter sp. UYP30. The sequence continues at coordinate 90,161 of NZ_JBEPPD010000010.1, read as the reverse complement.
CCATCAATTATTCTGGAGGTTTATCTTTTGGAAATCGTTATTTTAAAAATAAATTGGGTGTAATTGCTGCTTTTAGCTACCAAAATAACTACCGTGGCGCAAATTCTATTTTCTTTCAGCCAAGTACCCAACCAAATCCATCGCCAGATAAGAATACAGATAGTAGCCCAGTTTTTACCGATGGTTTTTTTAGAACTTATACCAGTCAACAGAGTCGTTTAGGCACGCATTTAAAATTAGATTATCGCGTTAGCCCAAAAACAAGCTTAAGTTTATACACTACTTTTTTGCAGTTAAACAAAGCAGAATATAGGCATTCGGTCGATTCCGTTTTGGCTATTCAGCGTGTTGGGCAGGGGCAAGGCTTGGTAGAAATTGCCGATAGATCTAGGTTTGAAAAACAAGGTATTTTTAATACCACATTGCAAGGTAAACACAATCTTTCACCAAAATTTAATTTCGATTGGTCCGCAGTATATTCTAAAGCAAATAGAGAACTGCCAGACTTTGGACAATTAAAAAGTACGCACAAAGCTGGAATAGACGGCAGTGGAAATGCATACGAAACACCTTTTTTGCTTTTGGGAATGAATAGAGATTGGCAACACAATACCGACCAAGATTTGGCTGGTTACCTAAATCTACACTATCTGCAGCCTGTTTTTAATCAAAAAATTGCCATAAGTGTCGGAGGTTTATATCGGCATAAAAACCGCGATAATTACAACAACCAATATTCTTTTACCCCTAAGCCAAACGCAGATGGCACTCCGCAGGTTTACAACGGAATTGATGCCGCCACGTTTATATTTAGCCCAGCAAGTGCCGGATATGGCTCAGCAGCATCTAACCCTGGCGTTTATACTTTTGATGAGAATATAGGTGCCGCTTATGGACAAGTGAAATTTCTATTGGCAAAAAAACTAGAGGTTTTAGCAGGAGTTAGGGTAGAAAATACTGATCAAAACTATGTAACCTCGGCGCCGGCTTCTTTTGCGGGGCAATCTGGTAGCATTACCTATTTGGATGTGCTGCCCGGTCTTCACTTAAAGTATAACCTAAACACCCAACAAGCACTAAGACTGTCTTACTTTAAATCAGTAAGTCGGCCTGCGTACGCAGATATAATTCCTTTTGCCGATGGGAGTACGAGTGAGTATTATAGCATCAACGGAAATCCAAACCTAAAACACACCAGCATTGATAACATGGATTTTCGATACGAGCTTTTTCCCCAAGGATTGGATGCCTTTATGATTGGCGCTTTTTATAAATACTTGCAAAATCCAATAGAGTTTGCGCTGAAACAAACTACTACATCTGGCCAAGAGTTAAGGCCAGATAATTTTGGAAATGCCACAAATTTTGGCGCTGAACTTATGTTTACAAAATACTTTGGGCAATGGGGTGTAACAGGAAACTACACGTATACCCATTCAAAAATCTCGTCAGACAAGGGTTTGTATTACAGAGACCCGAATAGTGGTGGGTTAACTACCATTTACGTAAATCAAGACAGGCCTTTACAGGGCCAGGCCGAACACATTGCAAACTTTTCTTTGCTCTATAAAAATGTAAAAAACGGTATAGAAGCTCAATTGGCCGCGGTGTACACCGGAGAAAGGATTGCACAACTTTCCTTATACCGAAACCTAGACTATTGGGAAAGGGCTTCTACGTTATTAGATTTCTCTGCCGAAAAATCTATAGGCCATCATTTAAAAATTTATGCGAAGGCCAATAATCTTTTAAACACCCCGTACGAAATTATTATCAAACAGCCTAATCCGTTTATATCGGGCAAGTTAGCGCTACCAGAGCAGAAAAATTCTAGTTATATACTTACTCAAAGAGATTTATACAAACCATCTTACCTATTGGGATTGAGGTATAAATTATAAATGTTAGCACTTAAAAATAAATTAAACATGAAAAACAAATTTTTATCTTGCATGCTATTTGCAACCGCCACAATGGCAATGGTTTCTTGCTCTAAAAAAGAGGATGCCAAAATCTCTACTCCGCCATTTCAAATTGGCCAGCCAGTAAGTGATGCAACACCTTTAACAGGGTCTATTAAAGGAACAATGCTAACTGGAAAAACCTACACCATTAGCGGAGACGTAACGGTTAATGAGGGAGATACACTCTTGTTACAAAAAGGAGTTAAGATTTACATGACAAACAATGCAGATGTTATTGTAAAAGGAACTTTGCTTTCTTTGGGAACAAAAGACCAGCCAAATTATTTTACGGTAGAAGACAAAACCAAATCTTCGGATCCTAATTTAAACCCGATTGATGATAATGCTTATAAGGGCTTATGGACAGGAATTAATTGCGATGTAACCTGTAAACTATTGGTTTTAAAATGGACACACATAGAGTTTGGCGGTGGCGTATATACCAACCCGCCGGTTGAGGGTACAAAAGCTAACGACAACTCATTTGTTGTACTGTTTCAAAATACCGATGGTGTTTTTGTAATGGAAGACAGCTGGGTTTATGGCAGCATAGATGACCCAATTAGATTAAAAGGTGGTAAATTTAACCTTATGCGCAACACATTCGAAAAATGTGGTTTTACTGGAGGCGATGTAATGAACGCAAAAAGTGGCAGTGTTGGTAATATGGCCTACAACTTAGTTATTGGTGCAGCAACCACAGGCACAAAAGCTTCGAACAAGGGAGGTACGCCTATACAATGTAACGTAAACATGTACAACAACACTTATGTAAACAATGGTTATAGAAGGGTAGAAAGCGGAAGAGGTGGATCCATTAATTATGAGGAAGGTGCAAGAGGCAAAGCCTACAACAATTTAATTGTAGATTGCCGTTTTGGATTTAGAGTGGTTGGCGATCCGTTGGCCGATACCACCAACCTGTCTTATGGCAATACGTTTAGTTACAATACTTCGCTAGAAACTGCCAATGAAATTTACCCAACAGGTTATATCACTAAGCCGCAAACTAACGATGTGCCTATGGCGAGTTCGTTTCTGCCTGCCAATTACACTTTGGGCGCTATCTACAATGGTGCAGCGGTTGTAGGCAAAAATGATCCGATGTTCGTAAATTATTCTTTGCCTCAAACCAATTTTAAGAAAATTGCCTCTGTAGGAGTTTATGATTTTCATTTAAAATCTAATTCACCTTGTGCGGGAAAAGGACTAACAAGTGCTCTAACTGCTTTAAACGTAGTGCCTGTAGATCCTAATTTTGGTTCTTCTGAGATTACGCCTCCTGGAAAAGATATAGGAGCATTTCAATTAGATGGTACAGGAAACCAACACTAATAAATTATTCACAAGCGGGCAGTTGGGCAAATAGCGCTACTGCTCGCTTTTATTTTAAACTTATGAAACATTGTCTCCTTATACTGCTTTCTTTTACGTTGCTATTGCAGAATTGCAAAAAAAGCAAAACTGCCGCAGAAAAAATTGCTATAGATAGTTCAAAGTTTACCAAAGCACAATATAACGGACTAGACATTAAAAAAGATCTATCTGTTTTTTCTTCCGTTGCGAAAACTTGTTTTTTACAAGATAAATCTTTGGTTGAGCAAAGTGGGGTTGCTTCTAGCGGAATAAATGAAAGCATTTTATATATCCACCAAGATAGCGGTAATGCACCTGTGGTTAACATCATCAATACTGATGGTAAATCGATAGGTAAAATTACACTACTCGGAGTCCAAAATAGAGACTGGGAAGATATTGCAGTTGGGCCTGGTCCAGAAAAAGATAAAAGTTATATTTATGTAGGCAATATAGGAGATAATGATGCCGTATATCCCGAGGTAACTATTTATAGGTTTTTAGAGCCCGAAATCGCAAAGGGAGATGAGCAACAAAATTTCTCTATTACGCAATTTGATCGTATCACGTTAAAATACCCAAATGCACCTAGAAATGCCGAATCTCTCATGATAGACCCGCTTAGTAAAGACATTTACATAGCTTCTAAAGAAAGCAATCATTCTTATGTTTACAAAGCAAGTTACCCTCAAAGTACATCTTCTACTACCATGTTAATCCCATTGGTCGAGCTGCCTTTTGATAAAATAACTGGCGGAGATATTTCTCCAGATGGGCAAGAAATTTTGCTCAGAAGTAAAGCGGGTGTGTGGTATTGGCATCGCAGTAATGGCGAAACGATTTCAACTACGTTGTTAAAAACGCCGACCGCTGTTTCTATAAACCCAGAACATCAGGGTGAGGGGATTTGCTTCGCACACAATGGATCTGGTTTTTATACCAATTCAGAAGTGCCAAAAGATAGGTCTATGTTGCCTTCATTAAGTTTTTATAAACGGAAATAAACCTAAGTCAATACTTAAATTCGATTTACTTTGATTGACAGCATGCACATTTTCATCATAAAAAACTGAAAGGTAACTGGCTGCGCTGACTGAAAAAATACATGCCCGTTCTATCAACGATTATGGCTTGTAAAGTATTTTTATAATTCTGAGAGAAATAAAGATGCTCTGTTTTAAGAGTTGATTAATTAACTTTAGACCATTATAAACAATTACTTTATGCCGCAATTAGATAAAACCAACATAAACGCTGGAACCGCTGGTGATCATCTAGCCAACGAAAGAACTTTTTTAGCCTGGATTCGTACCAGTATTGGTATTATGGGCTTCGGTTTTGTAGTAGTTAAATTTTCGCTATTCGTAAAACAAATTGCTATAGTTTTGGGTGCAAAACCAACCGGTCCGCAAACAGGTTATTCTCACGTTATTGGTATTGTTTTGGTGGCTCTGGGCGGAATAACCATCGGCTTTGCGTATTTTAGGTACATCAATACCAAAAAACAATTGAACAATGGGGTTTACTATCATTCAACCATTTTTATTAAATTTGTTACTGTTTTAATAGTAATGGTATGTGTTAGTTTATTATGGTATTTGCTTAAAACTACGTAGTTTATTAGCCTAAGCATTTTCTCTATGTTGTTGGGGGGTTATGTGCGTTTAAATGAGGTTGAATGCCCTAGCAAATACTTAAGCTTCTCTAAAATACCTACTCGTTGTACGGGTTGGCATGTGCATAATCTACCGCAGAAACTTTATAATCGGTTGGTGCAAAACTTTGGGCAGTGCTTAATGCCATGCCCAGCTCAAACCGAGAAGGATAGGGGGTTTGCAACAAACTACCCACCGGACTATAAGGATAGGTTTCTAAATAAGATTGTACTTTACTTGGACTGATCCGCCGATTTATATAAGCCCTGGTCATTTGGTTTGGTTCTTTTAAACCAGCTGCACCCAAAAGTTCTACGGCGCTTGCAACCGTTTGGTTATGGAAATTCTTTACCCTTACTTTTTTATCTTCCACCACCAAACCCTTCATTAAACTTTGGTCTTGCGTGGCAACGCCGGTTGGGCAGGTATTTCTATTGCATTCCAATGCTTGTATACAGCCCAAAGCAAACATCATTCCGCGGGCCGCGTTGCACATATCTGCACCTAAGGCTATATTTTTTACAATATCAAAACCTGTGGCCACTTTTCCAGCAGCAATAATTTTAATATGTTTCTTTAAGTCAAATCCATTCAATACATCGTACACAAAAGCAAGCGCTTCTCTCAACGGCATACCTACAGAATTAGAAAACTCTTGCGGGGCAGCTCCTGTGCCGCCTTCTCCGCCATCTACGGTAATGTAATCTGGATAAATATTGGTTTCTATCATCGCTTTGCAAATGGCATAAAATTCGCTTTTACGCCCAATGCACAATTTAAAACCCACTGGTTTTCCACCAGATAAATTTCTTAGATTTTGTACAAATTCCAATAGCCCTATTGGCGTGCTAAAAACAGAATGGGCAGGTGGCGATAATACATCTTTACCCACAGGCACCAAACGGATGCGGGCAATCTCTGGCGTAACTTTTTGGGCTGGCAACATGCCGCCATGCCCAGGTTTAGCACCTTGAGAAAGCTTAATCTCTATCATTTTTACCTGCTCGGTTTTAGCCCGTTCGGCAAAAGCATCAAAATTAAATGTTCCATCGGTATTTCTACAGCCAAAATAGCCAGTACCAATTTGCCAAATTAAATCTCCGCCCGGTTTTAGGTGATAATCACTAAGTCCGCCTTCTCCAGTATTATGCGCAAAGTTGCCAAGCTTCGCACCTCCATTTAATGCTAAAATTGCATTCTGACTAAGCGAGCCAAAACTCATAGCAGAAATGTTATAAATACTTGCTAAATAAGGTTTTGTGCAATCTGGTCCACCAACCAATACGCGCGGATCTAGGTTTAGGTCGTGATGGGAAATAGCGGCAATGCTGTGGCTTAGCCATTCATATCCATTATCGTATACACTCAATTGCGTGCCAAAAGGAATGGTGTCGTTTTGTTTTTTTGCCCTTTGGTAAATCAAAGAACGGTTCAATCGGTTATAAGGAGTTCCGTTGGTATCGCTTTCTACAAAATATTGGTAAATTTTAGGCCTCAATTCTTCCATAAAATACCTTAACCTGCCAAAAACCGGATAGTTTCTAACAATGCTGTGTTTAGGTTGGTAAAGGTCATAAATGCCTAGCAAAACAAACGGCCCTGTAAAAATAGCAATCCACCATAAGTACGAGTTATAGAAACCCAACATTATGGTAAGAGCTACTAAAAATGCTGCTATCGCTACAAATGCTTTTCTCATATTGTATAGAAATTTAGAATAATTTACAAAGATTGGCAATATAAACCAATTGTTTATTTGTTTACCGATTATGACATATTTAGGCCTTAGAGATTCAATTAATATTTAGATAGGAGACATCGGTCTTAATCTTAACCTCAACCTCGGTCTCAACCTCAATACGCGTTATTAATGGTTAACTCATAAGAATTTGCCGCATTAGGAACTCCGCCACCTACAACTACATCTTTAAACAAGGTAACTGGTTTAGATAATGCTACATGATATTGCCCGTTGGCATCTTTGGTAATATCTGCCGTTACATCAGTACTAAGTGCATTTGGAGTATATAAGGTGGCTCCTGTATTTACCGCGGTGCCAATGGTACATGATACATCTAAAATTTTTGTTCCGGGATTGCTTACCAATAATTCGGTATTGCCCAAATTGTATTTTCCCACACCTAAGTTGCTATAAAACGATAATGTTAATCCACTGCCAGAAAATGCACCATAAGTACCAACACCGGCTGTGCTTACTGCAATTACGGTAAGCGTTTTAGAATCGTTTGTTTGAGATTTTTGAGAAGATGCCGCCCTTATGTATGTGTAATCTCCAAATTTCCAATTGCTATCGCCACTTGGTGCTGCGGGCGCTATGGGGTCGCTTTTTTTACAAGAAGTAATCAGAACAGAACTAGATAGAATAAGTAGCGATAATATTTTAAATGATTTTTTCATAGGTTTTTGTTTTGCTTCCTTCTTAACAAAAATCAAACCAAGGAAAGACATATTTTTAAATGCTTTGTAAAACCTTGTTTACCTTTTTAAGGATAGAGTTATTTTGCGCTTAGTCTTTGCTCCTTATTCTTTGCTCAACCTTAACCTCAGCCTCAACCTAAGTCTTTTTTGGGCGCTTTTACACGCTCTACGCTATATCTTTATTTGGCCAAAAAGCCAAATAAAGTATGTCACTTCGATCGTTAGCGCTAGCGAGATGGCTTTGGCAGTTTATATTGCATTAAGCTTACTGTTCTTTTGAGATATTTCGCTGGCTCAACGGCGGGAGAATGGACAGGTGCGCATTCAACGAGACGAGTTCTTTTGAACAACCCACAATCTTTTCTTAAAAATAAGAAAGGGATTTTGAATACTTTAATCTTGTTTATCTACCAATCCTGAAAATCCTGATTCAGATTAATTTTTTAACCGCCAGATTTTCGATCCTTAAACTTCAACTTTCATCCGCCGAAACTTACCAACTCAACAACTAACCGCCTAACCAACTAACCGCCTAACCAACTAACCAACTAACCACCTAACCAAATAATCCCCTAAACTTTAACCCAATACTAAAATAGTTATCCACAATCCTTTAAAATGCTAAAAATTTTAGCAAAATTTGCATATAAGTTAAAGTGATGGAAAGTCTGCAGAAAAAAAATAAGCAAGAAATAATTTCTCAATTGCGTAAAGAGATTTTGCATTTGGAAGGGTTCAAGCCTGTTGAAAGCAGATTGGCAGCAGGTTTTGGTTTGGGAGATTTAGAACATTCCTTTCCAAACAAAATTTTTCCAATAGGAGCCATTCACGAGTTTTTATGTGCAGAAAAAGAACAGGCCGCGGCTAGTGGAGGTTTTATTTCTGGACTTCTAGCCAAATTGATGAAAAATAATGGCACCTGTATATGGATAAGTAGTTCACGCTTGCTTTTCCCGCCAGCCTTAAAGATTTTTGGCGTAGCGCCAGATAAAATTATTTTCATCGATTTAAAAACCGAAAAAGATATTTTATGGGCAACAGAAGAAGCCTTAAAATGCAATGGTTTGCAGGCGGTGGTTACGGAGTTAAAGGAACTCAATTTTGCCCAATCCCGCCGACTACAACTTGCGGTAGAAAAAAGTAAGGTAACGGGTTTTGTGCTTCGTAGCGATGAAAGTAAAATTTGTCCTACTGCTTGCCTAGCACGTTGGCGCATTAGCTCTTTACCTAGTATTACCGAAAACGGAATGCCGGGCGTAGGCTATCCAAATTGGCAAGTAGAACTTTTAAAAGTTAAAAACGGCCAAACAGGCATTTGGCAAATAGAATGGTCTGCAACTGGATTTAAACCATTGCGTAAACAAATACCAAGCGTTTTGCTTCATCAAAATAACCATTTAAAAACGGGTTCTTAATGCAAAAGCGCTACATGTCTATATGGTTCAGGCACTTGTTGCCAGATAGATTGGCCATTCATAAAGTCGAGTTGATAGCGCTTGCTTTTGTTTTTGCAGCCAATGAGAAAAACAGAAAAGTAATTACTGCTATAAACTCCATTGCAGAAAAAAAAGGTTTAAAAACAGGAATGCCGCTTGCAGATGCAAAAGCACTTGTTCCAGACATAGAAGTTTTTGATTATAAACCTGGCATGGAATTAAAATTACTTAGAAAATTAGGAGAATGGTGCATTCGTTATACGCCGTGGGTAGGCATAAATGCCCCAGATGGATTGGTAATGGATATTTCTGGTTGTGCACATTTATGGGGCGGGGAACGGGCGTATTATACAGAAATAATTAGCAAACTTCGGCTTCGTGGGTATGAAGTGCGCGGTGCCGTTGCAGATACCATTGGAGCGGCTTGGGCAGTTGCTCGTTTTGGAGAGATAAGCCCAATTGTTAAAACAGGCCAACAAGTTGATGTACTATTGTCTTTGCCTCCAGCGGCGCTTCGGCTAGATAGTTTAGAAAATCTAGGGTATTCTGGAGAAGAAATTCTTAAGCGCCTGCATAAATTGGGCATGCACCGCATTGGCAATTTTATAAACATACCTCGTTCAGTGCTAAGACGGCGCTTTGGCGAAGGTTTATTGTTGCGAATGGAACAAGCTTTGGGCATTAAAGAAGAACAGTTTGTGTCTATTCAAATTCCCGAACCTTATAGAGAAAGCTTGCCTTCTTTAGAGCCTATACGTACAGCTACGGGGATAGAAATTGGCATACAGAAGCTTTTAGAAAAGTTATGCTTGCGTTTAAAAGCAGATGGAAAAGGAGTTAGACATGCCGTTTTAACCTGTTACCGAATAGATGGGAAAATTATAAAAATATCTATTGGCACACATAAACCATCAAATCATCTACCACATTTGTTTAAGCTTTTAGCTATGAAAATAGATACTATAAAGCCGGCATTGGGGATAGAACTTTTTGTGCTGGAAGCTACTAAGGTAGATGATGCCCCCGAAGAACAAGAGGCTTTATTTACAGGCGGAAAAGAAGTTGCTGAACAAGAAATTGCCGAGTTGTTAGATCGCATAGAAGCCAAAATAGGTGGCAGTATGATTGCAAAATATTTGCCCGCCGAACATTATTGGCCAGAGCGCTCTATCAAAAAAGCCGCTTCTATTGCAGAACAACCTGTTATTACATGGAAAACCGATAAACCCAGACCCACACAATTATTAGTTTATCCAGAAAGGGTAGAGGTAACAGCACCCATTCCAGATTATCCGCCCATGCTTTTTATTTACAAAGGCAAGTCACATTTGGTTAAAAAAGCCGATGGGCCAGAACGCATAGAAAGAGAATGGTGGTTAGAAGAAGGCGAACACAGAGATTATTACCTGTTAGAAGATGAAGATGGAAAACGTTATTGGGTGTTTAGATCTGGACATTATGCACCTAATATACAAGGAAAATGGTTTTTGCATGGTTTTTTTGCATAGGAAAGAGGTTATACGTTGAAAGTTGCGGGTTACGAGTTAAAGGTTGAAAGTCTGGGCGCCAATAGCTCCCCTCCTTATTTTCAAGGAGGGGTTGGGGGTGGTTGATAAAAGAGATCGTCCTATTGAGACCGCGCCTGTCCCGGTTTGTACTTGGGAAAACATCACACCAGAACGGTAGGCTTTTTTCGTCGCTCAAAATCATCTGAATCAGGATTTTCAAGATTGATGGACTAACAAGATTTTGACGCCTATCATCCTAAAACCCTCCAAATCCTGATTCAGACAATAGAAAAAAGAAAGATGCCGAAACGAGTTCGGCATGACTAAAGCACTCAACCTCAACCTTAACCTCAGTCTTAATCTCAACCTTAATCTCATCATGAAAACATGTACACAGAACTCCAAGTAACCACAAATTTTAGTTTTTTAAGAGGTGCTTCCCATCCAGAAGAAATGGTGCAGCAAGCGGTTATTTATGGCTATAAGAAAATTGCAATCACCGATAGGAATACTTTGGCAGGAATAGTGCGTGCGCATGCAGCTACAAAAAATATAGACTTCAAAATTATCCCCGCCTGTAGATTGGATCTTTTAGATGGCCCGAGTTTGCTTGCTTATCCAACAGATATACAGGCGTATAGTAAATTATCAGCTTTGCTAACTTTAGGTAACTTAAGAGCAGAAAAAGGCAAATGTTATTTGTATAAAGCCGATGTATATGCACATGCAGAAGGAATGATTTTTATAATCTTGCCTCCAAATTCACTTAATGCAGCGTTTAATTTTGAAGAAGATTTCCATCGGCATTTAGTGGAATACAAAAAAGCCTTTGGCAACTCGTTATACCTTGCAGCATACAGAAGTTATCAAGGTCAAGACCATAAAATTTTATACCGTCTTGCACAGCTTTCAACAGAATTTAACATTCCGTTGGTTGCTACCAACAATGTCTATTATCATGATGTAAAACGCAGAGAATTACAAGATGTATTAACTTGTGTTAGAGAAAAATGCACAGTACAAAATGCTGGTTTTAAACTCAACCAAAACGCAGAGCGGCATTTAAAAACAGAAGAAGAAATACAGCGGCTTTTTAGGCAATATCCAGAGGCCATAAACAATGCCCAACATATTGCCGATGCTTGTGAATTTTCTCTTGATGAGTTAAAATACGTTTATCCTAATGAGATTACAACCGAGGGAAGAACTCCAATGGAAGAATTGGTTTATTTAGCTTGGGAAGGTGCAAAAAATTCTTTTGGAGATCCAATTCCGCAAAAAATGGTTGATTCGATCAACTATGAACTGAAATTTATAAAAGAGATGAATTATGCTTCTTATTTTCTAACGGTGTATGATATTGTTCGCTTTGCGCGAGATAGACACATTCTTTGCCAAGGGCGAGGATCTGCAGCAAACTCTACCGTTTGTTATTGTTTGGGCATTACCTCTGTAGATCCCACAAAATTTGAATTGTTGTTTGAGCGTTTTATTTCTTCTGCCCGCAACGAACCGCCAGATATTGATGTAGATTTTGAGCACGAGCGGCGAGAGGAAGTAATTCAATACATTTACGAAAAATATGGAAGAGATCGAGCGGCTATCGTAGCTACGGTAACGCAACAACATCAAAAAGGGGCGATAAGAGATGTAGGTAAAGCGATGGGTTTATCTGTTGATACCGTAGAACGACTTTCGGCATCGGTTTGGAAATTTACCAACGAGTGGTTTGAAGAAGAACGTTTGATAGAGCAAGGCTTAAATCCAAATGATCCACATTTGCGAAAGGTGTTGAAGCTTACAGAACAAATGATTGGTTTCCCAAGGCAACTTGGCCAACATACTGGTGGGTTTGTAATTACGCAAGGAAAGCTATCTGATCTATGCCCTATTTTAAATGCCCGTATGGATGGTAGAACGAATATAGAATGGAACAAAGACGATATAGATACACTCGGTTTTTTAAAGATAGATGTGCTTGCTTTGGGCATGCTTACCTGCATTAGAAAGGCATTTGATCTGGCAAAGCAGCATTATAATTTAGACCTTACCCTTGCCAATATCCCGCAAGATGACCCAAGGGTTTATGAAATGATCAGTCATGCAGATACGCTTGGGGTTTTTCAGATAGAAAGTAGGGCGCAAATGGCCATGTTGCCGCGTTTGCGCCCAAAGTGTTTTTATGATCTGGTGATAGAAGTGGCCATTGTTCGCCCCGGCCCCATACAAGGAGATATGGTGCACCCATACATTAGGCGAAGAAATGGTGAAGAACCAATCGACTATCCATCAAAAGAATTGGAAGAAATTTTGGGTAGGACTTTGGGCGTTCCGCTTTTTCAAGAACAGGCCATGAAAATTGCCATTGTTGCAGCTGGTTTTACGCCTACCGAAGCCGATGAGTTGCGTAGAAGTATGGCCACTTTTAAGGCAAAAGGATTGGTGAATAAGTTCGAGGAGAAATTGGTTAACGGCATGTTAAAAAAGGGCTACACAAGAGAGTTTGCTGAACGTATTTTTAAGCAATTAAAGGGTTTTGGAAGTTATGGTTTCCCAGAAAGTCATGCTGCAAGTTTTGCTTTATTGGTCTATGTTTCTTGTTGGCTAAAATGCTTTTATCCAGATGTTTTTGCGGCATCCTTGTTAAACAGCATGCCTATGGGTTTTTATCAACCTGCACAAATTGTAATAGATGCTAAAAAACATGGCGTAGAAGTAAGGCCCGTAGATGTAAATTTTTCTGCTTGGGATAACGCGCTAGAAGAACAAAGTGGAAAGTATAAAGCCATGCGTTTGGGTTTTAGACAAATTAAGGGAATGAGTGAAGCCGAAATTTTGCAATTGTTAGTCTCCCGTGGCGATGGTTTTAAAACCATCGCAGAGATGCGGACAGCAGGAGTGGGGCAAGCTGCTTTAGAACGTTTGGCAGATGCCGATGCTTTTAGTTCTATGGGATTGGATAGGCGGAAAGCGCTTTGGGAAATCTCTGCATTGGCAGATAGGCCGATTGCGCTGTTTGAAGAACAACCATCAGAAAGTGCAAAAGAAGTTCAGGTAGAACTGCCTTTTATGAGTAAATCAGAACATGTGGTACAAGATTATGCATCAACAGCACTCTCGCTTAAAGCGCACCCGATAAGTTTTATAAGAGAAAAATTAAGCTTATTGCATATTCTTTCTAGCAAGGAAGTTTATAAAACCAATGCCGGCATAAAAATTAAAACAGCAGGATTAGTTTTGGTTAGGCAGCGGCCAGGAACCGCTGGTGGCGTTTGTTTTATCACCATAGAAGATGAAACAGGTTTCGTAAACCTTGTTTTATTTAAACATTTATTTGAAAAATATAGAAAGGAAATTTTAGGTGCAAGGTTACTTATGGTAGAAGGGAAGTTGCAGCGAGAAGGAGAAGTAGTGCATGTTATTGTGCAAAAATGTTTCGACCTAAGCAAAATGTTAAAAGGACTTACTGATTCGAAAAAAGAAAATTTGCCTTTGCTTACCTTATCTCGTGCCGATGAAAAAACACCTTTTCCTCAACAACATAAAATTCCAAATGTGCAACCGCAGTCGGCAACTGGTGAAGAAGTGTTTTATAAAGGACGGAATTTTAAGTAATATTTTTGGTGCAAGCGTCTAGCTCTTGTGTATAAAATACAAAACCAGCTTTTTGGAGTTGATTTTTTATTTTGGATATTTTTCTGTGTCTTGCGAAGTATGAAAAACGGCTTTAATGATAATTGTTTTTTGTTCTTCGCTTATTGTGTAGAATATGATATAAGGAAATTTTTTCATTGGTAAACCTCGAAAATTTTCAAAGGAAATTTGAAAATATTTAGAGTCTGTTTAGATTTTACAATTATTATTTTCTTAACTGAAAGAGCCCTCCACTTTACCCAATGCTGTCCTATCCGGACGGGAGTCCTACTTTTTTCTTGAAAAAAAAGTAGCAAAAATTCAAGGCTGGCATCTCTTTGGGTAAAAATTCGCCAAGCTGTTTAATACCGATGATTCGAGGCCTTACCTTGGCTTCTCTCCTGCACACGGCTGCGAATCCTCTTCGCACGAGCAGACCGGTAGGTCTCTGCAAGCAGCTTTAGGCGTTTTTCCCTCCAAACAGCTGCTAGGCCTATCCTACCGAGTTGGCTATAGCAACTTTATTTTATCGAATTGTAAACAGGTTCTTAGTCCTCAAAATATCCTTGAAAGATTTTTTATAATCTTCAACAAAGAGTTTTGCCACTTTAGCTGAAACTACGTTTTTGTAATAATCTACCGCATCATCAAGATTCTGTACTGCATCTGGGGTTAAAACAATCTTATAACTCATGCTTCTCTACTAATTGCTTGTACACAGCATTGGCATCGGTACAATCTTCTAAGGGCACATTATTTTGTTTTTTCAAATGCTTTTTTTGCTCATCAGAAAGTACAAAATTAGATGAACTTTTTTCAAGTAAAGCATCTGCATATTCCCATATTTTTTCTAAAATGGGAGAAGGTGCATATTTTAGTTTTTCGGTTAAATTTTCTAAAGTAACAATGTTCATGATTTTAGTTTTTAAAGCCTTACTGTCCTAATCAAAGTTACAAAATTTAAAATATTTAGATATTGTTTTTTTACCTGTCGAAAAACTGCCTAGCAAAGAAGTTAATGAACCCAATGCCGGTATAAAAATAAAAACAGCAGATTATAGGTGAAAGTTATCCTGAATTTATTTCAGGACCTTCTATTATTATAAAAAGTAAAGATGTCGAAATGAGTTTGACATGAAGACGGAATATCTTAAATTCAATATGCCCTGCGGAACATGTAAAAGCTCCGCAATTGCAGAAACCTAAACATCTCGCAGGTGCGAAATTCAGTTTTGCATGGAAATCCAGTCAAAAAACTACCGTTTAATTTTGTCCTAAGCCGACCACTCCTGACTTGTCCCTTTTAGTGCGGTGGCATATTTTTAGTAGGCTAATTTTTTGCTGTTCAGTTCTACGTTAAAATTAACTTTTGCACCCAAGGCTTCAAACACTTTAAGAATTGTTGTAAATCTAGCGTCAGTTGTACTGTTTTCAATTTTAGAAATTTGTGCTTTTTTTACGCCTACAAGTGCACCCAATTCTTCTTGGGTTAAGTTGCGTTCTTGTCTAGCTTGCTTAATAGCTTGCCCCAGCAAATCCAGACGTAATTCGTTTTCAAACGCATCGCGTTTTTTAGTGCCTTTTTTACCTAAATATTTGTCGGTCAAGTTTTCTAAACTATATGTCTTCATTACTCTTTATTCTTTTCGTTAAAATATTTTTTTCTTAATTTTTCTGCTTTCTCAATTTCAGTTTTCGAGATTTTGTCTGTTTTCTTAATCAGTCCATGGGTTGAGATTACAATTGTGTCGGCTTTGTCTATTTTATCCCAAAACGCAAAAAGCCGGTAATAAGTTTTGTTGTACTTCGTCCTAAATTCCCAAATTTCGTCTTGCAGTTTCTTAAAAAGTTCTTTGTCGTTTGTGCTTCTTGCTTTCCATATATTATACACAATTTTTTCTCTGGATTTTTCGTCAAGTTCATCCAAAAACTCTTTTGCATCCTCTAAAAACTCTACCCGAAATTTGTAAACTTCCATTAAATACTATTTATTAGTAAAAGTAAAGGTTTCTTACTTAGGAAACAAATGTTGTGTGCGTAAATTAATTAGTTTAATTATGTCTGTAAGAAAAGGTTTGTATCGTGTTGTAAAAAGCCGATGCACGGCAACCTAAATCTTGCCTACAATTACAGCTCAAGCCCGTTCTTCGGAATGTTAGCTTGCGCATTCCGAAGTATCGATAATGCGGATTTCCGAATCCGCTTTTATCGGGCTTGCAGATTCAACACAGAAGAAATTATAAAATTAAACAACCTAAATTTTTAAAATGATTTTTCGGATATTGTGGCATATCTTTTTAAAGCATGTCTCTATTTCAAAAATCAGTATTAAACAAATATTACAACGAGTTACCCATTCCAAAAATTCGAGAATCCTTTCTTGATTTCCAATCCATCTTTAACAATCCGGTTAAGCAACAAAACATCTTAAATGCTAAAGAAGAGCAATACCAAGAGGGTTTTTTAAGAGAATTGTTTGTACAAATTTTAGGTTACACCTTATATCCCGATGGAAACCATAATTTAATAACCGAGCAGAAAAACGAGAAAAATAGCAAAAAAGCAGACGGAGCAATTTTAAACGGTTTAAATGTAATTGCCGTAATAGAACTAAAATCTACAAAAACCGTTGATTTAGCCAGTATAGAAAGTCAGGCGTTTGGTTACAAAAACAACCAACAAGCATGTAAATATGTAATTACCTCAAACTTTAAAAAGCTAAGGTTTTACATAGATAACGCAGTTGAGTTTTTAGAGTTTGATTTGTTCAACCTCACATTTGAGGATTTTAAATTGATGTGGGTTTGTTTAAGTGCAAACTATCTTTTAAAAAATATTCCTGCTCAAATAAAAGAAGCCTCAAACCATCAAGAAGAAAAAGTTACCAAACAGCTTTATGCAGATTATGCCAAGTTTAGAACCGAATTATTTAACGATATCTGCGGTAAAAATACCGATTACGACAGGTTATTTTTGTTCAAGAAAACGCAGAAACTATTAGATCGGTTTTTGTTTTTATTCTTTGCAGAAGACAGAGGTCTGGTTGCCCCAAATTGGACGAGGAAGATTTTACAAGATTGGACAGATTTAAAAGACCGTTACGATAATTACATACCGCTTTATACAAGATTTCGCAAAAACTTCGATTATTTAAACACAGGTTATAGCGGTAAGGATGGAGAAATATTTGCCTATAACGGCGGTTTGTTTGCACCCGACGAAATTTTAGACAGTTTAATTGTTGACGATGATTTGCTTTATAAAGGTTCGCTTAAATTAAGTAATTATGATTTTGATAGTGAGGTTGATGTAAATATATTAGGGCATATTTTTGAACATTCTTTAAACGAGATAGATGAAATACAAGCGAGTTTAGAAGAAAACAAAGTAGAGAAAGTAACCAAACGAAAGAAAGACGGTGTTTTTTACACGCCAAAATACATTACAAAATACATTGTAGAAAATACCATTGGCACACTTTGCAAAGTGCAAAAGGAGGAACTCGAAATTGTAGTAGAAGATTTTGAGTTTATTGATGCAAAAGCCAAAGGAAAGGAGAAGGCGAAAAGAGAAAGTTTAAACCAAAAAATTAACGATTACAGGGCATGGCTTTTAGAATTAAAAATTGTAGATCCAGCTTGTGGCTCGGGCGCGTTTTTAAACCAAGCTTTAGAGTTTTTAATTGCAGAGCATTCTAAAATAGATGAATTAAAAGCAAGGCTTTTAGGCGGAAGCATCGTTCTATCTGATGTGGAAACCAGTATTTTAGAAAACAATCTTTACGGAGTTGATATAAACGACGAAGCGGTAGAGATTGCTAAACTTTCTTTGTGGTTGCGTACCGCCCGAAAAGGCCGCAAGCTAAACTCATTAAACAATAATTTAAAATGCGGTAATTCTTTAATTGATGATGTTGCCGTAGCCGGAGATAAAGCTTTTAATTGGAATACTGCATTTAAAGAAGTTTTTGATAAAGGTGGTTTTGATGTGGTTATTGGCAATCCGCCTTATGTAAGACAAGAGCTTTTAGGAGAGTTTAAGGATTATTTCTCCGAAAAATATAAGGTTTTTAATTTTTCTAGTGATCTGTTCGCATATTTTTATGAGCTAGCTTTTAACGTGTTAAGAGAGGGCGGGATTTTCAGTTTTATATCAAACACTTTCGACAAAACGACAGCAGGAATTGATTTGAGAACATATTTACAAGACAAAGTTTCTTTTTTAAAATTTGTTGATTTTACAGATTTGCAAATTTTTGAAGGTGCAACAACTTATCCTGTAATTCTGATCGCAGAAAATAAAATTCCTAAAAAAGGTATTCAATTTTCGTTCACCAAAATTCCTGCAACAGCAAATCCAAAGGGATTAGACATCGATTTATTTGCCCACGATATTATTAATCAAGAAAATCTAAAATCTAATAATTGGACTTTTAAATCTTCGTTAGAAAGTGATTTGTTAGATAAAATAACAAAGCACTCAACAAGTAGAGAAAAGTTTGGAAAAACCTATTATGGCGTTAAAACTTCCTTAAACGAAGCGTTTATCACAAATAAAGATTTTGCTTCTTCTGATTTTGTGAAGCCTATTTATGAGGGTAAAGATTTAAAAAAGTGGGTTTCGCCAGCGACTAATAAAAAGTTGATTTTGTTTAAAAGTAAATGGACAAAAGAAAAATACGGAAATGAAATAACAGAAGAAAAAGCAAAAGTTTGCTTAGAAAGGGATTTTCCAGAAATATTTATTGATTTATTACCTTTTGAAGAGCAAGCAAAAAAACGATATGATAAAGGAGATTTTTGGTGGGAGTTGCGGAATTGCGCTTATTATGATTTGTTCGATAAGCCCAAAATATCATTTCCAAATCTTCAAAATAAAAATAAATTCAGTTTCGATGATGAGGGTACTTTTATAAATGCTCCAGCAGTTTTTATATCAACTGATAATAAAGCTTTACTATCAATCTTAAACTCCAAATTAGTGTGGTATTTTCTCGCTTCAATTTGTGTAGTGAGAAGTGGCGGTTATATAGAAGTAAAACCCCAATATTTTGAACAAATACCAATCCCAGAGATTTCAGAACAATTAAACAATCAGCTCATTCAAAAAAGTAATTTAAATATTCAACAAACAAAGAGTTTGGATAATCAAAATGGTTTATTTCAAAATCTTTTAATTTCAAAATTTAACTTAGCGATAAATAGAAAGTTAGAAAAATGGAATGAATTAACTTCAACAGAGTTTTTTAAAGAACTCGCAAAACAAAAAGTAAAACTTTCTTTAAGCGAGCAATCTGACTGGCTTCAATATTTTGAAGAACAGAAACAAAAGGCTTTAGCCATAAAATCTCAAATAGAACAAACCGACAAAGAAATTGATAAAATGGTTTATGCGCTTTATGAGTTAACAGAAGAGGAAATTAAAATTGTGGAGGGTTAACGTTTTGACTTTTAGCAAATAGAAAAGAATTATTAACATGGAACAGAAATTCGCGATAAAATTATTCGAGGAAGAAAAGGTAAGAAGCGTGTGGGATGATGAGCAGGAGAAATGGTTTTTTTCTGTGGTTGATGTAATTCAGATACTTACCGAAAGCATTGCTGTGGCAGCTTACTGGCGTAAGCTAAAACAACGATTAAAAACTGAGGGAAATGAAACCGTGACAAATCTTCACGGTTTGAAAATGCTTGCTACAGACGGTAAAATGCGCATAACTGATGTAGCAGATACCGAACAGCTGTTCCGTTTAATACAATCTGTCTAATCCTTTGGTTCGTGTCTCCAGAAATAATACTGATTTCTGTTTGTGAGGACACCAATGCTATCAAGTTACGGAGAAAATCAAGAAAATGATGTCATCCTGAGCTTGTCGAAGGACAATTATTTTCTTGGTTTACGACTATTGAACGGTCTTCGACAGGCTCAGACTGACAACGATTCAGCTTAACTTAATAGCATCGGTGAGGACACGAACCGAGGAGGATACAATTTTTATCTACCCATTCATCAACAGATTAACCATTTCTTTCAACTCTGTTAATTCCAATTCAAGAACAGCAACTCTTGCCTCCAAATCAGCATTATTTGAAGATTGATTTTCTACTTGTTCGATTGAGCTTTCTTCGATTTCAATCTCAGAATCTCCGAACAAATGAATATACCTGCCTTCTTTTTGTCCAGGTTTTTTAGCTAATTTTTTAACAAATGGATGCTCGCTTTCGGCTAAGTTTTCTAAATGCTCGCTTACTTCTTCTATGCTATCAAACTCGAACAAACGGCCACTGTTGCTGTTTATTTCGCCGGCGGTAAGTGGCCCACGTAAAAATAGAAGGCATAGAATAGATAAATCTGCGGGAACCAGCGGAAAAACGATGCCCATATTGTGCTTGTATTTTGTAACCCGACTGCTGCCGCCCGTTGCAGTAGAGGTTAGTGCCATTATTTTTAACTGGTTTAGCGTGGCGATAACGAGTTCTTCATCATAATTAACAACCGGATTTCTAGCAGATTTTTGATTGCAACCAAGCGTTAAACTGGTTAAACTTAACGGATACACTTCTGGCGTGGTTCTGCTTTTTTCTATTAGAACACCCAACACTCTTTGTTGTGGAGCTGTTAGTTGGGGAATTTTATATTCATTGTTATCCATCCGGTAAAAATATAAAACATTTGATACGGGTTAGGTTTTCGACGTTAAATTATTTTAACACGGTTTAGGTTTTTTTTATTTTTTTGGGCGGTCGCTGGCGTTAACGATAGAAGCGATTTACTTTATTTGGCCTCTTTAAGCCAAATAAAGATTTAGCGGATAGCGTGTAAAAACGCCCAAATAATTGTTGATTTCTATTTTTGTCGAAACATATTTTTACACCTATTGATTATCAAGTCTCGAAACTTTTAATGGCTGCTTGTGTTGATAGTTTGAAAATAAAAATAACTATAAAAAAATGATAGAAGCCAAAGGCTATGCCGTTCATAACAAAACAGATCTTTTAGCACCCTGGACATTTGAACGCAGGGATTTAAAACCACATGATGTACTTATTGAAATTGCTTTTTGTGGCATTTGCCATTCAGACATTCACCAGGTGCGGAGCGAATGGGGGCCAGCGAAATACCCAATGGTACCTGGGCACGAAATTGTTGGCCGCGTAACCGGAATAGGAGCTGAGGTGGCGAAGTTTAAAGAAGGCGATTTGGTTGGTATTGGATGCATGGTAGATAGCTGCAAAACGTGCCCAACGTGCAGACAAGGATTGGAGCAGTTTTGCGAGAAAGGTGAAACAGTTTTTACCTACAACAGCTTAGAACGAGATAAAAAAACGCCGACCTACGGTGGGTATAGCAATAAAATTGTGTGTACCGAAGAGTTTGTTGTAAAGGTAAGCGAACGACTTCCTTTAAGTGGGGTAGCGCCGTTGCTTTGTGCAGGAATTACCACCTATTCGCCCATTAAAAAATGGGGAATTGGCAAAGGACATAAAGTTGCAGTTGTTGGTTTAGGCGGTTTAGGGCACATGGCCGTAAAATTTGCTGTTGCTTTAGGGGCAGAGGTAACTGTGTTAAGTACTTCGCCATCGAAAGAAAAAGATGCGAAAAATTTAGGTGCCCATAATTTTTGCATAACCACCAACCCAGAACACGTAAAAAAATACAGCAATTACTTTAATTTCACCATTGATGCGGTTTCTGCCCCTCACGATTATGAAATGTATTTTGGATTGTTGGCTATTGGCGGAGTGCACATTTGTGTAGGTTTGCCAACAGAACCAATGAAATTTAGTGCGTTTTCTTTGTTGAGGGGAAATAGAAGTATCAGCGTTTCTAGCATTGGTGGCATTCCAGAGACACAAGAAATGTTAGATTTTTGTGCAGAGCATGATATTGTTTCGGATGTTGAAGTGATAAACATCAATTATGTAAATGAGGCTTATGAACGTGTTTTAAGTAGCGATGTTAAATATCGTTTTGTAATAGATATGGATACGTTGAATTAGGTCTTTAAATTTTTAACGTAAATAAATAGCCCCGAAAACCAATGGTTTTCGGGGCTATTTTGTGCTATTTTATGTTTAACTAATAAGTGGCTGCCAATTTTAATGCGTTATATGCATTTACAACGCCACCGCTAATGCAAAGATCAGAGAAAGGAACAGAAACACTTTCCGTGCCTTTCATGTAACTTACGTTGTGATCTACTTTTACAACAGATTTCACAATAATTTCTTTTACCTGCTTGGCAGAAAGTTTAGGATAGTATTCTCTAATAAGTGCAGCCAAACCTGCAACTACTGGCGAGGCCATACTTGTACCGCTTTCTTTTTTATAGTCGTTGCCTGCTACGGTGCTTAAAATATCTACCCCTGGCGCAAAAACGTCTACTTGAGTTTTTCCAAAATTAGAGAAGCTAGCCTTTAAGGTTGAATCATTTGTAGGGCCAGAAGCACCAACGGTAATCCAAGAATCGATGGTTTTTTGATCTAAACCTTTGTGGTTGGGGAAGTTGTTTTCTATATCAATATCTTCATTATCGTTACCTGCAGCTTGTACAATCAGCACATCTTTTTTTGCCGCATAGTTCATAGCTGCATCTACCGCTTCTTTATCGTAACTATAGCCTTTGCCATAACTCATGTTAATTACTTTTGCGCCATTGTTTACCGCATAATAAATACCATTGGCAACATCTTTATCGCGTTCATCTCCATTAGGAACAACACGCACGCCCATAATGGCAACATCGTTTGCAACTCCTTTTATACCCAAGTTATTTGTTCTGTCGGCACCAATAATCCCCGCTACGTGCGAACCATGCAAGGCATCTGGCCCTTTTACGTCGTTATTTCCATAAAATTTTTCTTTGCTATTATCTGGGTCATCGCCAACAATATTTCTGGGATTGTAATCAATGTTTAAGTTGTAATCTGCTTGTTGCCCGTAGTATTTTAAGCCTTCCATAATTTGGCTGTCGTAAAACTCCTTGAGGGTCATCTTTTGTAACGTTTTGCCAAGAACGCTTTGAATACGGGTTTCCATATCATTTTGAGGCTTGTAATTTGCAATGTCTTCTGCCGTAGGATCTGCCTTACCAATATGCTTGACCAATTCGTCTAATGCATTTTTAAATCCAGTTATTCCAGCCAAATTCTGCTTTGCATCGGCAAGTTTGCTTTCGTATTCTGTACGTGCTTTTTTAAATTTAGTATACGCTGCTGTATCTTTTGGGGCAACATTTTCATCGGTGGTAGATCCAAAGCGTTTCATATCTCTACGCACCAATCGGGTAAGCTCTAAAGTTTCGTAGTTAATGGCAGTGTCTTTTCCACCCAAAAAGTCCCAACCGTGTATGTCATCTATGTATCCGTTCTTGTCATCATCTTTTCCGTTGCCAGCTTTTTCTTTTGGGTTTGTCCAAATAACGCTTTTAAGATCTTCATGATTCACATCTACTCCGCCATCGTTTACAGCAACAATTACTTTGGTTGGTCTTTTGTTTTTTAGCAATTCATTGTATGCCTTCTCGGTACTTATTCCGAAAACAGAATCGGTTTTTAAATCTAAATTTTGCCAATTTTCTTTTTGTGCGCTAGCTAAAAATGGCAGAGAAACCATTAGGGCAAGACCTAGAGCTCCTTTTATAAAAAAGTTGTTCATTGTGTATTTTATTTTTATGCAAAATATCAATTTAATTTTTATCAAACTAACCTGTTCCGTTAAATGATGTTAAAAGCGTGTCCGAGAAGAGTTTTATGACAAAATAGAGAAAAAAATGCAGGCCTGTAAGCCGGGTTCTGTGTCTTTGCTTGCACAAAGTTTCTATCATTTATCTAGGATTGGCGTTGCCACCAGCCTCTAACAACCTACCCACTAACATCGGGCGGGCAGCCCTACATGCGTTAGCCTATTTGGTTTTTCAACTCTCGGGGTTTACAATCAAGGGCAATCACTAACCCTTGTCGTGCGCTCTTACCGCACGTTTTCACCCTTATCCCAATAAATCGAGACGGTATATTTTCTGTTGCACTTTCCGTAATTCAGGTTTTCAATCCTAAATCCCTTTCTGTTAGAAAGCGAGATGCCCTATGTTGCCCAGACTTTCCTCTTTCTCAACCTAGGTTGAGCCAGCGATAGAACAGCCTGCATTTTTTGCAAAGATGTATCTTTTATCGCGCAAAGCGATGAATTTTATGTGTTTTGTTTTAAATAGTGAATATTTGTGTTCCATAGATATTATCAAAGAGCTCAAAATATTTTGTAATGTGTTTAATCCCGAAGGGATTAAATATTTGTAGCCTTGTTGAAACAATGGGTTGTGCGACCCCGATGGGGTCGAATGCTATGGATAGCATTGTGCTATAAACATTTGAACCCTTCAGGTTCTTTTGTTTTTTCCTGCTTGGGGACGATATTTTTGTGGCTTTGCTAATCCCGACGGGGTCGCATTCTACGCAAACCATTTGCTAAAAACATTCGAACCTTTCAGGTTCGGTTGTGTCGTTACCTCGCCGGTACACGATGCTTTATGGCTTATGTAAGCACGGAGGGATTTAATGTTTATGGCCTTGTTGAAACAATGGGTTGTGCGACCCCGACGGGGTCGAATCTTGCTCGAATTTGAGCCATAAGCATTTGACCTCCTCGAGGTCGTACGGCGTTAAATCTTATCGTGTGTTGTAAAAACTAAAACCGTCTCGGCTCTACATTAACTTTAGGTTTGGCCCACTAGAGTCTTAATTACAGGAGAATTATATGTGTCGATATTGACAAATGTTCGAACCGTCGAGGTTATGGTGGATAGCGTTCATGTTAAACAAATTTTGTATTATTTTTAATTCCAAAGAGATTAAAAATTTATAGCGTTGTTGAAATATATGGTTGCGCAACCGCAGGCGGGGTCGAATGCCTCGTCAACTATTATACTGCAGTGAATATTTTAACCTATTCCAACCATTCAAATAAATATTCTTCTTTAAATGCTATCTGAAAATCTTTTAAAAGCAATTTGTACTCTTCTTTAAAGGATTGTTTCTTATGATGCTCTTTCTGATTGTTGATGTATTGAATTACATTGTTTGAGTCAGAATGGCTGTATGAAAAAGCGCCATAACCTTCTTGCCAAGAAAATTTATGCTTTAAAAATTTCTTTTGTTGTATAAACTCGTTTGATGATTTTTTTATTTCTCTAACTAAATCCGACAAGCAACAGATCGGTCTCATACCAATCAGTAAATGAATGTGGTCAGGCATTCCGTTGATAGCGAGCATCTTTTGTTCTTTGTTTTTTACGATTCCCGAAATGTACTTGTATAACTCCTCTTCCCAGACAGAATGGATTAGACTTTGCCTTCCTTTTACTGCAAATACCACTTGAATATAAATTTGCGAAAATGTTCCAGACATAATACCATTTCTTAAGTTGGTGGTTTTATAAATATCGGGAAAAGATTTCCAGATTTCTGTTTATTTTTTTTCTTTTTGATGATGAAGTCCTGGGAAATTTTCAGATTTGGTTTAAGATAATCTACTTGGTGGATTTAGTCAGATGAGTAATCCCGGAGGGCTTTAATGTTTATAGCCTTGTTGAAATAATGGGTTGTGCGACCCCGCCGGGGTCGAATGTTACGGAGAGCATTGTGCTATAAACATTTGAACCCTTCAGGTTCTTTTATTTTTTCCTGTTTGGGGACGATATTTTTGTGGCTTTGCTAATCCCGTCGGGGTCGCATTCTCCGCAAACCATTTGCTATAGGCATTTGAATCCTTCAGGTTCTTTTATTTTTCCCCTGCTTGGGGAAGATGTTTTTAAGGCTTTGCTAATCCCGGAGGGATCAAATGTTTATAATGATGTTGAAATAATGGGTTGTGCGACCCCGCCCGGGTCGAATGTTACGGAGACCATTTGCTATAAACATTTGAACCCTTCAGGTTCTTTTATTTTTCCCCTGTTTGGGGAAGATGTTTTTAAGGCTTTGCTAATCCCGGAGGGATTAAATGTTTATAATGATGTTGAAATAATTGGTTGTGCGACCCCGCCAGGGTAGAATTTTACTGAGACCATTTGCTATAAACATTTGAACCCTTCAGGTTCGGTTGTCCTTTAGCCTGCTTGGGAAAGATATTTTTGTGGCTTTGCTAATCCTGGAGGGATTAAATGTTTATAGAATTTTAATTGAAATTAGTCGACCCCGTCGGGGTCGAATGTTAAGCAACCTAATTGTTTGCCATAAACATTTGAAGCTTTTACTAAGAAATCACATTCTAAATTAGATGTCGCAAACGGTGATTTATAACGTTATTTCTTGCAATTTTTCAAATCCATGGTTACCTGCTGGTAGGTGTAAGAATTTTAATTGAAATTAGTCGACCCCGTCGGGGTCGAATGTTAAGCAACCTAATTGTTTGCCATAAACATTTGAAGCTTTTACTAAGAAATCACATTCTAAATTAGATGTCGCAAACGGTGATTTATAACGTTATTTCTTGCAATTTTTCAAATCCATGGTTACCTGCTGGTAGGTGTAAGTTCCCTGTTTGTTGCCGAAACTGTTTGTAATGTACACCATTACCTGCGCAATATCTATTGGCGCATATTCTGGAAAAGCAGGCATTTTTTCGTTGTATGCCTTACCATTGATGGTTATGGGTTTGTGCAATCCATTTTTAATAATGCAAGCTAGGTTTGTTCTATTTGCGGTAAGATATTTTACATCGGTAAGTGGTGGAGCGAGCATTCCCAAACCTTCACCATTTTCACCGTGGCAACCTTGACAGTTACTCACATATAAATCTTTCCCGCTAGACTTATAGCTTTGAAACTGAATCTGCTCTTTGTTCTGGCATGAGAAAAAAATTAGCCCGAGTACGGATAGATAAATGGCGGCAATGATGGTTCTGCGCATAAAGGGATTTTACTAATGTGCTATCGTTTGAATATTCAATTATTGGATTTTTTTGCGCTAATTTATAAAAAAAAACAGGCGAAACTATCTAAAAGTGTTCGGTGGTTATTGCTAGGACAATTTAGGATTGGTAAAATGTGTAAAAAAACTCAGAATTTTTAGCTCTGAGTTTTTTATCGCAAAATCTTATTTCTTTTCTGCCAACAAAAGCTGAATGTCTTTTTCCATTTGGGCAACCTGCTCTGGTTTAGTGCCATCGTAAGCGCCTCTAACGTGTCTATTTTGATCTACCAATACCAAATAACCTTGGTGAATGTAGCCGTCTTTCGAGGTGCTGTCTTGACCAACAGCAACCAAGTAGCTTTTTTCTGCTAACGGATAAACTTGATCTTTGGTTCCATATAAAAATTGCCATTTAGGGCCATCTACGCCTAGTTTTTCGGCGTATTTTTTCAGTTTGCTCGGTACATCATATTTAAAATCTATGGTGTGAGATAGAAACATTACGTTAGGATTGTCTTTAAATTTTTGATACACGGGAAGCAAATTTCTGTGCATAATTGGGCAGATACTGGTACAAGAAGTAAAGAAGAAATCTGCCACATATACTTTGCCATCGGTTACTTTATTGGTGGTTACCACGCTGTCTTGGTTTAAGAAAGACCATTCTGGAATCTGTTGATAAACGGTATCTATAGTTTCCTTGCCATTTGCATCTTTAACGGTTTCTGCATGGCGTTCGCCATAATAGGGCAGCGTTTTGTTATTGTTGCAAGCTGTAAAAAGGGTTGTGGCTACCAAACTGGCGGCCAAATAAGAAAATAGGATTTTCATTTTTTTTAAATTTATGATAAATGTGCAACCTTATGGGTACACAATATGCTAAACTGAGCGTTGGTTTATAAAACAATTTGTAAAAGACTAAGCAACTTTCGGGGGATGAAAAATAATCGCCGATAGACCGATTGTCGGTTTTTTTAAATATCCGGTGCTTGGTTTTGCAAGTAATGTGGAAAAGGCTTGTTCCACGGAAATTATCTTGAAGGTAACAAAACCCTCTACAGACTTTTTTAGGTTTTCTTGATTCGTCTTTGTTTTTTGATTTAGCTCTTTAAGTTTTTTAGAAAGGAAACATTTTCCATTGCAGTGTAGTTCTGGGTGTACTTTATTTACGCAGAATACGCTTGTAATATACGCTTTGTTTAATTGATAACCCGAATACATAATCAATTGCATACAGCAATTGCCAACCATGCTTATTATCAAAAAGAAAACAAGAAGTTTTTTGATCATTTTATGTTGGCAAACATACCAAACAATGGTTTTAAATAAAAATACTAACTTAGATAAATTATTTTATGACAGATGAGGTACACGTTCTCCACGTTCTCCATGCTCTCCACGCGCTTCAAGCTATTTGTGGTTTTGCTTTTTATAGGTGCAGCATTTACCAATCAGGCTTTTGGGCAGGTAGATACGACCATTAATTTAGACGTGGTTGCAAAAGCGAAGAATCCTATTATTTTTGGTGAAGGGTTTATCGGAGGTTCTTTTGGTTTTTTGTTTGGTGGCGAGCTTAATTACCAGGTTAATCATTCTCTATTTACCGCACGAATTACCGGAGTTTCGGTGCTT
This sequence comes from Pedobacter sp. UYP30, assembly GCF_040547165.1. Classification (NCBI taxonomy): domain Bacteria; kingdom Pseudomonadati; phylum Bacteroidota; class Sphingobacteriia; order Sphingobacteriales; family Sphingobacteriaceae; genus Pedobacter; species Pedobacter sp. UYP30. The sequence continues at coordinate 61,636 of NZ_JBEPPD010000010.1, read as the reverse complement.
GAAATTGGAGGGTTTATTATTCCTGTATTCTATACCAAAGAATTCTATTATGAGCCCGCACTGCTTTACGGATATCGGTATATAAAAAACGGACACTCGTTTAGCGTTTCTGGAGGAATATCTTACAATAACAAACTGGTTTACTCACCGAGGGAGAGTGTATATTCAGAAAGAAGCGAATATGTTGGGTTCCCTTTTGAGGTAAATTATAAATTGTTTAAAAATAAAAAAACACGTTATCGTATTATTTATAGTATTTTTCCTGTTGGAAAGCCGACCGCTTTTGGTAGGGGCTTTGGTTTAAAACTTAGCGGGAACATTTCTAAATTTAGTTATCTTGGTTTTGGCTTAACCTATGGCTTTGGTTACCATAAGGTTTATGAATAGTAACACTTCTATAGCTGCACTTTGCAGTTAATTTTTGAGGAGCGAATAATCTGAGATAAAACTTTGGAGAAAAATACTCACTCAAAATTCTGTATTTTTAACAGATTAGCTGACTACCTTAAAAGATTGAAGAAATAACTTGTTTGTAGATCAAGTTTTAAAATAAAATTTATTGTGAAGAAATTATCCTTGTTTGCGATGCCCATTGTTCTTATAATGGTTTTGTTTAGTTTTAACAGTTGCAAGAAAAAAGCTACTTTACCAAATTGTTCGGCCAAAAGGCAAGTATTTAGAAACCTTGTTAATCATCAAGGTACTGTCTTCTATTATCGGCAGTATAATAAATTTGCCGTGAGCATAGACACTTTAATCAAAGACAACATCGATACTCATATTAATGGATTGCCATGTGAGTTGCCTAAAGAATTTCAAATTGAAGGAAAACGCGTAGTTTTAAACGGGAAACTTGAAAAGTTTAACGACGGCGAGAATTTTTTCGAAACGCTCGGAGGGGAACAATTGTACTTTTTAAAAATCGACAAAATTACCACGCCTTAGCGTGTGGAAAATAGCTCTGTCTCATTTTATTGATTTACCAAAAGGTGTAAAAGCGAGGTTCATAAGCTTAAAATGTTGACGGCCAAATGGGATACCGACAACGGTAAGGCAAAGCAAAATTCCAAAAAAGAAATGAGTTAAGGCAATCCAGATGCCGCCACAAAAAATCCAAATAACATTCATTATGGTAGATAAGCATCCTGTATTGGATGAAGTATCGGTTATTTTAACACCAAAAGGAGCAAGGCCAACTACTGCAAATTTAAAACATTGTATGCCGAATGGAATGCCAACTATGGTGAGGCAAAGGATTAAACCGCCGATGATGTATTCGAAGAAAATAAGGATTCCGCCGAAAATAATCCAAATAATATTGCCTAAAAGATTCATTCGTGAGTTTCATTTAAGATGTCCAAAAATTAAGTTTGTTACATTTTTGTTTAGTGAATTATTTTTTTTCAGCGCCACCTCGACCGTAGGACAGGTCTCACAACTAGGATTCATATTGAAAGCTGATTTTAGAAAGTGCGATTTCTCCCTGCGGTCGAAATGACGGAATCTGCTAGTTGGGATAAAATTTTTATGCGTATTAATTGCGCTTACGACAGAAATGAAATCCTTTTATTGCGCCTTCAGCTATAAAAGATATAATGTATGGCGAGCCTGTCCCGATTTTGATTCGGGATTAAAGCGCCCAAACCTTTATAATAGATTTCTACTAAACATAGAAATCCCTCGCAAATTTAAAATCTGCGAGGGATTGATTGCTACAAGTTTACGCTTGCAAATCTTCCATTACCGCTTTCACTTTTTCGGTTAATTCGCCATTAACCTTCTCGAAATCTGCTTTGCTGGCCAACGGCGCATTTACGCTGCAATAAAATTTAATTTTTGGCTCGGTGCCACTTGGTCTAGCCGAAACAATGCTTCCGTCTTCGGTAATAAATTGCAACACATCTGATGTTGGATAGTCTAATTTACTCACTTCGTTGGTGTGCAAATTAGTTTCTTGCCCCAATTCGTAATCTTTTAAAACGGCAACTTTAGAACCACCCAAACTTTTTGGTGGATTGTTTCTAAAACCTTCCATCATGGCCTTAATTTCTTCGGCGCCAGTTTTACCTTTTTTGGTAAGCGAGACCAAATCTTCTTTGTACAAGCCATATTCTACATAAGTATCTAACAAAGCTTCGTACAAAGATTTGCCTTTATCTTTATAATAGGCAGTCATTTCTGCAATAAAAGCGGCAGAAACAATGGCATCTTTATCTCGCACCAAATCGCCGATAAGGTAGCCGTAACTTTCTTCGCCGCCGCCTATAAAGTATTTTTCGCCCTCTAATTGTGTCATCAGCTGACCTATGTACTTAAATCCCGTTAGGGTATTGTAATAGGTTACATTCTTTTTGTCGGCAATTGCCGCAATAAGGTTGCTGGTAACAATGGTTTTAACAATAAATTGCTTGCCATCTAACTTGCCTTTTTCTTGCCAAGCACTTAACAAATAGTTAATTAACAAACTACCAGTCTGGTTACCGTTCAGTAAAACCCATTCATTATTTGTGTCTTTAACGGCAATGCCAACGCGATCCGCATCTGGATCGGTTGCTAGCACCAAATCAGCGTCAATTTCTTTGGCTTTCTTTAGCGCCAAGGTAAGCGCTTCTTTTTCTTCTGGGTTTGGATAAACAACCGTTGGGAAATTTCCATCTGGCATACTTTGTTCTTCTACCAATGTTAAGTTGGTAAAACCGAATTGCTTTAAAGCTTGTGGCAACAAAGTTATGCCGGTCCCATGAATTGGTGAAAACACAATCTTAAGGTCGTGTTGGTTTTTTATCGCTTCTGGCGATATAGACAACGCAGTAATGCCGTCCAAATATAATTTATCTACGTCTTCGCCAATTAGCTTAATGTTTGCCTCTACGCGATCAAACTTTACCTCGTCTATACTATTAATTTTGTTCACTTCGTCGATAACCATTTTATCATCTGGCGAAGTAAACTGACCGCCATCTGCGCCGTATGCTTTATAACCATTGTACTCTTTCGGGTTATGCGAAGCGGTAAGCATTACACCACTTTTGCAGCCAAAATGCCTTACGGCGAAAGAAAGCTCAGGAGTTGGTCTTAACGCTGAGAAAAAATAAACAAGAATGCCGTTTGCAGAAAACACGTTTGCTGTAATTTCTGCAAAATAATCTGAATTGTTGCGACTATCGTGGGCAATGGCAACGCTTATTTTTTCGTTGGGATATTTGTTGTTTAGGTAATTTGCAAGTCCCTGTGTTGCGGTGCCAATGGTGTATTTGTTTACACGATTTGATCCAGCACCCATAATGCCACGCAAACCGCCTGTGCCAAACTCTAAATTTTTATAAAAAGCATCGGTAAGTTCTGTGCTGGCATTTGCATCTACCAATTTTTGGATGTCTTTTTTCGTGTCGGCATCGTAATTGCCGTTTAGCCATTTGTTTATGGTTTGCTGTGTTGCCGAATCTATTGTACTCATGTGTTTTTTTAATTTAAATGAAGATAAAATGACTAAAAACAATATAAATTTGGTTGTTGAACGGTTTTGCCGAGCAAATCCAAATTTAATTCTATGTGGATGTTGCAATTAAACTGCTTTTGCTTAATTTCACGCCCCGATACAATAATAAAGAAAAATTACCTATTCAAAATCTAAAAATGAAAATATTAAAATTTGGCGGAACATCTGTAGGGAGCCCGGAGCGCATGACCAAATTATTGGATATCATAAATCCTAATGAACCTCAAATCGTTGTTCTATCGGCTGTTGCCGGCACAACCAATAGCCTAGTAGATATTACAAATAAGTTATTAAAGGGCGATAAGCCTGCAGGTAGAGCCGCTACAAGTGCTCTGCACGAAAAATACAAGGCTTTCGTAATAGAACTTTTACCCGCTGAAGAGTACCAAGAACAAGGCAATTCGGTTATTGATTATCATTTTAATTTTTTAGAGACCTTAGCGCAAGATCTTTTTACAAGCATTGAGGAGAAAGTGGTTTTGGCGCAAGGCGAACTGCTGTCTACCAGTTTGTATCATATTTATTTAAAATCTATTGGCGTTCCATCTGTGTTGTTGGCTGCGCTAGATTTTATGAAGACCGATCAAGACAACGAGCCAGATATCTCTTACATCACCAAACATTTGATGCCGGTTTTAGAAGCCAATAAAGAGAATATGTTGTTTATTACGCAGGGTTACATTTGTAGAAATGTTTTTGGCGAGGTAGATAATTTACGCCGTGGAGGAAGTGATTATACAGCGTCTTTATTAGGGGCAGCCATTACCGCAGACGAGGTGCAAATTTGGACCGATATTGACGGCATGCACAACAACGATCCACGAATTGTTAAAGGTACAAAGCCCATCGCTCAACTTTCTTTTGACGAAGCTGCCGAGTTGGCTTACTTTGGCGCAAAAATATTGCACCCACAATCGGTTTTTCCAGCACAACGCTACAAAATTCCTGTTAGGTTGCTCAATACCATGGATCCTACCGCGCATGGAACTTTAATAAGTGCCGATAGCGAAAAAGGAAAGATAAAATCTATCGCAGCAAAGGATGGCATTACCGCCATAAAAATAAAATCTAGCCGTATGTTGTTGGCTTACGGTTTTTTACGTAAAGTTTTCGAGGTTTTTGAGCGATACAAAACCCCGATAGACATGATTACAACCTCTGAGGTTGCGATAACAGTTACAATAGATGATATAACTAGATTGACTGAGATTACCAAAGAATTAGAAGATTTTGGGAAAGTAGAAGTTGATACAGATCATACTATAATATGTGTTGTTGGCGATTTCAGTGCAGAAATGCATGGGTTTGCAAGCCGGGTTTTCGAGGCGCTTAAACATGTGCCTATACGGATGATTTCTTATGGAGGAAGCAACTATAATGTTTCTATTCTTATTGCTAGCGAGTATAAAACCGAAGCATTAAGAAGTTTACACAATAGGTTATTTGATTAGCACTTTGGGGTTGTGATTTCAGCTGGTTACTTTAAAAGTTTTTACACATAAAGCACATACAAAGCAAGTAACAATACCAAAGTACCTAAAAGTAAGTGCCCAAAGAAGAAGTTTAGCGGAAGCAGTCCATTTTTATATTTTCGGTAAGAATTTAGCAACCCAAAACAAATAACAATACAAACAAATATGGTGGCGACTATAACCATTTTTTAAAAGATAAAAAGAATACGATGATAAGAATAAGTACAATAAAGAACCTCAGTTTGCCATTGTACTGTTTTTGGGTAATCCTACCATTTTTTAGATCTAAATAGTTGCCTAGATAAACCATAGCAAAAAACAGAATTACAATAATTATTAAGAATTTAAGCATGTTTGGCGATAAAGATATAGCAAAGTTTAACAACGAAGAAACTCCTTTCTACTATTATGATTTAGAATTGTTGCAGAAAACCTTGCAACACTGTGCAAATGCCGCTTCACCATATAACTATCATGTGCATTATGCGTTAAAAGCAAATGTAAATCCAAGAGTGCTTTCAAAAATTAAGGATTTAGGTTTTGGTGCAGATTGTGTAAGTGCGGGCGAGGTTCGAAAAGCGATAGAAACCGGTTTTGATGCAAATAAAATTGTTTTTGCAGGGGTAGGAAAATCAGATAGAGAGATAAACGAGGCGTTAGATGTTGATGTTTTTTGTTTCAATGTAGAATCTATCCAAGAGTTGGAAGTGATAAACGAACTCGCCGAAAAAAAAGACAAGATTGCCCAGGTTGCTATCCGCATTAATCCAAATGTAGATGCGCACACACACCACAACATTACCACGGGCTTAGATGAAAATAAATTTGGCGTAAACTCTTGGGATTTACCAGCTTGTGTAGAGGTGTTAAAAGCTTCTAAAAACGTTCAGTTTGTTGGCATTCATTTTCACATTGGCTCTCAAATTACCAATTTAGATGTGTATAAAAATCTTTGTGTGCGGGTTAACGAATTTAGCAATTGGTTTGCCGATAGAGGTCTTGCTGTTAAAGTTTTAAATGTTGGCGGTGGTTTGGGCATCAACTATCAACAACCAGAGCAACAAATTCCAGATTTCGCTGCTTATTTTAAAATATTCAACGATTTTCTAGACATTAAACCTCATCAAGAAGTACACTTCGAATTGGGTAGGGCACTAGTTGGGCAATCGGCAAGTTTGATTACCCGCGCGCTCTACATTAAAAATGGCAAAAAGAAGAACTTTGTGGTATTAGATGCCGGAATGACGGAATTAATGCGCCCTGCTTTGTATCAAGCTTATCATAAGATAGAGAATTTGAGTAGGTCTGAAGACGGAAGTCGGAAGACAGAAGTTGGAGGTCAGAAGTCGGAGGTCGGAAGTCGGAGGTCGGAAGGTAACGAATTTACATCTCACACCCCACATCTCAAATCTACAATTAAGTATGATGTGGTTGGGCCGATTTGCGAGAGTACCGATTGTTTCGGCAAAGAGGTAGAACTGCCAGAAACTTTTCGTGGCGACGTGTTGGCCATTAGAAGTGCTGGCGCTTATGGCGAAGTAATGTCTACCAATTATAATTTAAGAGATAAACTTAGGTTTGTTTTTAAAGGAGAATAATTACAAGAAAGGTATTAGGCGTTGGGAATTAGATTTGGGGGAATAAATCAACCGGTTTTGCATGTGCATGCACTATAGCCAAATCGGTGGGGCGGGTCTCGCAGCAATTTCAACAAAAAAGCTTAAGACCCAATGTTGGACTAGTAGGCTGCACGCCTTAAGCTCATTATATTTAGGATTTAAGATGAAAATTCATTTCTAGTTATTTGGTTTCTCCCTTCGTGATTGAAGAGCATTAAATATTGTTTTGCTAGAGCCGTACAATCTCGTTCGGATTAAATTATTGCGCGTTTCAAGTTGTCAGTTCTAATAAACCAAAATTTAAAAGGTTATTCTAAAACAGCCTTTTTAAAGTACTGTTTAATTATAAACATCTTTACTTTTTGGGTTTAAGCCAATCAGGTCGAGACAATTTTTTATTAAACAATTAAATATCATGTTAACAATATTAGAAGAAACTAAAGGAGACTTAGGTTGGCGAAAAAAAATGTCAAGACCGGATGACTTCGTTTATGAAACCATTTAAAACAGCTGAAGTGAGATATTTTGACTTACAAGATAACGCGAAAGCGATGGATTGGGCCAAATCTTATAGAAAAGCACACTAGACTGCATCATAGTATATGTTTCTTGCATCTTTGGACTGGGTTAGTTGAGGTTAAAAGAAATGTACACGATAGCTTTTCTAAATAATATCTTCAGTATAATAGAATTACTCTGAATAATTGATCAAAAAATTAACGAGCAGCTTTTTTGATAGATTGTCTTCTCCTCCCAGAAAACTCAATACGCTTGTATAAAGCGTTCTATGATTTGTTGTTGAACCTGAATTGGCGTTCAAATCGTCTAACACTAAGGAGTTGTTTTGTGGTAAATTAGTAACCACCTCTATTTTTTCATCATTAAATATATCCTCATTTTTTTTATAGAAAACAGCAGCTTATCTTTTGCATCTTTCAGTTCGGTTATCTCAGCGCCAAATATATCGTTTGATTTTTTTACCGATGCAATAAGTTGTCCTTTATCATTAAGGAGGGATATTATTCGATTTCCAAAAATATCGTTTGATTTTTTTAGGATTATGGTTCTTTCTTTGCCATTTGCAGAAATTGTGATGCTTTTTAAGTCTGCGCCGAAAATATCCTTCGAACTTTTAATGGTTGTAGAGAATTTATTGGTCCGATTAATTGTCTCCACTTTCTAATCTCCGGAAATATCGGTCGAATAAGTAGTTTTAGAGATTTCGTTTCCACTACCGTCTTTGCAAATTATCACAGTATCTCCAAATATATTCACTGATTTAGAAATGCTGTAGTCCTGTGCGCTTGCAAGGGAACTAACTGCAAGAAAAATAAAAATGAGAAAGCGCTTAATTTTCATGAGCTTAATGTTAAAGACTTGTTTAAAACCGGCTCGTAGCCAAAATAGGTAACGTTTAAAGCTGCATCGTCTTTGGTCAATTAGCAATAGCATAAACTGCGCCAAGATACCCATTTTGAGAAAACAGAAAGCCAGTAGATTTGTAAAGCAGTATCTGGTCCCTACCTTTTGCAAACCTACCTCTCTTCAAATGAAATTAATTTCTAAAATTTTGCATCCGCTTTATGGAAAGGAGCGGGAAACGCCATCATTATTAAAAATCGATAAGAAAATGGCAGAATTAAACAAATGCAGAGGGAAAGCCGCACCAAGAGTTGATATGACTCCAATGGTAGATTTAATATTTTTACTGGTTACCTTCTTTATTTTAACCACCTCTATCTCTAAGCCACGGGCGATGGATATTGCAAAGCCAAATAAAAACATCAAACACCCAGATGTAGCCTTGGATCTAAAGGCATCTAAAACCGAGATTATTTTGTTGGGCAAAAACAATAAAGTGGCTTGGTACACGGGGGTTACAGGAGAGAAAGCTCCAAATTTTGAACGTCTTTCGCAAGTTAAAATGGCAATTACAGACAACAGGAAAGTTGCAGACGCTTCTGCTATTCCGGGCGACTTTGTAGTATTGGTTAAGCCAACGTCTGGTGCGGTCTTTAAGAATTTTGTAGACATTATGGATGAGCTGGTGGTGCTAAAAATTAAGGTACGACAGATTGATGATGAAAATATTATCCTATCCGAAAAAGAAGCAATGAAGTCAAAATATTTTATAAATCTTAAACCCTAAACCAATAATCATGTCAAAATCAAATATTTATAGCAAAGAATGGCTCGAAGTTGTTTTTGCTGACAAGAACAAAACGTATGGCGCTTACCAGTTGCGTAAAAATAGTTCGGCAAATGCTGCGCATGCACTTATTATAGGCTCAATAGCCTTCATTCTGTTGTTTTTTGCGCCAAAAATATACAGCTTAATTAGTGGAAATACCCACCAAAGCGATCATTCGGTAATAATCGAAACGGCAGTCGTAATGCCGCCTAAACCCTTAAATCCTAAAACACCACCGCCTATAGAACCGCCTAAACCAAAGGTAGATCAGTTAAAAATGACACCTCCAATTGTTAAGCCAGATATATTGGTTAAGGGAGAACCACCTACCATAGAAAAGTTAAAGCTGGCAAATCCGGGTCCACGAAACATTACGGGAGATCCAACTGCAGAGATTCAAATAGCCGATCCTGTTGGAGATGGCCCGAAAAGAGATGTTGCGGCCGCGGTAGGTGATGGAGACAGAATATACGACCAAATTGGCATAGAAAGACAACCTGAATTTCCTGGCGGGCTAGATAAGTTTTACAAATACCTTGGCGGTGCAATTAAATATCCATCTATGGCACAAGAAAATGGGGTGCAGGGCAAAGTTTTCTTAACCTTTGTGGTAGAAAAAGACGGTAGTCTTACCGATATACAAGTGGTAAAAGGACCGGGTAGCGGTACAAACGAAGAAGCCATCCGTGTGCTAAAGGAGAGCCCTCGGTGGCATCCAGGTATTCAAAACGGAGTTCCGGTAAGGGTTAAGTATAACATCGCAGTTAATTTTAACCTTCAGTAAGTTTCTCTTGAGTTTTGAATAACCTTTAATTTAAACCAAGTTTTGAGCCGTTTTAAATGAAAGAGGGATTGCTGTCTAGCAATCTCTCTTTTTTTTCGATTTTTGTAAGCGCTAAGAGATAAGCGTTTAAGTTTTTTTTCATGATTTGATTGGTTTGCCTAAGTTGGTTGCTTACTGATAGTTGCACAATAGACCGGAAGACTGTAACCTGAACATTTTTTATATCCACTTACGCGTGCAGTCGATAACATGTGCAAATGAAAGACTGGTTAAGCGATTTGCCCAAAACCTAACGCATAATACCTTTGTCATTTCCGCTCTACAATTTTTTTTTCTAATGTTTAGCCAAGCCTTTGAAATTAGTACATAGTGGTTTATTAAACTTTGTCTTGTGTCGATTTTAAATTTTAGTGTTGCAAACTACTCTAACCAAATCGTTTGTGTAAAGGCGCCATTTGTGGCAATGTCCCAAACCTCTAACCGCACCCATTTTCTGCCTTTTAAATTAATTTCCTGCTTAATGGTTTTCGACTCAAAAGCCTTAGTATTGCTAAGGTCTATTCTATTTCGGTAAACTCTCTCGCCATCGCCAGAAACCAATTCGGCATAGTTAAGCGGAAATGTCCAATTTACATCAAAGGAGATTTTTGCCAGTTTGCTTGGCTCGAGCCTGATGGTTTCTCCAGAGCTTTTGCCATTTACCGTGAACTTTGGAATAAGCACTTCGCCTGTTGTAGAAAAGAAATTACCCTTTTTCATAACATCTAAAACAGGCTGCCAACCGCCGCTAAAATCTGGTATTTTGTCCATCTTTAAATAATTCACGTTTAAATGGGCATACATTTCATTTTCGGGCTCAATGGTAAATAAGTCGCATTCGGCGATTATCTTCTTTTTTAAGCCCCAATTGTTCATGTCGTCCATTAAATTAAGTACACGCTTGCTTAATGTTTCTATAGAAAGATCTGCCGGGATATTTTTCCATGCGGCGCCAAGAAATGTATTCGACCTGAAAAATTTCTCATCTTTGTAAGCATCTGGATAGCCTGTAGAACCTTTTGTACGCGCATGTGCCGTCCAGGCCAATCCGTTTTCTACTTCCAGTAACTTTAGCATCTCTTCCTTGTTGCCAACATGATAGACTTTACCACGTTGAGGATCGGTGGTTACGAAGGGCACATTTTTTCCTTTGCTCATTACCCAGTAAACAGGTTTTGGAAAAAACGCAAGCCAGTGTCCGCCGTAAAAATTATTAGCTTCTTCGCCAGGAAGTAATAAGAAATTTTTACCAGACAGTCGGTTACATTGCTTAAAAAGCGCATCTAGCTCCATCAACCGAAGGCTGTCTGGTCCTTTTGGATGTCCCTCGCCATGAAATTCTGCCAAATGAACGATGTTAACCCCCAGCTCTTTAAATACCTTTACAAAATTTGGCTCTTCTGGTATAGGTTTGCCCGCCAATACCACTTTAGATATGAACTCATTATGGAAATGGCTTTGCATAGTTTTGTATCCCGGTAGGCTTACGTATTTGTCATCGTGGGTAAATTTTTTAACGGCCTGCAACGCATGCTCAGGATTATCTTTACTCAATAAACAAAAGAAGTTTAAGCGTTGTTGAGTTTTGGGTGGCGCATTAAACCATGGAACAAACCGTTTATCTCCTTCAAGTTCTTGCCTAATTCCTATTCCAAATTCAGGGATCATGTTACGGTAATTACTGCCGTACCAAGTAAAGTTTAAGTTAAAGGCCTCATCTAACGGGTAAAAGTATTGATGGGGAGCAGGGAAAACCGCCAGGCTTCCATTAGCCGTTTGGCCAATAACGGTTCTATATTTTACTTTAAGGTTTTTACTCTCATCTGCCTGCACGGCTTTAACCTCCTGCATTTGTTTATTCACGTCAGACCAAGCAATATTGCTCCACGGTTGGGTTTTACTCACTAAGCCTGCATCGTACAAAATGGCCGTAGAATCAGCCTGTGTTGCTACAACGCCTGCTATATTAAACAAAGGGCTACCGTTGTACAAGGTAATTTCTAGGTGTCCTTTAAAGTTTGCAGCTTTCAGCGCTCCAAGGCTAATTACCGTATGTTGGCCAATTGTTTTTATAGTCGCAGCATTTTGCTTTTCTAAAATAACCCTATAACTTTGATGTGGCTTTGTCGGCACTCTATCAAAAAAAACATCCCAGCCACCACTTTTTGGGTCTAAAGTTCGTTTTCCAATACTAAGAATAAACGCCGGAGAAAGGTTTTTTGCAATTTCTACAGCTTTGTTCTTCGGCCCCATTTGGATGCTTTTAAATAAAGGATAGTTGTTTCTAGTGTCTAAAAGCATCTTGCCGAATTCTTTATTTCCTACAGGCCAGGTCAATTCTAAATAGTTGCCGTTTACTTTGGCAGATACACCTGTTGATGAATTAAAATTTTTGAGATTTAGTCTTGGCTGGGCCTTTAGGCCTAAGGTAGCTGCCAATAGTAACATTAATACAGTAATTTTCATATCCTCTTTTTTTGTGACAGTAATACCCTTCGATTCACTTTTGTAATAATAGCGAATTTTTTTTGAAGAATATTTTCGGGAAGAGAATTAATCAGTTTGAATTACATATAATGAAATTGTGCAGGTGGCAAGGCTCTATAATCATTTTTTAGCAACTGGGGTTTTCCTTTTAACCGATTTAGTATAGCAAAAAGTTTTTGGCTCCGTATTAAAGAGCGGTCTAAAAAATGGGCGTCGAAATGTAGATGAAAGATAAAAAGCTGCAATAAATAAAAAGTTAATCACTTGCCATGTAATTGGCTAATTGCTATCCTCTACAGAAATTTCTATCCAAACTGGGCAATGGTCGCTAGATTTTTCCCAGCCTCTTACATGCTTATCCACCTTAGCAGATAAAAGCCTTTTCAAAACTTTATCATTTAACAAAAAATGGTCTATTCTCAAACCCGCATCTCGGTCATATGCTCGGCGCATGTAATCATAAAAAGTATAAATCCGCTCGGTGGGGTAGAGGTGTCGTATGGCATCGGTCCATCCAAGTTTTAGCAGCTGCTGATAAGCCAGCTTAGACTCCGGAAGAAAGAGTGCATTTGTTAAATATTTTTCTGGTTTGTAGGTATCTATTTCTGTAGGTATTACATTATAATCTCCAATTAGGAGTACTGGCCGATTGAAAGTTAACAGTTTTTTTGCGTGCAGATTTAAACGCTCAAACCATTTCAATTTATAATCAAGCTTGGGTCCAGGCGCTGGGTTACCATTTGGCAGATAAATACATCCGATCACCAATCCAAAAACAAATCCTTCAATATAGCGGCTTTGTTCGTCAGAAGCATCTCCATCTAGTCCGTGGCGGGTCTCTTTAATTTTCTCGGTAGCCAAAATCGCTACTCCATTCCAGCTTTTCTGGCCTTGCCAAACGGCATAGTAACCAGCTTCCAAAAGCTCTTTTTCGGGGAAAAGCCCACTAGGACATTTTAATTCCTGTAAGCAAACCACATCAGGTTTGGCTTCTGCAAGCCAGCGTAAAAGTACAGGGAGTCTTCCCTTTATCCCATTAACATTATAGGTTGCTATTTTCAAATTTTCTAAGCTTAGCTTCTTAATTATATACTGGAAAACACCATTTTAAAGTGCTTGTTTTTTTTAAATAGGTGGATTCAAGTAATAAATACAAGATTTGAGAATTTGAATGAATTTTTATAAACCCAAGCCTGCTCTTACACGATTTAAATTTGAGGAACAAAAGAAAAAATCAATTTCAACTTTTGCTCCTTAAATATTTTCCATCACAAATTTACGCAACAGATTTAAATTGGCATGTGCTGCTCCCATGGTGTTATTGAAATACGCAAAAACCTTTTTATCTTCTGCAAGCCACTCTTTAACATAAGTTGCATACTCACTTAACACATCATCTGAATAACTGCCACGATAATTTCCACCAGGACCATGAAATCGTAAATAGACAGAATTTCGGCTAGTTTCTATCATCGGACTATTCGCCGGAGACTTGTCGTGGATAACAATTCCTAATTTAAAGGTGTCCAAAAGTTCGTAAACCTCATCTACGTACAAACTAGGATGGCGAAATTCTAAAGCAATATTCCATTGATTATGTGGGTCATTGTCTTTGAGTGAAGACATCAAAAACTTTAAATTAATAAAATGGCTGATACGTACACTCGGCGGAAACTGGATTAACAGACAGCCTTTTTTTTCTTTTACCTGCGATATGACGTTAAAAAATCGAGACACTATATCGGAATCGAAGGTTAAATTTTTGCTGTGGGTTATCTCTTTAAAAAGCTTAAAAGTAAATCTAAATTCTTCTGGTACATCTTCTGCCCATTTTGTTATGGTAGAAGCCAGAGGAATTTTATAGAACGAACTATTTATCTCTATCGAATTCATCAAAGAAGCATAATAGCACAACCTGCTTTTATTTTTAAATTCTTCTGGATAATGTGATTTATTCGGTACCGGTAATAGTAACCCGCTAGTTCCAGAATAGTAGTTGTTAAAAGGTATTCCCATAATAAGAGTGCGTTTGGTAGCGGTTGATTACTTATCCAATTTTTTGACTTTCTGATTGAGTAGTATGGAAGTTAACGTTGCGGAAATTGAGAAAATAATATGAGCGGGTATAAGTTGAAGTAAATATTTTTTGAAATTAATATTTGGCGGGGTTGGATGATTTTTTAAGATTGTTCTCCAAACCAATGCACCAAATACCCCATTTAGTGTACCCAATATAAAAGCATTTGAGACGCTTTTTTTAATCTTATCAGCTTTCCATAATTCTTGGTAAATAGCGAAAAACATTACCCCGACTACATAATGCGCTATCCATCCTTCTAATTGAGATTTTTTCTTTGAACTACCGGGAACCAGACGGTGAAAAAGAGTAGCCAAATGTTCTGGCTCACTAAAATTGTCACTTTCTATCAAAGAGTAAAGATAACTAAACAATGTCATCATTGAGGTTCCAATAAGTGCCGATGGAATAGTGTTTCCTATTGTTTTTATCTTAAAATCATTCATTGGTCTCATTCGTTAGTAGAATCTATGCACTTTATTGCAAGACTTTCATTTTTTAAAAATATTAATTCAATTTTCAGCAGTGCACTTAAATTATCTAAGAGCGGTGCTCACTTCCTTCACTTTTATGCTTTACGGAAATAATTTTATTTTTCTTTCCCCAAATTTACCTACTTTTAGTACATAAGGGTTTGGTATCTAATAGGTTACTTGTTGCATCGGCATCCGAGTTCTTTGTCTGGTTGCAATCGTCCTCAGTTTTTGGTGATTCATTTGCGTTAGCGTTATCTGCATCGTTTCCTTTCAATTTGGATTTAAGGATCACGCCAACTTTTTTCTCCTCATTATTCTCTTATTTTTTGTTTGATGTTCCATAATAAGAAGATTTTGTGCGAAAACACATGTGTCTTGTTGGAAACCCATAGTAGTTATGGTTGCCCGTTTCCAATCAAGTTATTAAATTTTAGGTTGGTCTAAATTCGTTGGAATGTATTTCTCCATTAGAAGTAACTTGACGTCAGCCAGCAGAAAACGTTGCTATTTCGCAATTATTAACTAATGGAAAAGCCATATCAATTTTGCTAATGGTATGGCTTTTTTGCATTCAAACTTAATTATTCAAGGATAATCGGTTAGGGTTTCAATCGCTCCCCTGGGTTTTAACAATTTTATTGTAAATGCCCAATAAAAGTATAGGTGCTGCCCATTGGCCAACAAACAACGCTGTGTGTTTTTGCTTCGAGAATTTGAGCGCTAGTGAAATTCCCATTGATGCAAACGCAGCCCATAAAAATACGTCTGAAGGAATTTTTGCAGTCTGTTCTTCAATTTTTTTGGCTACTTCGCCCTCTTTGTGTTCCGGATTATAATCTGACATCATGTTTTCATTTAGGTTTCAAGAACACGATACATCAAGTTTTGTTCTGAAAAATAATGGTTTAATCCTTGCTGAACAAATAGACTGTTTTGGGGTTAAGTGCATTAGAATTTTATAACATATAATAATGCCATGAAAAAAATAGTAATGATAGTTACTTCGCATAAGGAGTTGATAGATACAGAAAGCACTACAGGATTATGGATTGGAGAGTTTACCGATCCTTATTATGAGTTTATCGACAAGGGTTATCAGGTTACGCTTGCAAGTCCAAAAGGTGGCAAGCCGCCCATTGACGAGATGAGTCAATTGACCGAAAACATTACGGGTTCGAATAGGAGATTTAACGATGATGATGTTGCTCAAAACGCATTGAGCAATACATTAAAACTCGAAGAGATTTCTACTACTGATTTCGATGCCGTATTTTACCCTGGCGGCCACGGACCATTATTTGACTTAGCAACAAATAACGTTAGCGGAAAATTGATTCTAGATTTTTTATCAAACGGAAAACCTGTGGCATCAGTATGCCATGGCCCGGCGGCTTTAATAAAAGCTGCTGAATTAGATCCATCAATATTGAAAGGCAAACAAGTAACGGGTTTTAGCAATACAGAAGAAACATTGGCGTTGCGAGCAGATAATATACCGTATAAATTAGAAGACCAATTAAAGAGCATGGGCGCAGATTACAAAAAAGGAATTGTACCTTTTCTTTCCCATATCGAAGTTGATGGCTTGTTGATAACAGGACAGAATCCTATGTCGGCTAGACCCACGGCAAAGGCGTTGATTGACTTTTTAGAGAAATAGGTTTAGGCGTAAAACGGCAGAACTCAACCAAAGCCCTGAAATTAAACGAATTCCTTCAACTCAATATAAAGCCGTCCCTTAATTATTTGTCTATTTGGAGTAAATTTTAGGTGTTGAAAGAACGATATTAAACAACTCACTCAACGTTAAATATACCTATTTAATGGGCTTTTACAGGATGTGAAATTATCCCGCAAAGGAAAGGTAAATGCTTTTCCCATTTAATGATGCAGTTTGGTTGTTCGTAAAAAGCTCGAAAATATCACGGGCATGACCAAATCGTAGTTGTCATATTTACTCAATACCTTAAATGGCCCTTATTTTAAGGTCTGGGCTTTTACAAATGGTTACCGCCAATATTTTTTTTAAAAAAAGGAAACTAACACAATAAAAAATGGGTTGTTTGTTTAGCTCTAACCATTTCTGGTTTAAAGCCATAAAAAATAAACCATGAACAGCTCAAATTCAAACAATAAAGGCAAATCAAGTAAGAAAATAGATGACCTTGCCAGTAACGTGGAAAACAGTCAAAATAAAAAGATGACCACCAACCAAGGTTTGAAGGTCAATGATGACAATAATTCTTTAAAAGCAGGCGATCGCGGCGCGACATTGCTAGAGGATTTTATTTTAAGAGAAAAAATCACACACTTTGATCATGAACGCATTCCAGAAAGAATTGTGCATGCGCGGGGATCGGGTGCGCATGGCGTGTTTAAAGTTTATGATGATTCTTTAACGCAATATACAAAGGCTGGGTTCTTAATTGAGCCCCAGCGCGAAACTCCAGTTTTCGTGCGTTTCTCTACCGTCGCCGGATTTCGTGGATCAGCGGATGTTCCAAGAGATGTGAGGGGGTTTTCTGTAAAATTTTACACAGAAGAAGGTAACTATGACTTGGTAGGCAATAATATGCCAGTCTTTTTTATCCAAGATGCAATTAAATTTCCAGACCTAATCCATGCGGTAAAGCCGGAGCCAGCTACCGAAATTCCTCAGGCGGCCTCTGCTCACAATACCTTTTGGGATTTTGTTTCACTATCGCCAGAGACCATGCATAACATTATGTGGTTAATGAGTGATAGGGCAATTCCTCGAAGCTTAAGGATGATGGAAGGGTTTGGTATCCACACCTTTCGTTTGATCAACGCCGAAGGAAAAGCAAATTTTGTCAAATTTCATTGGAAGCCATTATTGGGTGTGCATTCTGTTGTGTGGGATGAGGCATTGAAGATAAATGGTCAAGATCCCGATTTTCATAGAAGAGATTTACATGACGCTATTGAAACTGGTGCGTTTCCAGAATGGGAATTTGGGGTGCAAATAGTACCAGAGGAGGACGAACATAAGTTTGATTTTGATTTATTGGATCCAACAAAGCTTATCCCAGAAGAAATTGTACCTGTGCAAAAGATTGGAAAGATGACGCTAAATCGTAATCCCGATAATTTCTTTGCGGAGACAGAGCAGGTTGCTTTTCATCCAGGTCATTTAGTTCCCGGAATAGATTTTACAAATGATCCGTTGTTACAGGGTAGATTATTTTCTTACACCGACACCCAATTAAGCCGTTTGGGTGGCCCTAATTTTCACGAAATCCCTATAAATCGGCCAGTAGTGCCAATCCATAACAATCAACGAGATGGCATTGCTAGGATGGAAATTAATAAAGCCAAAACCAGTTATCACCCTAATTCTATATCCCAAGGCTATCCCGAACAGGCAAAAGTAGCCGATGGGGGCTTTGCGAGTTATCAGGAGCGTGTAGATGCGAATAAAGTAAGGGCGAGGAGCAAAAGTTTTATGGATTTTTTCAGTCAGCCGACTTTATTCTATAACAGTTTGTCAGAACCTGAGCAGAGCCATGTGATCGATGCATTTTGCTTTGAATTGGGCAAGGTAGATATGCCAGAAATCCGAAAAAGGGTAGTGGGGCTACTTACGCAGATTGATGATGACTTAGCTAAAAAGGTTTCCGATGGTTTGGGACTGGAAGTTGCAGAACCAGAAAGACCAATCAACCATCAATATGGTGCCGATGCAAACCCAAAGGATTATCAACCCATCAAAGTAAATCCAAAGCTTAAAAAATCAGCCGCATTAAGTATGGCGAATACTATTTTTGGTAACATCGCCACTAGGCAAATCGCCTTCTTAACGGCTGATGGCGTAGACGGAAATTCGATTGCCAAAATGAAAGCTGCTTTAGAAGCTAAGGGTGCTGTAGTGAAGATTATCGCGCCACACTCTGGATCTATAAAAGACAACAACGGAAAGGATATCAAAGTAGACCACAGCTTCTTAACATTTTCTTCTGTATTGGTAGACGCTATTTATATCCCTTCAGGAGATAAAAGTCTAGAAAAGCTAAAAGCAACCCCAAAAGCAGTGCATTTTATAGACGAAGCTTTTTTACATTGCAAGGCGATAGCGGCAGATAGATTGGGGGCAGATTTAATTAAAATGAGTTATGTGTCTACTTATCTAAAGAAAGACGCTACGCAACTAAAAGATATGGGCGTGCTAATTGATAATGGCTCGGAGAAGGAGTTTTCTAAGTCGTTTATCGAGGCTATCGGTAAACATCGTTTTTTTGAACGAGAAAAAGTCAGTAAAATTCCCGCTTAAAAAAAACAAAGAAGGGAAACTAGTCAACTTCTCTTCTTTTAATTTCTATATATGAAACTTATTGATGCATCGAGAATTGGCGACTTAGACAGAATGGCAACGCTTCTTAGAGATGGAGCTGATGTGAATTTTAAAGACGAAAAGGGATATACCCCTTTAATTATTGCAAGTTATAATAATCAGTTGGAAGCCGCTGAAATATTGTTGGCAGCGAAGGCCGATGTAAATGCAAGTGATAATGGTGGCAACACTGCATTAATGGGCGTGTGTTTTAAAGGATATTGGCCAATTGCTGTGCTTTTGCTTAACAAGGGCGCTGATATTAACGCCCGGCATGGGAACGGTGGCACCGCACTTATGTTTGCCTGTATGTTCGGGCGCAACAATCTGATCAAACTTTTAACAGATTTTGGCGCAGATAAAATGTTAATGGACAACAATGGTTTAATGGCAGTGGATCACGCTGGCATGCAAGGAAATGCGGAGGCCGTTGAGCTTTTGGTTTAACCACCATCTGTTAATAGGAAGTGGTAATTTGGTTGTGGCAAATTAGATAAAATAGGAATCTATTTTTTGTAAAATACTAATTTGTAAGGGTGCGGAAGCTATTAATGATTGAAAATTATGATAAGGACACAACTTCGATAATCCATTTCTAAATTTTATACAAGCTGAGCTATTTTCTTTCTTGAGATAAAAACTCTCCTACACACGACTAGGTGGGTTTTGTGCTGTGAATGATGAATTCCTTGAACACATTTTTGGCGTCTTGGAATCTGAGTAGAAATGCACTATAACCAATAAAATTAATAACTATCTTTGCAACCTTAAATACCGTAAATCTTTATGAAAGTAGCATTAATTACAGGCGTAACCGGGCAAGACGGTGCATATCTAGCGGAATTTCTTCTGAAAAAAGGTTATTTTGTGCACGGACTGAAAAGACGTTCTTCCCTGTTCAATACAGATCGAATCGATCACCTGTATCAAGATCCGCACGAAAATAATGTTCATTTCAAGCTTCATTATGGTGATTTGACAGACTCTACCAACCTCATCAGGATTATTCAGGAAACGCAGCCAGACGAGATTTACAATTTGGCAGCCATGAGCCATGTGCAGGTAAGTTTTGAAATGCCAGAGTATACAGCAAATGCAGATGGAATAGGCACGCTCAGACTGCTAGAGGCCGTTAGAATTTTAGGTCTGGAGAAGAAAACGAGAATTTACCAAGCGAGTACTTCAGAATTATACGGCTTGGTGCAAGCCGTGCCGCAGAGCGAAACAACACCGTTTTATCCACGTTCTCCATACGCTGTGGCGAAAATGTACGCTTATTGGATCACCGTTAACTACCGCGAGGCCTATAACATGTTTGCTTGCAACGGTATCTTATTTAATCACGAAAGCCCATTACGGGGAGAAACCTTTGTAACGAGAAAGATTACCCGAGCCGCGGCAAAAATAGCGCTCGGTTTACAGACATGCCTGTATCTGGGCAATCTATCTGCACAGAGAGATTGGGGGCATGCAAAAGATTATATAGAAGCCATGTGGCTTATTCTACAACAAGAGAAGCCTGAGGATTTTGTTATTGCAACTGGAGTAACCACTACCGTTAGAGATTTTGTGCGGATGAGTTTTGCCGAGCTCGGCATCGAAATAGAGTTTTCTGGGAAAGATGCAAATGAAAAAGGCGTGATCATCGGATTGGATGATGACCTCTTAGGTGAGCTTGGTATCGATAAAGAAAAGCTTTTTTTGGGTACAACAGTGGTAAAGGTAGATTCGAAATATTTTAGACCAACAGAAGTAGATTTACTTTTGGGCGATCCTACAAAATCAAAAACACAATTGGGTTGGGAGCCGAAGTATGATCTTGCTGCTTTGGTAAAGGAGATGATACTTTCTGATTTTGAGTTGATGAAAAAAGACGAATACCTCAAACAAGGCGGCTTTAACACCTTGAATTATTTTGAGTAGAATTTTGGCTTAGGAAAGAGAGAAGGAAGAACGTTGAGCGATAAAAGGTAGAAGGGTGATACCTAAGATTAAAGGCCAAGCTGAGAAGTTTTACATGGTAAGTAAACTCTCGCTCGGCTTGGCAATCTTCAAAGGTTCTCCTTTAAAATAGCTTTTTGGAAGCAATGGTAAACTTGCTAAACAATTCGTCCTTTAGATATTTGCTATTTCTTAATTTAACTCCTTTGTTACTGTCGGCAGTTTCTTCCGCTTTAAAAGATTATATAGATGCGATTTTTTTTAGCCATTAAGCCGTCGCGAAAGCTTTAAGATTACAAACCCCTATTTATGGATTTTTGTTGATGAATAAACCGTAGCTTTCTTTATTTACTGTACAAAATTATTTCCACTGAGCACAAGGTTTTTAAAACCTTTTAAATCTACCAGGCCACCAAAAACATGGTTGTTTTTAAAAATAACGTTTGCTGGCTTAGCCCCAAAAGCAGTAATGGCATTTACCGGCACATTTGCAGCGTTTTTGTTATTGTTTGCCCGAACCTGTAGGTTTTCCACCTTTGCATTATCAGTTCTTATCACTACGCCAAAATCTACACCTTTGCCAGCTGCAGCAGAAGGTAAAAAACTGATGGTATCGGCAATTAAGATCAATTGTTGATTAGCCGTTCCTGTTGGGTATTTTGTGTAGCTGAAGATTGCAAATCGGTCTTGAGTATTTGGGACTGAAAATTTAAAATGATTGTCTTTAAATTGGATAAGGTAGTTTTTTGCGCCAGATTCAATACTCACGCCCTTACTTAAATTGTTTGTAAATGAATTAGAACGAACGATGGCATTCGATTCATAATTTCCAAAAACATGCATACCTATAAGTGCTCCAGAGACGGTATTTTTTTCAACAATGGAAATAGGCAACTTATCGGCAGGCGCAGGAAATGTATAATTAAGAATAATGCCCGTAAATGCCGGGCCGCCATATATTTTATTTCCACTAACCCTTACCCCATAGTTGCCCCGCACCTCGACACCATAAACTTTGCCATGTTTTATTACATTGTTAACCACAGATGTATTTGTCCCAACTGCTGATAGTGCAATGCCATCAATTGCTTGGTTTGGGTCTTTTCCTGTTCCATCAATACTGTTGCCCCGAATCAATGTGCCATCGGTATTGCCCCAGTCCTCTATTCCCATTCTGCCTGCGTTTAGAACTTTGTTGTTTAAGACCTTACATCCCAAAATAAAATTTGATGGGTGATTGCCAGTTGCAGTAAGGGCGTTAGAGTAGGCTTTTGTTAATATATTGGCATCAACTACAGTAGAATCAGCCCCGTTTTCTGCATATCTAATTCCTAAAGTATTTATTTCGTTGCCATTTATAATGTTTTTCTTAGAATCTGTGCCAGAAACCCAAACGGCTTCCATTCCCACCTTCCCATAGTTCAAATGGAAATCGAAATTACAATGTCTTACTTCAAAATTTTGAGTATCGAGGATGAAGATACAGGCGTTTGCCCATTCTTTGAAACTGTATGGGTTTTCAGATTGGATAAACTTTATATTTTCAATGAGCGAATTGTTGGCTTGTTTTGCGAAAATATACCTTCCATGCGCTAATAATGTTCCGCCCATGCTTTTACCCGCTTTAATTATAGTACCTTTTTGGCCAATTAGCTTGGTGTTTGGTTTAAAGTTGAGGGTTTGATTTATAAGATAAACACCAGCTCTAAGATAGATGGTCGAAGAATCGTTAAGTAATTTTTGTAACCGTTGCGTATCATCAGATGTCCCATCTCCTTTTAAATTATAGGCACAAAAAGCGTGACCAGAAATTTCCTCAAAATTATTTTCGGAGTAAATTACAACAGACGATGATTTTGTGCAAGACAGCAGCGTTATTATTGAGCATGCAATGACAGATAGCTTATTCATTGTATTAAAATCAAATTCGGGCCTAGGGTGGGCTATTTTCTTTTTTGGTAATAATGTAATTATTTGAGCCTTGGATAAAATCTAATATGTAAAAAAAAACGTATAGTCTAACTAAAGAAGAAGAATTATATTTGTGGGGGCCAATAATTAGCCAAAGATAAAATAAAACGTAAATTTTTAACTATAAATTAACTGAAATAACAACTATGTTTAACACCTACAAAGGCATCTCAAGCCGCAAATGTTTATTCATTATCGCGACGTTTTTTATCTCGGTAACGCTTTTTTCTTGTGCTAGTACTAGAGATACGGTATATTTTAATAATCAGCAAGATGCAATTATTAAGGCCAGCAACCTGTCATCCAAAAACGTAATTCAACCAAACGATATTTTAAGTATCGCAGTTACCAGTTTAAATCCTGCCGCGACAGAAATATTTAACAAGCCAAATAGTTCTTACGTTAGTACGAGTAGTGTAACGGGGGCGAATTTACAATCTCCCGGTTATTTGGTAAGCAATGAGGGAAATATCCAATTCCCTGTTCTGGGAATGATGAAAATTACCGGAATGACTACCAACCAATTGAGAGAAAAAATTACCACTGAGCTACTTAATAAGAAATTACTTGTAGATCCTATTGTAATTATTAGGCAGTTAAACTTTAAAGTATCTGTTTTGGGTGAAGTAGGGCGTCCATCTGTGGTAAATGTTCCAAGCGAAAAAATATCTTTGTTAGAAGCATTAGGCTTGGCGGGAGACATTACTATTTATGGAAGAAAAGATAATGTGATGATTATTAGAGAAGAAGATGGTGAGAAAAAGATTAAGAGAGTTAACCTTAACACAAGCGATATATTTGCATCAGACTATTATTATTTAAAATCTAACGATATTGTTTATGTAGAGGCCAACAAAGCAAAAGTTGCCAGTTCTAAAAGAAGTGCCACTCTAATTCCAATACTTCTCAGTGCGCTTTCTTTTGGAGCGATTATTATTGACCGTCTTGTAAGATAATTATGAATATAATAAGGAAACCAGCAGAACAAAAAAATTCAGGTGGATCAAACGGACATCTTTTATTTAGGCTTTTGCCTTACTGGCCGCTTTTTTTGGGATTGTTTATAGTAGCCGTAATCGGTAGCTTTTTATATTTAAAGA
This sequence comes from Pedobacter sp. UYP30, assembly GCF_040547165.1. Lineage (NCBI taxonomy): Bacteria > Pseudomonadati > Bacteroidota > Sphingobacteriia > Sphingobacteriales > Sphingobacteriaceae > Pedobacter > Pedobacter sp. UYP30. Next base: position 37,632 of record NZ_JBEPPD010000010.1, on the reverse strand, counting down.
TTACACCTTCTATTTACGAGGCCAACGCAAGAATTTTAATTAATGAGAGAAAGGGTGATAATGAGATAAAGTCTGATGACCCGATGGGCTCAAATCTTTCAACAAAGCAAACTGTTGATAATGAGCGCGAGATTATTGTATCAAATCCCATTTTGTACAAGGTTGTAGAGCAGCTTGGAATCTATAGTTCTGTTTTTAACCAAGAAGGCCTAGCAAGCGTACTTTTATATAAAAAAGCGCCCATAAATATAATCGCGCAAAACCCAAAGACTGTTCCTTCTGTAAAAAAAACCAATTTTAAAATTGAAGGTGGGCACGTTGTCATCGATAATAAAAAATATCCTTTTGATAGGTGGGTAAAAATGCCCTATGCAACGGTTATGTTCAGGTTAAATCCCTCATATCGTGCTTCTGATAAGGATGATTTCAGCTTTGAACTTACGGCACCTAAAAAGGTGGTGGCATCAATCACCCAAAACATCAAAGTAGAGGAGGCCAATAAATTATCAACAATTTTAAACGTTTCCTTGCTAGATAGAGATCAGCGACGAGCTGAGGACGTTTTAAACGATATTGTACATTTGTACAGCCAATCGACTATAGATCAGCACAATTTGCTGGCAGAAAACACACAGGCATTTATAGATACAAGGCTGGGTTCGGTCGAAAAAAATCTATTGAATATTGAGAAAAAGCTCCAAAAGTACAAATCAGAAAAAAATGCTGTTGACGTTGGGACGCAAGGCAAGTTATACTTGGAGAACGTAAGTGTAAACGACCAAAAGGTTGGTGAGATCAATATGAAGTTGTCTGTTTTAGATCAAGTAGAGAAATATGTACAGTCTAAAGATTTAAGAGGCGGTCTTGTTCCATCTACGGCCGGAATTAACGATCCGGGCCTATCGCAGATGGTAAAAGACATTTATGAACTTCAGCTTACTGCAGAAAGCTTGCGCAAGACTACTGGAGCGAACAACCCGATGGTAATTTCTTATGAAGACCAAATAAAGAAAATTAAGCCTCAAATACTTCAGAATTTAAGAAACCAGAGAAATAGTCTTTCGGCGAGTCGGAATGATCTGGCAAGTACAACAAATAATTATTCTTCTGTTTTGCAATCTATTCCAGAGACCGAAAGAAATTTGGTTGATATAAATCGTCAACAACAAATTCAAAGTGGCATCTACACTTTTTTGCTTCAGAAAAAAGAGGAAACAGCTCTTTCTTATATTACCAACGGATCTGATAACAAGATAATAAGTAACGCAGAATCGTCAGAATACCCAGTTAGTCCAAATCGTAAAATGATATTGCTGTCAGCACTTTTTGCTTCTGGTATTCTCGGCATTGGGTTCGTAACGGTTAAGGAAGGTGTTAGAAGAAATGTAATGTTTCAAAGCGAAATCAATTCGCTAACTTCTTTGCCGGTAATAGCAGAGATTAGTGCGCACTCGTCGAAAAATTATATTGTTATAGGCTCTCAACAAAGAACACTTATTGCTGAACAGTTTAGAAGCTTGCGGACCACATTACATTTTTTGGGTGTTGGCAAAGAAGATAAAAGAGTTATGGTAACTTCTGCCATTGCTGGAGAAGGTAAAAGTTTCGTTGCTTCGAATTTGGCTGTTAGTTTGGCCATGACGGGCAAAAAAGTTGCTCTGCTAGATTTTGATTTGAATCACCCAACATTACATCATAAGTTTAACATGAAACAATCTGTAGGCATTTCAGAATATCTTGAAGGAACTGCTACAGAATCTGATATTATTCAGCAGTCAGACGCCAATGAAAACTTATCTTTACTGTTAACGGGCAAACTTCCGCTTTATCCTGCCGAATTGATTTTAAATGGTAGGGCAAATGAACTTTTTAAATATCTTGATGAACGCTTTGACTTTATCATTGTAGACGTGCCACCGGTTGGCCCAGTGTCTGACGCATATATTTTAGCACCTTTTTGTGATGCCACACTATTTGTTGTAAGGCATGCCTACACGCCCAAAGTCTTTGTAGAAAGAATAGATGAGAACATAAAGTTGAACAAACTTCCAAATCCTGCAATAATATTTAATGCCGTGGCACAAAGAGGATTTTGGAAAAATAATTATGGCTATGGTTATGGAGCGGGTATGGTTTATGGCGGGGCGTACGACCAAAAATTAATCGAGTAAAATTTGATTTAATGGATAAAAATATTCTAAAATGGAATTTTATTTTTCAGTACGGTTATGTTATAACCAACATTTTTAATTCGCTAATTCTTTTACCGTTTTATCTTCACAAGATAGACGCCTCTACTTTGGGGCTTTGGCTTGCCACGGGGAATATTCTTGCGTGGATGACTTTGGCCGACCCGGGAGTGGGAGACGTGCTGCAACAGAAGATAGCGCAGCTTAGAGGTAAAAATGAGGTAGAAGAAATTAATTTAACCATTGGATCTGGTATTTTAACTGCAATTTTTATCTTAATTATCGCCATTATTGCAGGGGTTACTTTTTATTTCCTCATCGGAACAATTATTAATAAAGATGTTTCGCAATATAAGGGCTTGCAAACTGCGTTGTTAATTTCCATAATAGCAACAGGCATGTCATTGGTTTCTTTCAGCTTGTCAGGAATTAATCAGGGCTTACAAAATTCTGCACAGGTCGCAATCAGTTCATTATCGGGCAACTTTGTTTTTTTAATTATTAACATTATTTTACTTTTTTCGGGTTTTGGAGTTGTAGCTATCGCCTTTGCAAACCTTTGCCGTGCTTTTTACATCAATATATATAATTATAGTGCTCTAAGAAAGCAATTGCAACGAGATAAACTAAAAATAATTTATAGTACGGCACATTTAAAAAAGTTTATTAAAATATTTTCATTCACTTCTCTGTCGAGAATAATAGGAGGTTTTTCTGCAAGTTTGGATATGATTTTTCTGGCGAGGTTTATCGCTCCGTCAATGATAACGATTTTTGAAATTAATAAGCGCCCAATCCAAATGACACAGTCGCTTGTTGGGCGGCATTCCGTTGCGCTTATGCCGTTAATCTCTCACGCACAAGGAAAAGGAGATTACGCAGAGATCAAATCGTTGATTTATACTCAGTTCAAATATTATTCTTATGCGGCTATCTTTTTGGTTTTTGTTTTCATTTATAACTATGAGAATTTAATTACTTTATGGACTGGAAATGGAAAATATGCTGGCAATACCGTTGTACACCTTTTGGTTGCCAGTTTCTTTTTTACATTAATCGGCTATTTTTCTTCTAACATGGGTTATGCGCTCGGAGATATTAAAGTAAACAGTTTCATTACTATAATGAAAGGAATTATATCTGGTTTGTTATATTATTTCTCTAGCAAATATTACGGTTTAGTCGGTTTGCTTATTGTGATGGTAGCGATAAGTATTGGGGTAGATTTTACTCTTTTTAGTTTAAGACTGCATAAAGTTGGTTTTCTAGATGGCAAATTCGTTACATCTATACTTAAAAGATGGGTTGTTATAATTCCGCTGGCAGCCGGGCTAAGCTGGGCCATAGCGTATGGCGCAAATTTGATAGTTCCGTCGAGTATGAAAATTATTAGTATAATGTTAAACGGTGCACTTTTTTCTGTCTTGTTTGCAACCACCGTACTAACAATTGATAAAGAATTGAAAGAAACACTGCGCCTTAAACTTTCATCTATTTTTTCCAAGGGCTATAAAACCGAAGAAACTCTTAAATAAAAAGAAATATGGCAAAATTCGTTATTATGCTACGTGTTAAAGATGGTATTTTCTTCGCCGAGGAATGGTTGCGCTGTTTTGAGAAATTGGCAGACGAGATCGTGGTACTTGATAACGGTTCTACAGATGGCACCTTCGAAATGTTAAAGAAGCATCCTAAAGTTGTAGAAGTTATTCAAACGGAAGGTTACAACGAAGGAAGAGACAAAAATATGCTTTACGAGCGGGTAAGGTTGCGAAAACCAGATTGGTGTTTGTGGGTAGATATCGATGAAACATTTGAACCACAATTAACAAGGGCTCATTTTGATAAGCTTATGGCAAGCAGATTTGTAAACAAGTTTGCTTTTAGGAGATTTCACTTTATTGATAGGACTCATTTTGCAGGGTCTCTCTATCGCTTAAATTATTCGGCAGGTCATGATAGGTTAATGTGGCGTGAAAACCCATCTGGCTATTTTCAGAACCTAATAATAGATTCTCCTAATGTAAAGGGCATTAAGGGGTTAAAAAGCAACACCAACTTTAGGCTAAAACACTTAGGCTACATTAGTAAAGAACTCGTTGATAAAAAGGCAGAAATATACAGAGCAATCATTCCCGAAAAAGAGGATATTTTCCAAAGCATGTATCTAGACGGAGAACGACCCATAAAATTTAACGACAACCGAAAGAGTTTAAATACGATTATGCTCAATCAGTTTCTTAATTTTTTACAGCTTACGCATATTGTTCCAAAAGTTATAAGAAGAGTAAAAAGAGTATTTTAAATGAATTATATCATCAAAATTTCCAAGTATGAATTTTCGATAGGGGAGATTTTGTTGCTGTTCTTCACTTTTTTCTTGATGGAAAATATATTTTCCTGGCTAGTCTTACCAAATTCAGTAATTATATTGATGTATGAGAAGTTGCTGAGTCTGGTGATTTTTGCTTACATCATTTTTAAATTTAACCATCTTCAAAAAAACGAAAAAATATACATTGCCTTATTGGGCTTTGTAGTAATAAAGCTCATTTTCGAATCTATGCTTTTTTATGGAAGCATATTTCAACAGCTAACGCTTTTTACCATTTTGTTTTCTGTTGCCTATACTATTTTTATCAAGTTTATTTGCAGAACCTACGATTTCGATATTTTAGAGCTAGTCGCCCAGTTTTATTTATGGGTGTATATTGTTTTTATGCTAATTTACGGCAGGGGATTTTCATTCAGTTTAGCAAGCGTACAAATGGTAGATTACGGGCCATTTTCTGGCGATAGCCGGATCATACACGCAAGATCTATCTTTATGATGATTGTTCCACTACTTTGGTACCTTAACCAATTTTTGCGGAAGGGTAAAATTTCTGCGCTTTTATTGTTCATTTTCTGTGCGACTGTAATTGTAGTACATCAGCACAGATCTGTTTGGGCGAGCGCTATTTTTGCATTGGGCGTTTACCTGTTTATGAGTTTACGCAACAATAGCCTACCTATATCTCGAGTAATGAAAACATTTTTAAGTGGCATTATTTTTTTGGCGCTTCTTACATTTGTAATTTCACAGGCATTCCCTGGTTTTCTCCAATTCTTTTCAGACAGATTTAGTGAAATCCTTGATCCGACCAGAGAAGACGGTACTGGCAAATTTAGAGCTGACCAATTCGACGTTTACTTCCCCATGGCTTTAAAACGGCCGTTTTTTGGATGGACATTTGAGGGATTTGAAATGAAAAATCCTTTGGTAGACTGGTGGCCGGCAAAAACCGGGCAACATTTTCATGAAGCGTATATGGAGACGATTTTCTACCATGGTTTTTTTGGCTTGGTATTGAAGTATTTTTATTTGATTTACCTGGCCTTTAAATCTTTTAGCAAAAAGCTAAATCAAAAATCTATCGTATTGATAGCATTCTCTTTGGCAGGATTAATATTCTCTTTCAGCTATGTGCTTCCGTTAATTTTTTGGGGCGTTGTTGGATTGTGCCTTTATTACCTCGAGAAAAATTGGGATGAAGACAATGAGGTTTTTATAGAACCAGAACACGTTACCATTTTTAACAATCCCGTAAAAGAAAATATAAAACTAAATTAAGTATGGATTATATATGCACTTGGATATGCACAGATGCCGTTGGAGAGGAAAGTATTTACCCTCAAACTGGAGAGAAATCATCTGGACAAAAACATCAGAATATATATTGGAGGTGTATCCTATTATTTTTTGCGACCAGCAAAAGGTTTAACAAAACCCAAAAACATGTGCTTTTTAGCAATACCAAATCAATGCCATTGCTAAATGGACGTTGGGTTGCAGAAAGCTTAGCTGAACTGGACGTAGAAATTATTTTTACCGATTTTAATTACAAAACACCAAAAGGTTATTTCAACCTATTTCAAAATCAGTTCTTCGAATTTTCAATTTTGGAGTACATAGTTAATAACAATAAACATTTGGAAGATCAGTACCTCATCTTAGATTCAGACTGCATTTTTACGCAGTCTGTTCAGCCGCTTTTTCGCGCGGCTGCTCCAAAAGGTTTTATATCACTCGAAGATGATTGTACAACCGATTTGGTTATCCACGGGCTAAGTAGGAAAGACATGAAGATGCTCTACGAGGAGTTATTAGGTAGAAATATAGATGATATTCCAGGATATCATTTAGGCGAGTTCTTTATGGCAAGCGTTAAAAACATTGGTGTAATTTATGCGGATTTTAAATTGTTATGGCCAAAAATGTTAACAAGATTTGAAAATAAGCAGCCTAAATTTAATGAAGAAGCACAGACGCTGAGCTTTATTTATTATAAGAATAATTTCGAATCGAGCAAGAGCAAAACTTTTTTGAAAAGAATTTGGACAAATCCTGTTTTCTACAGAAACGTAGAAAATACAGATGTTAATGTGGCAATATGGCACCTTCCTGCAGAAAAAACGTATGGGCTGGCTTCATTATACCAAGAGTTGATAGTTAATAAAGAACATTTTGGATTAAAAATTCCTCATAATATTTATATGGCAAAACTCAAGCAGCTTTTGGGTGTCCCCTTTTTAAATTTAAGAGGTTATACCAAATATTATATGTTAAGTTATTACAGGGCGCTAAGTAAAAGGACTAAGAATTTTTTTAATAATTAAAACATGGAAATAGCGGTACTTTTAGCAACATTTAATAGGAAGGAGAAAACACTTTCGTGTTTAGAAAGTCTTTTTAAACAAAACATTAATAACCACATTAATTTAAACGTTTTCCTTACAGATGATAATTCTTCTGATGGTACCCAAGCAGCAGTTAAGAGATGTTATCCATTTGTTAATGTGCTGAAAGGAACAGGCAGTTTATTTTGGGCAGGCGGAATGAGAAATTCTTGGACAAACGCGATAAAAAGCAAACCAGATTACTTTTTGCTAATAAACGACGATACATTACTTAAGCCAGATTGTGTGAGCAAATTATTAAAATATTACGAGACAGATAAGGCTGGAGGAATTGCAATTGGAAGCACCATCGATGTAGAAAAAAACAAAATATCTTACGGCGGACACAAATTGTTTTACGCTGATAAAGTGCCCTGTTTTAGCGTTTTTAGCGAAACAGAGTATTTGGAATGCGACATGGCAAATGCAAATATTATGATGGTTCCAAAGAACGTTGTAAAAGAAATTGGCATCTTGTCTTCTGAATTTACGCACAGCATTGCCGATTTTGATTATACATTAAGAGCTAAAAAAGCAGGATTTAAAACTACTGTTGTTCCTGGTGTATTGGGCAGTTGTGTAGATGATAATTTAAACGACGAATTTAAAATAAAAAGAAATTTAAAACAGCGCATAGCTCATTTAAAAAGTCCTAAAGGGTTAGCTTATAAAGAATACATGGGCTTTATAACAAACCATTTTCCATCGCACAAACCAATAGTATTTATTAAAATATGGGCGAAAACGCTGTTTCCAGTGCTATGGCAAAAAATTAAAAAAACCAACAATTAATGGAAAGATCAATCGTAATTGGCGTTTTTTGTTACAACAGGGTAAGCAAGTTAAAACGTTGTATCAATGCACTTTTGACTAATCCAGAATGTGCCGAAATGGACATAGTTTTTTTTAGCGATGGACCGAAAAAAGGGGACGACCATACGCCGATAAAAGAAGTTAGAAATTATATCGACAATTTAAAAGGGTTTAAGTCGGTAATTAAACACTATCGAGAAGAAAATCTCAGTACAGGTCCAAATTTTAGAACGGGCCTAACCTTTTTAGCTGATAACTACGAACAGTTTATAATTGTAGAAGATGATTTAATTGTTAGTTCGAATTATGTAAAGTATCTTTTGGATGCACTTGCATTTTATAAAGATGATAAATCTGTTTTCTGCGTTACGGCTTATGTTTTTCCGATAGAAACAAAAGGGTATAATTATGATACCATTGTTTACAAAAGATTTTGCTCTTACGGATGGGCTGGTTGGGGCAATCGTTTCGATTCTGTTATTTGGGATGAAAGAGAGCTAGAGCAGTTAATGAACACTTCTCCAGGGTTTAAAAAACGGCTTAACGCAGAAGGATATGACTTGGTTAGAATGTTAAAAAAGCAGATTGGTGGAAAAATTTCTACTTGGGATATCCAAATGCAGACCCATGTTGCAGAAAACCGGTTAAAAGTTATCTACCCTGTATTATCTAAAGTTAGCAATATTGGGTTTGATGAAGAATCTACAAATACATCGGGCGTAAATTATTTGATTACCCCGGTTGATGATGGTAAAAAAAGATCATTCCGCTTTAGTCCATCTACAAATGTGCTACCCAATTTACAAGCTCAAATCAAAGCCCCCTATTCCTATAAAACACTTGTTATCAGGAAACTTAGAAACGAGTTCATTAAGCTAACGAATAGCATAAAAAAAGCTGAATAATGAAAATCTTGTTTATTCATACCTTTTACAAACTTGCAGGGGGGGAAGATACTGTTGTGCAAAATGAAATAGACTTGCTGCAACAGAACGGCCACGAGGTCGAACTGCTTCGGTTTGATAATAGCCCATTTAGCTTGGCAAAACTTCTTACAATGCCATTTAACATCGGTTCCTACCTAAAAACAAAAAAACAAATTAGAAGATTCCGTCCAGATGTTATACATATTCACAACATGCATTTTGCTGGCTCTCCATCTATTATTTATGCTGCAGATGCTACAGAAATTCCAATAGTAATTACCCTGCATAATTTTAGGTTTTTGTGCCCGTCTGGCAGTTTGTATTTTGAAGGGAAGATTTTTCTAGATTCATTAAAGCCGGGTTTTCCATGGTTAGCGGTTAAGAAAGGGGTATATAAAAACTCTAAAATTTTAACCTTTTGGTTGGCTTTTTCTAATTACATGCACCAAAAACTAAAGACGCTTAATAAAGTAGATACCTTTATTGTTCTTGGTGACCATTCTTATAAATTGTTTTCAGAATCGCATCTAAAAAGCTATGTTGAAAAAATTGTTGTCAAAGCAAATTTTTCGCCAGAAAGACTAGCGAGTATACCATCAGAAAAGAGTTATTTTTTGTTTATTGGAAGGTTGACTGAAGAGAAAGGAATAAAAACTTTGCTTAAAGCAGTATCGGGAACGGATATTCCGTTAAAAATTGTTGGCTCTGGACCTTTAGAAAATTTGGTAGCCTCCGTTTGTGCAGGCAATTCAAATATTGAGTTCTTAAAGCAACAACCCTCGTACAGAATAGACGAACTTTTAAACAGCGCCGAGGCCCTTGTTTTCCCTTCTGAATGGTACGAAACTTTTGGGATGGTTTTAACAGAAGCGTTTTCAAAATCGATACCTGTAGTCGCCTCAAACTTGGGCAATATTAGCACCATTGTAAAAAACGAGATAAACGGCTTGACTTTTGAACCTGGAAATTATGAAGACTTGCGGGCGAAACTATTGTATTTTAAGCACCTTTCCAGTCAAACAAAAGCCAAGTTCAAATACGAGGCCCAAGCATCGTATCTAGAAAAATACACTCCAGCTGTTAATTATCTACAGCTCATAAAGATTTATGCTGATGCGATTAGTAAGCGTTCTTATCGCCGATGATCATTTTATGAACGGTTAGCCAGATAATCTTCAAATCTAGCCAAGTATTCCAGTTCTCAATATACCAAATATCAAATTCTACCCGCCTCTTTAACTGTATATTCTCTTTTATTTCTCCTCGTAAACCATTTATTTGCGCCCAACCGGTAACCCCAGGTTTTGATAACATACGGATGGTATACCTTTCTTCAATGGTTGCAAAACTAATGTCGTGTTTGAGCATGTGCGGCCTGGCGCCAACTACAGACATATTCCCCATCAAGACGTTAAAAAACTGTGGCAGCTCATCTAAATTGGTTTTTCTTAGAACTCTTCCAACCTTTGTCAGTCGGTTATCGCCCTTTTTTACCTGTATTTCCGTTCCGACAGCAGTAGGGGCTTGCTTTAAAGTACGCAGCTTTATGCATAAAAAGTCTTTATTGTTCTGTCCACCACGTTTTTGCTTGAAAAAAACTGGCCCTTTGGAATCAATTTTTATAATTACTGCCAGTATTGGAAGCAGCCATGAGAGCAGAAAAACAGTAATAAGTGAACTAATTATAATGTCGAAAAATCTCTTCTTCAACTGTGCCGTTGCATAATTCATGGGTTCGGATCTTAAAGAAAATACAGGTAGTTCATCGATGAAATCTAAATGTGCTTTCCTGTTAAGAAATTGATATAGGTCTGGAACAAACCTAAACCTAATAAATTCTTTTTCTGCCTGCTCTGCCAAATCGTACAAGTACGGAAATTTTTCTGGCGATAGCGTGCAGTAAATCTCAGCAACTTCATTTTGCCTTGCAAAATCGAAGCTTTTATCAATCGTACCCAAATAATGCAGCCTCATACTTCCAGAACTGTGGTCTATATCATCAAAGCAACCTAGACACCTTAAACTACTTTCAGAAGAGGCAAACGACTTAATTAATGTGTCGGCTGTTTCGTTATAGCCGATAATAATTATTTTCCTAAAAAATTTGCTGTTGGATCTTGTATAGAGCACGTAGCTTATCAAAATCAGTCTAGATACTAAGAGAACTAAGCCGAAGCCCAAAACAATGGCCGCGATAAGGTATGTTGTATACTCAAAATTTGCAAAATAAATGACAGTAGAGAGCAGAGCGGCGAAAATTAGATAGGATAAAATTGTTCTTCTTATCAAAATTCGAAGATTAACCTGTTTATATATAACATAAACAGTTAATAGATAAGAACTTACCAGCCAGACAATGTTAGAGCTTAGGTTTAGAATTATCAAATCTCGCAAATCTGACTGCGGAGTTTTCTCGAAGAATAATAAGGGTATAAGATAAAGCGCATTCAGTAAGACCAAATCTACAATGAGGAAGAAAATCCGATGAAAATTGGTGTATTTTTGTATCATAAAACTGGACTGTTTGAAGAAGAGCTAAGCGGTTTCTCTTGAATGAGCTAAAAATCTAATTTTCAGAATGTAAAAAATGTAAATGGGACCGTAGTAAAGGTATCTTTTCCACATTCTTGATGGATTGCTTAGCAAGCGACCCATCCACTCTAATTTATATTTGAGGAAGAATTTACCCGGCCTTTTAACGGTTTCGGCATAAAAATCGAAAACAGCACCTATAGAACAAATATATTTTGCGTCTACTCGATCTTTAAACTGTTGAGACCATTTCTCTTGCTTAGGAGCCGTTAAGCCGATAAACAATGCATCTGGCTTAAATTCATTTACGGCATTGATCATTTGTTCGTCATCATCTGCAGAAAATGAGGGCTTAAAGGGAGGCGCATAAGTGCCAACCTTCAAGTTGGGATATTCCTTGGAAAGCTTAATCCTTATCTTGTTCAGCGTCTCTTCAGAAGAACCTAAATAAAAGCATTTTCCATTTTTCTTATTTAATGAGGATAAAAAATATAGATGTAAATCTGTACCAGAAATCTTATTTATCTTTTTTCCAGTTAGCAGGCGCTCTGCCAATACAACACCATCGCCGTCTGGTAAAAGTATGTCGCAGCTTTTCAACGCATTTCTAAAAACTGGATCTTTTTGCGCAATGCAATAAGAATACTGGTTGATTGTATTGATTACAATCTTGCTATCGAAGGGCAGTTCATCCAATTTTTTGAGGTACAGATTATAATTTAAACCGATTCTTTTAAGATTTAACATGTTTTTCATAAATCTTACTAATAAATAATACTAAGACTACTGTTTTTGTAAAAGTATTATACGATTTTTTTGAGTTTACAGTTTTTAATTATTGAAATAATAATCAATTTTATCGTTGTTGAGGCTACATCGACAACCATTTAGAGTAAACCTCGATAAAAAGAGCTAAAAGTTTTAAGCTTATTTCGGCAGCGCCAGATAAGCAAATAAATTATGCGAAAATATCCTGCAAAAACTTAAAAAACAACCAATTATTTCGCACAACATGTTCCCAAGAATTAGGGTTTTATTAAAAAAGTTGAGAACTTATTTTAGTTAAGCGCAAGGAGAATTTAAAAGTAAGCTTCCGAACCTCGATAGATTTTTTAGGAGTTCGATTTTAAAAACCAATTTAAACCTAACGTGTTCTGCCTAAAAATTTAATTTGTTGCTTGTTTATAGCAAGACATACAGGCCACAATTTTTTTATAACCTATAATACACGCTGTGAAACATAATTCTTTAATTTTTTATTCTTTAAAACGCAAGCGTAACTAGTTCTTATTTATGAAAAAAGCGTACCTGATTATGGCTCACAAGTATCCAAGCCAACTTTGCCGCCTTGTAGATAGGCTAAATGATGGACTGTCACATTTCTTTATTCATATTGATAAAAAAGTAGATATTTCTCAGTTTGATTCGCTAAAGGTTTTTGGCGATAAGGTGGTTTTTATTGACAGATTTGATGGTCAATGGGGAAGATACGGAACAACTTTGCCACTTTTGGCTGGTTTAAAAACTATAAAACATAGCCTGTTTTCTTTCGACAGAATAATTTTATTGAGTGGGCAGGATTATCCAATAAAAAGTAATAAGGAAATAAATGAATTTTTCCAGAGTTCACCTTATTCAGTTTTTATCAATTTTTTCCCTATTCCAAACTTAGAAAAGTGGCCAGGCAAAGACAGAGGAGGGCTGTATAGAATAGATAAATATTACTTTGGCGAAAAATGGTGTAATCGAGTTGCGTCTAGAACACTAAACCTGCTCTCTATACCGATGGCATTTTTACGCAGGAGAATACCAAAGGAAATGGCTGCCTATACTGGCTCTGCCTGGATAAATTTAGATATGTACGCCCTAAATTATATTTTAGACTTTCATGAAAAAAATCCAGAATACCTAAAATTTCATAGAAATAGTTTTGTAGCCGACGAAGTGTTTATACACATGATAGTGGGAAACTCTAGAGATGAGGGCTTATTAGCAAGAATGCAAAACTCAGAAAAACGATTCATCATTTGGGAAAGCCCCCAGAGCCCTCACCCAAAAATACTTCAAAGTTCAGATTTTAAAAGCATAAAGTTGTCGGAAGACTTATTTGCCAGAAAATTTGATGAAGAAGCTGATGCCGAGATTTTAGATTTAATTGATTCGGAACTATTGTTTAAGGAATAGGGTGGGTTTACTGTGGCTAAAAATCCCAACGATAAAAGACGTGTAGTAGTATTTACAATCATTTAAAAACTGTATTATGAGATAGGGGAGGTGGTGTATTTCGAAGTAACTGGCCAACTGGGTACACGGAAAATTGGCCACGTGAATTGGGTTTCGTTTCCTGTCAGATTAGTATATCTTTCCCCAATCCATGTAAAAAATTATTTTCAAAACCAATTTCCAAACAATTACGCCTCTACCAAAGGCAAACTGAAATGGAAATTGGATCCAGCGCCTAACTTACTTTTTACCCAAATTTTTCCATCGTGTCTGAGTATGATTTCTGAGCAAAGATATAACCCAATTCCAAAGCCAGCAATAGTTGCTGATTCTTTACCCTCAACTCTATAAAAACGATCAAAAAGTTTTTTTTGATCAAGCTCGGTAATCCCCATGCCCTGATCTTTTACGCTCATCAATGCGTTTTTAGCTTCGGCCACACATGCAACATCTATTCTAGAACCTTTTGGAGAGTATTTTACCGCATTGCTTATCAGGTTGTTGATAACCTGACCAATTTTATCTCGATCAGCCTCCACTAAAATATACGCTATTGGGGCGAAGATAATTTCGTGCGAGGTTATCATTGCAGTTGATTCTTCTTCTACTTCCTTTACCAGTTGCGAGAGGTCAAAATGTTGCTTGTCTACATAGATTTTGCCAACTTCAAGTCTAGATACGTCAAGGAAGCCACTGATCATGGCGTTCATTTTTTTTACCTGACGCGTAACCCTTTCCAGGGCATTTATCGCAAAATCATCTTCCTGTTTTTTTGCCCTCAGCTCCAACATTTGTATAAAAGCGCCCATAGAAGTTAGGGGTGTTTTAAGTTCATGGCTTACCATGGCTATAAAATCGTTCTTACGCTGCTCGTTCTGCTTTCGTTCGGTTATGTCTATCATTGTCCCAGAGAAGTGTTCGGGTCTTTTGGGGTCATTAATTACATTAAGCTTACCCGTTGCCCTTATCCATCTTTGCTTATTGGTAAAGCGCTCAATAATTGGGTATTCCATATTACAAGGAATACCTTTCTTAATAGACTCATTGATAGCATCGACCACTAAATCTCTAAATTGTGGTTCAATCTGCTCAATCGCCGCACTGTACGGCATAGTTTCATCTCTGCCATATCCAAAGAAAGCCTTCATCCGCTCAGAGGGTCTAAACTCTTTGGTTTTCGTATCAATATGCCAGGTGCCGAGTTCAGCTTGCTCTATGGCTAAAGCTTTAATTTCCTCACTTTCTGCTAGGTTTGCCAAAATTTTTGCCAAACCGTTCTGCAGTTCTTTTAGCTCCTTGTTGGTTGATAGCAGTTCTGTATTAGCCTTTTTCTCGCGCTCAATTAGCAGCTTTTGATTTACAGCCGCATCCTTTAACTGGCTGTTTAGTAAGAGTTCTTTTGCTTCTGATGATCTTAGTTCGGCATTTAGTTCTTCGAGCATCAGCACTTTTCTCCTTAGTTCTAAAGTGTCCATAACTTGGCCAGCTATAATTTTTAGGGAAGATACCTGCTCTTCGGTCAAGGTTCTTTTTTCTGGATCGATAACACATAGTGTTCCCAGCTTAAAACCATCTTCATTGGTAAGCGGAACACCGGCATAAAAGGAAATGTTCGGGTCTCCGGTTACTAGCGGATTATCTTGAAAACGAAGGTCGGCTTTGGCATCGTGTACAACCATAATCTCATCTGGAGAATTAATAGCATGAGCGCAAAACGACTGACTTCTAGGTGTCTGTGAAACACCAAGCCCCTTATGAGATTTAAACCACTGCCGATCTTTATCTACAAAACTTATCAACGCTATTGTAGTTCCACAAATTTGCGAAGCCAATTTGGTAAGGTCATCAAAGTCTTTCTCCTCAGCAGTGTCTAGGATATGATATGTCTTGAGCGCTTCGAGCCTTCTGTGTTCAATACGCTCTGGATTTTCTACCATCTTCTTTAAAAATTATGTTGGAATTTGGCCAAGTGCACATTGTGAATCATTCAGCTCACGATATAAAAGAGTTTCAAGGTTACTTTTCAAACTTTAAATTTATAAAAATCATGTTCAAATGCGAATTTAATCCACAAAAAATGTTGCTAGAGGAAAAATAGAAGAATACACACTCCAAACAGTTATAAGTGAAACTTTTAATTTTAATCGATGTTAGTGTTACAGAAATGGCCTGTGTAAAGGTGCTCGGGGGAAAATTAGAGGAAGTGGAAAACAGAAAACGAATATTGATAGTAGATGATGATCAAGACATTCTTGACGTACTTGTAATGCTGATGGAAATGGAGGGTTTTTCTGCAATCGGCATCTTAGACGCCTCCAAGTTCTACAAAACACTTTCTGGGTTCAATCCTGATTTGGTAATGTTAGACATTATGTTGGGGCATGTTGATGGACGCGACCTTTGCAGGATGGTCAAATCAAATGTGTTGACCGAAAAATTGCCTGTCATCATGGTATCGGCAGGCCATAGGGAAACGACCGCAAACCAACACTATCATCCAGATGGATTTATTCAAAAGCCGTTTGATATTCAGTTGGTTGTGAACACAATTAATAAAAATTTGATCACTTCAGAATACGATTCGTTATTGCCTAATTTTAAAAACTAAAATGTCTATTTTGTTTTTGTATAATAACTTTCATTTTTTGAGATGATACCTATGTGCCTATCCATCCGTTTAAAGCTACTGTTTTTTGGTTTATTTCGCCAACTTATAAATTATAGAAGCAAAACACGACATTTATCGTAAACTTCTCTGAAAATAAAACACATTTTACATCTTTTTTTATATATTTTAATGGATTGGACACAAAAATAAAACATTACGAACTGTTAATTCAGAAGTGAATTATTCGTGTATGGGAGATGGCGTGAACAGACCTTAATGACGGAAAAGCAATAAGATTTATTCAGGGTACTACTTGGGATGATTGATACGGACGTAGGATATATAGGTGGTGAAAAGAAAATCCAACTTATCGAAATCAATTCTGTCATGTTAAAGGAATTGAAATAACCTATGACCCTGAAAAAAGACTTTAGAGAAATCCTCGCTTATTTTTATCGAATTCATAATCCATCAACAATAGACAAAAAGGCCAATGATAGAGGGTCGAGCTATCATTCAGCAATTTTCATTGGTCACAATCGTTAGTTGAAGCTATCCACTTTAATGCAAGAGTTCCAGGGTCTAAAAATTTTTTCACAAAGTATAATGAGTTATCACTGTTTGTTAACTTACAGCGCAAAATCAATTTGAGGCACTTTCTACCAATAGTGCAGGGAGTTTGTAAAGTCAGTTGTCAGGATATTACGAATGCACGTTCTTTTTTAGCCATCGTTTTAGGAGATTGAAAGTGTTTTATACATTGTACACAGCACAACGATAGCATGCAAGAACTGATTTCTATAAGGTAAAGAAATTGTAAATTATAAAAAAATATCTTTACTTAACAGCATTTAACTTGCTAAACTACTGATAGGATAGAGAGGTAACAACTGCCCTGTTGACCGAAAAGAGGAGTTTTTGAAAATCAACTGGCTTTACCAAGAAATTATCGGCGTAAACCTCAAAGGCAGCCAATGCATGTTCGGGATGGCCAGTTACGAAGATTATGTACTCTACCTCTTCACTAAGAAAAGAAGCGATATCCAATCCAGAAATTTCCATATTTATATCTAAAAAGAGGAAGTCTAATTTTTGTTGTTTTTGAATCTCGTCAATAGCCAGCAAAGGATTTGTATAACTTTTAACCAAGGTTAGCTTCGGTATCATCGAGATATATTTAGTTAAAATTCCAACCGAAATGGTATCATCATCTATAATCGCGCATCTATATTTGTTTTCTGAGTTTCTCATTCTTAAACAGATACGACCAAACAAACAATGTGGATGGAAATACAACTTATTAGAGTGGTTTTCATTGGTGCTAATAAAAAATCACAACTGACCCTTTATTTAATATGGACCGCAATAAGCAAATTGAACAACAAAAATTTAGAATCAGCAAAAAAACTATTTCAGCAGAAAATTCAATCTAATATTGAAAAGCTCGCAGAAAATAGGTCGTTGCTTTAAGAGCTAGAGTATAAAATTCAAAGGTTGCTGGTGCTATACACATTCAGCCAAAAATTGAGGCAAGAGCGGCACACCTTTCAATATCCATTCCTAAATTTATTTATTCAGATAATACCCCGAAGCTCTGCTTCTACGGTTAGAGCGGAAAGTTTGAAAAAGAAGAGTTTTCATAAGGCTAAAAATAGACTCTCTGCCACCAATACCCGATAGCTCTACTTCGGGGTCATTTATGATCCAAATTGTGTATTATAGAAATATCACCGGTAGCTTAGAACATCATCGTTTTTCTGAAAACGTGCCAAATTTCCATTAAGTTTTGATGAAAATCTGAACATATTTTCTTCGTAATTACTCATGTCGGAACGGGAAATGATATTCTGCTGTGTGAAATAAAAGGGGTTTGACGCGCTCTTATGAATGAAAAACAAGCCTCGAACCTGCTCAAAAGCCGTTTTAAAGACTTGGCTCTACCAGCTGAGCCACTTTCATTTTTAAAATAAAAAACCTTCTTACACATAAGTAAGAGGGTTCAGTACTCGGAGCGGGAATCGAACCCGCACGCCTGTTGAGGGCACAGGATTTTAAGTCCTGCGTGTCTACCAGTTCCACCATCCGAGCTTAAAAGCAATGAGCTTTTAAAATAAATGCCTCCTGGTAGGAAGGCATTTAGAGCGAAAGACGAGATTCGAACTCGCGACCCCGACCTTGGCAAGGTCGTGCTCTACCAACTGAGCTACTTTCGCATAACGTTTTACCGTTTGTTTTTGGTGATGCAAATATAGCGAGTTTTATAAACCTAGCAAGTTATTTTTTATAAAAATTTAGCCGATATGTTTAAAATGCTGTTTATCATGTACATAATTTGGTGTTTTGCTATCTAACTTTAATGTATTTCCTCCCTGTTGCCGTTTTGTTCCGCAAGGTGGTGTTTAAGGTGGTGTTTAATGAAGTGGAAATAGTTGGCCCAATCAAAGGCGGTAATGCCATGTTTTCCTTCTCTTAAATGATAGCCCAATTGAGCACCATGTATCGGTTGGTTCACAGCGGGCATCTTATCGGTTGGCAAACCTGCAAAATGATAAAGTTTATAAACAGGTTCAGTTGCCTTTAGTGCTAAAAATTCTCCCTTTGGATCTTCGTTTAAATCCTCTTCTGCACTGCCCACATATAAAGGTCGTGGAGCCATCAAAGCTAAAACCATGTGTTGATCGAAATTGCGAAACGCTATTAATTCTATACCAAACTTACCTTCACGTTAGGTATGGTTGTCGGTAAAAGGGTCTGTCGCATTCCAAGTGTGCGGAATCGATATTTTTTGCCATAAACTATCACTCATCGCTGGTGTTTCGGCAAACTCTAAACCACCAGGATAAAACTTCCAGCCTTGGTCGATTTTAGTTATTTTAGGATTTTGCGCCCAAACGCTTAAACAAAAAAGCCAAGAAACACTAAAGAAGAGGAGTTGCTTCATCCGGATAGTTACCATCATTTGATTAGTTTTGATCGAGCTGCAATTTAGAGACTTCGTTACGCCAAAATACCATAGTATTAGTTCAAATAAGCAGGTGATATGTTAAATAGGTGCTGAAATAATGAACGAAGTGAAATATTTGGAGTAAAAAAATTGTTGTTGATCAAACTGACCTAAATGTCTGCTATATCTGCAACATTTATCTGTTAATTTTAAAGATGATGCTGTACATTTGAAATCGTAATCGTTGCCGACAATTGTATTCTCCATCTCATGAAGCATTTTTCTGGCCGCGCAATGTTTTAATCTATACATCACCATGAATAAAAAATCGACCAGGTATTTAGGCTTATCTTTAGCATTGGCAACAACTCTTTTTTCTTGTAACGTTACCCGAAACGCGATGAAAAACAACAACAAAGACATTTATATTTTAATGGGACAGTCTAACATGTCTGGGCGAGGTTATTTAACTCCCGAAAACCAAGCATTGGGTAATCCGAAAGTACAGGTATTTACAGAAGACTTATCTTGGAAAGAGGCGCATAATCCGCTTCATTTCGATAAGCCAAAAGCAGTTGGTGTTGGGCCAGGATTATCTTTCGGTATGGCTATGGCCGATGCGAATTCGAAAGTAGAAATAGGGTTGGTACCAACTGCTGTGGGTGGTACGTCTATCAATTCTTGGGTGCCGGGAGCAAAAGATAAAAGTACTGGCAAATATCCGTATGATGATGCGGAGAAGAGGATAAAAGCCGCCATGAAATACGGCACGATAAAAGGAATTATTTGGCATCAGGGAGAATCTGATAGCAATGAAAAGGGAGTAGAAAGTTATATGCCCAAGTTGAAAGCCTTAATAGAAAGGGTTAGAAAATTAACAGGAAACGAAAATTTGCCTTTTGTTGCGGGTCAGTTGGGACAGTTTAGCGAATATTATACTGCTTTTAATAAAATGATTCTATCACTCCCTGCCGAAGTACCCCACACCGCATTAGTCAATACAGAAGGCTTAGTTGATCGAGGAGATAAAACACATTTCGAAGCAAATTCTGCCATAAAACTAGGCCAAAGGTATGCCGAAAAGATGCTGGAATTACAGAAGACAGAAAAATAACAACAATAGACGTTAACGATAAAAATTTTAGATAATAGCATGGAAAATAATAACAAACAAGATCTTTTTTCTTTAAATGGGAAAGTAATTGTGGTTACGGGCGGTACTGGAATACTTGGAGAATCCTTTGTAAACATACTTGCCCATCACGGCGCAACAGTTATTATACTTGGCAGAAACAAAAAAGTGGCCGATGAACGGGTAAAAACCATCATTGCCACAGGTGGCAAGGCTTATGCGGCAATTTGTGATGTGTTGGATGCGAAAAGTTTAGAGCATGCAAAAGCCGAAATCGTAAATAAATATGGCGCCATCCACGGTTTGGTAAATGCAGCTGGAGGCAATATGCCAGGCGGCGTATTAGATCCCTAAAGAATCGGTTTTTAGTTTAAATATAGATGGGTTAAAACAAGTACTCGACCTAAATTTAATCGGTACTATTTTGCCTACCCAAATTTTTGGAGAAGAAATTGCAAAACATGGTAGCGGCAGCATTGTAAACATATCGTCTATGGCTTCGCAACAAGCTATTACCAAGGTTTTAGGCTATAGTTTGGCTAAAGCCGGAATAGAAATTTACACCAAATGGTTCTCTGTAGAATTGGCCAATCGGTACGGAGATCAAATAAGGATGAACGCCATTGCGCCAGGGTTTTTCCTTACAGAACAGAATAGAGATCTGCTAACCAACCCCGATGGTTCTTTTAAAGAACGCGGAAAATTAGTGGTACAAAATACACCGTTTAAACGTTTCGGTAGGCCCGATGAGCTGAGCGGCGCATTGGTTTATTTGTTAAGCGATGCCTCTAAATTTGTAAGCGGAACCGTTTTAACGGTAGATGGCGGTTTCTCTATTTTTAGCGGCGTTTAGTTAAATTAAGATTGTATAAAGCGTCTGTAATTCATCAGGCTTTTTATGCGATAAATTATCAATACAATTCCTACATCCATGAAAAATATTTTTTTATTGGTTTTTGCGCTCTTTACGTTAAAAGCATCTGCAGAGATTAAATTACCTGCTTTGGTTGGCGATCACATGGTTTTACAACAACAAGCCAAAGTAAACTTTTGGGGAAGCGCTAATCCAAATTCGACTGTTACGGTTACCACTTCCTGGGATAAAAAACCTTACCAAACCAAAGCAGAAAAGAATGGCCAATGGCAATTAAATGTGCAAACGCCTTCTGCTGGTGGTCCTTTCGATATTAAAATAAGTGATGGAAACGCAATAACATTACACGATGTTTTGATTGGCGAGGTATGGATTTGTTCCGGGCAATCTAACATGGAGATGGCCATGCGCGGTAATTCATCACCCATTTTAAACGCCAACCAGATTATTTTAAATGCCGATAATGATAACATTAGGTTGTTTAAGGTGAAAACGGCTAGTTCTTTATCGCCTTTGGCGGATGTTGAAGGCGATTGGAAAACTTGCACTTCTGCCTCGGCCAGAGATTTTAGTGCCATAGACACTAGCGTAAATAGAAATCTCATTCTTCAAATTCGGGTATGCGCCCATACCCCGCCTGTTTTATTTTCATAGAATTATATGACCTGAACAACATTTTTTTAACATGGGCATCGCTTTTAAACTTTACCAACATATCGAAACATAAAAATAGTAGTTTTGTGTCTGCGATTATGCTGCGTGCGCGCAATGAATTTGAGAAAATACAATGACTGAGATAAAAAAATTGGAGCAAACCTTTCGTTGGTTTGGTCCGAATGATGAAGTAACATTGGCAGATATTAGACAAACTGGTGCCACGGGCGTGGTTACCGCTTTGCATCATATTCCCTGTGGCCATGTTTGGTCGATTGAAGAAGTGGCCAAACGCAAGGACGAGATAGAAAATGCAGGTTTAACTTGGTCTGTGATAGAAAGCATAAACATACATGAATCTATTAAGATTGGTTCGGCAGACCGGGATGAATGGATTGAGAAATATATTCAGTCCTTAAAACATGTTTCAGAAATGGGTTTAAGCATTGTTTGCTACAACTTTATGCCTGTGTTAGACTGGACTAGAACCAACCTCGATTTTATTTTGCCAAATAGGGCAAGTGCTTTAAAATACGATGCTGTAGCGCTTGCCGCTTTTGACCTTTTTATTTTGGAAAGAGAAGGCGCTGAAAAAGATTTTTCTACAGAACGCATTGTTGACGCAAAGGCTTATTTTGACGGCCTTTCTAAAGAAGAAAAGGAAACCTTGCAAAATACAATTATGGCAGGGTTGCCCGGTACAGATGAGGTGTTTACTCCTGAGGAGTTTAAAAGGCATTTAAAGAAATATGAACAGGTAGATGCAAGCGTGCTGCGCGAAAATTTAGCTTATTTTTTAAGAGCCATTGTTCCAGATGCCGAGAAAATGGGCATTAAAATGTGTATTCATCCAGATGATCCACCTTTTCCAATTTTAGGTTTGCCAAGGGTTGTTTGCAATGCAGATGATTTAGAGTATATTGTTTCTTCAGCGCCATCCCCAGCCAATGGAATTACATTTTGTACGGGTTCATTAGGTGCAAATCCTGCAAATAATCTACCAGAAATGCTTAAACGTTTTGGTCCGCATATTCATTTTTTACATTTAAGAAATGTTACCAAAGAGGCAAACGGTAGTTTTTATGAAGCCGATCACCTAAACGGCGATAATGATATGGCTAATATTATGGAAGCTGTTATCCGCGAACAACAATCGAGACAAGAACAGGGTAGAGATGATGTAGCGATACCTGTGCGTCCAGATCACGGGCATAAAATTTTGGCCGATGTAAACCAACATGCTTATCCAGGATATTCTGTAACGGGTAGGATGAAGGGCTTGGCAGAATTGCGCGGATTGGAACTTGGGCTGAGAAAGGGATTATTGGGGTAGGAGGAGAACAAGGAATGAGGAGCAAAAGCTTGACGGTAAGGTTATGGCGCTTAAGCTCCCCTCCTTATTTCCAAGGAGGGGTTGGGGGTGGTTTCGTATGTTTGGGGAATAAAACCATGCTGAAACAAGTTCAGTATGATAAGAAGACGGTTTTAGCCGCCTGACATCCTGCAAATTCTAAAATCATCTGAATCAAGATTTTCAGGATTAATAGATGAACAAGATTATGGCGTAAAAAATCCTCTAATCCTCAAAATCCTGATTCAGACAATATAAAAAGATACTGAAACGAGTTCAGTAGGACGATTAAATGGATTTAGATACCTAAATCTACTTAATCCTAAAATCTCGCAAATCTCGATTCAGACAACTTTAAACCAGACATGTGAGATGTCTCCTGACGTCGACGATACCTGGTGATAACTTATTCCTCATCCAAACATTCCAAAATCAACTCCCGCTCAAAACCTCGACCTTGCAAGTAGGAGACGAGCTTATATTTTCTTTTCTGTGGATTTTTTTCGGTATTAACCTTTTCCTTTTTTGCGAGTAGTTTTTTAAGAATTTCTAAATATTCTTCCTCATCAACGCTATACAGCGCTTTGTTCAAAATCCGATCTGGAACACCTTTTAACTTTAACCCTTGTTTTATCTTTTGTCGGCCCCAATGGTTTATTCTGAGTTTGCCCGAGGTATATGCTTTTGCAAAGCGCTCTTCATTTAAAAAATTGTTTAAAATCAATTCTGTTAAAATTTCTTCCAACTCATCACCTCTCATTCCCCATTCTACCAATTTGTAACGCACTTCATTTTGACTGCGTTCTTGATAGGCACAGAAATTTTCTGCCTTTGCCAATGCCTGTTTTTTATCTAAATATATGTTTGGTTTTTTATCGGTTTTCATAAATATTTGCCCAACTTCGTAAGATAAAAAGCGCAGAAGCTATTTAGATTTTTGTTGATGGAAAAACCAATATACACAATTAATAAAATTGCCGAAATTTTATCCGCGGAAGCGAGCATAAAAAACGAAGACTATGTAATAACGCAACTGTTAATAGACACCAGATTAATTCTGCAGCCCGAAAGTGCGTTGTTTTTAGCGTTGGATGGGCACAGAGATGGCCATTTGTTTATTGAGGATGCGTACAAAAAGGGAATTAGGAATTTTTTAATTAGCGAAAGAAAGTATTTAATAAAATATGCAGACGCAAATTTTTTAGTAGTCAATGATGTGCTTAAAAGCTTACAAAAACTAGCCAAATTTCACCGCAAACAATTCGATTTAAAAACGATCGCGATTACTGGGAGCAATGGTAAAACCATCGTAAAAGAATGGCTTTGCCAATTGTTGGCTTCAGATTTTAACATTGTTAAAAGTCCAAAAAGCTACAATTCTCAAATTGGCGTACCCTTGTCAGTTTGGCAGATAAGTGAAGAAAATAACCTCGGTATTTTCGAAGCTGGGATTTCTACGGTAAACGAAATGCAACAATTGGAGGAAATTATCCAGCCTCAAATAGGTATTTTAACCAACATTGGCCAAGCGCATGCCGAAGGCTTTGCAAGCGAAACCGATAAGCTGGAGGAAAAGCTAAAGCTCTTTAAAGACGTAGAGGTGTTTATTTATCCTAAACATTTGGCTGCAAAGTTTCCAGAAGTAACGCTGCCCGGCAAGACTCAGTTTAGTTGGAGCGGAAAAGAGCCAGCAGACCTCCAAGTTATTGAAAAAATAATAGATGGAAATTGTTGTTTTCTAAAAGCTGTTTATAAAGGGGAGGAAGCCACTTGTCGGTTTCCATTTATAGACACGGCGCATATAGAAAATGGGTTAATTTGTTGGGCAACATTATTATCACTAGGATATAAGCAGCAAGATATAGTTTCGAGGTTGACTTTATTGAGCCCAATTTCTATGCGTTTAGCACTAAAAGATGGCATAAATAATTGCACCATTATAGACGATTCTTACAGTGCCGACATATCATCGCTTATTATTGCACTAGATTTTTTAAATCAACAAAACCAACATACCCAAAAAACGGCTATTTTATCTGATTTTGCCGAAACCGGACACAGCAACGAGCAATTGTACGGCGTAATCTCAAACTTGCTTCAAAAAAGAAATGTGCAAAGGTTAATTGGCATTGGCCCCAATATTACCAAGAATAGTTATTTATTTCCAGCAACCTCGCTGTTTTTTCCAGACACAGCGTCTTTTTTAGCGCAATCGCGTAAGCTTTCGTTTAACAACGAAACCATTTTGGTTAAAGGGGCAAGAACCTACCAGTTCGAAAAAATAAGTAAAGTGCTTACTAGAAAAGTGCATGATACTGTTTTAGAGGTTAACTTAAATGCTATGCTGGCAAACTTACAACAGTACAGAGCGATGTTGAGGCCAGGAGTGAAAATTATGGCGGTAGTTAAGGCTTTTTCTTACGGAAGTGGAAGTTTCGAAATTGCAAATTTGCTCCAGTTTCATGGGGTAGATTATTTAGCGGTGGCTTACGCAGATGAGGGCGTTGCATTAAGAGATGCTGGTATTTCCTTACCTATTATGGTTATGAGCCCAGAAGAATATGCTTTAGAGGCAATGATTGAGAGAAATTTGGAGCCTGAAATATTTAGCCTCGAAATTTTAAAAAGTTTTATGGATCTATTGCCAGATGCTGAAACCCAATTTCCCATCCATATTAAATTAGACACAGGCATGCATCGCTTAGGTTTTAATGCCGATGAAATAGAGGAGTTAGGCAAAATTCTAACATCATCTAAAAAAATAAAAGTAAAAAGTATTTTTTCGCATTTTGTGGCTAGCGATGCAGAGGTATTCGATGAATTTAGTCGCCAACAGATTGAGCAATTTACAAGAGAATCGCAATTTTTGATTAGTAAACTTGGTTACAGACCTATATTGCATTTGGCGAACACCTCGGGCATTAGCAGGTTTCCAGAAGCTCAATTAGATATGGTTAGGCTGGGCATAGGATTATACGGTTTCGATGGTGCTTGTAAGGAAGCTTTCCAAAGGGTAGCGACGTTAAAAACTACCGTTACGCAGGTAAAAGAGTTGCTGCCCGGTGAAACAGTTGGATACCACCGCATTGGAAAAATGCCAAACGGAGGAAAGGTTGCCACGGTAAAAATCGGTTTTGCCGATGGGTACAATCGGGGGCTTGGAAATGGCGTTGGCCACATGATGATTGCTAACAAACTTGTGCCTACATTGGGTTCTATTTGCATGGATATGACCATACTTGATGTAACCGGCCTAGATGTAAAACCCGGGGATGAGGTGATTGTTTTTGGTGAAAACCCGAAGATTGGTGATTTAGCAGATCAACTTAACACCATTACCTACGAGGTTCTTACAAATGTATCTCAACGTGTAAAACGAGTTTATTTTTACGAATAAAACAATTGGATCACTAAACCTCAAACAAATTTTTTAAGTCTTTTTTTGTGTAAATTTACCGTATGAACAAACTCGGCAAAGCGTTGCTTAATTATTTGATTAAAGGCCTGTTAGTGGTACTGCCGATTGCCGTTAGCGTAATGTTGTTGGTCTGGGCTGTATCTACGGTAGATAGCTGGATCAATGTAAATAATATATTGGGTGTAAATCCGGCTACTGGCGCAAGTAGAAATATTCCGGGCCTCGGGCTATTGTCTGTGCTTACTGTGGTGTTGCTTACTGGTTTTTTTGTAACCAATTTGGTTACCGAGCCGATGTATAATTTTTTTAGGCGCCTTAAACATCGTTTACCGTTATTTAATTTTATCTACACTTCTATAAAAGACCTTACCGAAGCATTTGTTGGTGAAGAGAAAAAATTTAACCACCCAGTTTTGGTAGAAGTAGAAGGCGGCTTAAAAAAAATTGGCTTTTTAACGCAGAGCCATTTAGAGAAATTTAATTTGCCCGATCAAGTGGCGGTTTACTTTCCGCTTTCTTATTCTTTTGCAGGGCAACTTTGCATTGTTGATAAAGATAAAGTACAAGATTTAAAAATGAGCGCTGCGGATGCCATGAAATTGGTGGTTAGTGGGGGCGTGAGTGGGCTTTAAATAAGTATCAAGTAGCTAGTGTTTAGTTGGTAGATAACTAAATTATTAATTTTAATTTGGGCGTTCCCTGCGGGCGGGCTTTCCGTTTCAATCTTTTTTGGCAGAAAAAGCCAAAAAAGGATTTCTACTTCAATCCCTAACGCGGCATGGCGTAAATAAAAAGTATTTAAATTATACAAACGGTTTGCAAGCTCAGAAATCAATCTTTAAACAGCTCCATCGGAGCGGACGAATTAATAGTAGTGGGTTTCAACCCACTGCATCTTTTTGGACAACGCCAAAATAGAAAAATTTAACCCCAGGGCTTTAAAAGTTGGGGCGGATAAATGTATTTCCTTCAATCCCTAACGCAAAAGAATAGTAGCCGTAGAAAAAACAAGGTGTTTTATAAATTCTTTAAAAAGCATTTTTTTTACCCTCTGTTTGCATCAAATTCTAAATCCTTTTTTGCTATTTTTGCGTTATGCTAAAAGCCACCGATGTTACCAAATCGTACGGAAAACTACAGATATTAAAAGGTGTGAACCTCGAAATAAAAAAAGGCGAAATTGTAAGCATCATTGGTCCATCTGGTGCCGGAAAAAGCACGTTGCTGCATATTTTAGGAACTTTAGATAAACCAGACTTGGGAACGGTGTCTCTTAAAGATACCATAACGAGCAAGTTAAGCGGTAAAAGTTTGAGTAGTTTTAGGAACCAAAACATTGGTTTCGTATTTCAATTTCATCATTTATTGCCAGAGTTTAGTGCGTTAGAAAACATCTGTATTCCTGCTTTTATCGCCAAGAAAAGCAAAAAACAGGCAGAGGCAAGGGCTACCGAACTGCTAACGATGTTTGGCCTCGAAGCCAGAGCCCATCACAAACCCAATCAGCTTTCTGGTGGCGAGCAGCAGCGCGTGGCGGTAGCAAGGTCGCTTATTAACAATCCTTCGATTATTTTGGCCGATGAACCTTCCGGGAATTTAGATTCGGAAAATGCAGAAGCTTTACATAGTTTGTTTGGGCGCTTACGAGATGAGTTTGGCCAAACCTTTGTAATTGTTACGCATAACGAACATTTGGCTACCGCCAGCGATAGGGTAGTGTCTATGAAAGACGGTTTGATTGTTTAGCTCTTTCTCAATTAATCAGTGCAAACACAACAAACAAAAACTAATTTGAATATTCTCATTACTGGAGGAAAAAATGCCAAAGTTTTTAAGCTGTTAAAAGCTTTTAATCACAGTTTTGTGGTTTTTGGCGACTATGATGAAATGCCAGCAATCTCAACAGCGAGTTACTGCTTTGCAAATCTGGGAAAAAAAAATACGCAAAGTATAGCGCACGTGCTGTTAAACTTTTGCCTTTCTGAATCGATTGATGTGCTTATCCCAACCTATAATTTCGAAATTGAACAAATGGCAAAGGCAGTACAGCTTTTTGCCGAGTACAATATTGAGGTTTTACTTCCTGCCATGGATGAATTAGAGATTTATCTGCGAGAGACAAATTTTATAAATCCGGCGTTTATAGTTGTTAAAAAAGGAGAGTGGCTATTTTCTTCAACAGGAAATACTGCTCAAAAACTACAAAATAATTTAAGTGGAGTTTTTGAAGTGGAAGCGGAAACGCAGAAATTAAAGCTATTTTTGGTTTAATGATGGATATTACTTCCTTATTAACCGACAAAAAAGCAATTATTGTTGAGCTAGACGACGTGTTGTTTCCGAAAAAAGATTATGATCTACAGATTTACTACCTTTTTGCGCAGTTTTTGGAGATGGCCGGAGAACATTCGGCTGGTGAAATAGTCGAGTTTATAAAAGAGCAAGACAATTGGGACGATGAAAATTCTATTTTTGATAGATTGGCCCAAAAGTTTGATTTTGTTAAAAAGTACAAAGCTAACTTTGATCGGCTTTATAAAACAGCGAGGTTGCCGCTAAAGCTCTTTTTATACCAAAAGATGTGCGATTTTTTATCGCTTGCAGTTGAGCGAGGAATACCTATTTTTTTGGTTACCGACGGCGATCCAGAAACCCAACTGAATAAAATAAAACAAATAAACTGGCTTGGGCTGGAGAAGAATGTTAGGATTTTTTTTGCTGATGGACTCGAACAGCCCATTTACAAAGTGCTGGCTAACCTATTGGAAGATAATAATTTATTGGCTTCGGAAGCGTTATCGGTCTCTAAAAATAAATTAGTTTATTCGCGATCTAATTCGCTAAATTTAACGTATGTTTCAATAACAGAAATTATAACCGAATATGACCAATAAAAAAAGAATAATACAAAATTCCGCTCTAGGAATTTTGTTGGTTATTGTAGCCTTCTCAACTGCTTGTAAGAAAAATAATAATGTTGATCAACCTTCAACAAGAGACCAACTTACAAAAGATTCTATTTATCTGTATGCCCAGCAAATTTACCTTTGGAATTCTAGTTTGCCTTCATTTGCTTCTTTTAATCCAAGAAAGTATCCGTCTAACGATGCCTTATTATATGCACTCACTCAAATCCCGATAAATCCCCAAACAGGAAGGTCTTATGAGTATGTGCCTAATGAGGCACGTCCAAAATACTCTTTTATAGATGATGGAACTGTTGCTTCAGAAATTGGTGGAGTTGCAGGTGATTTTGGCTTTTCTGTTTTTTATGCGAGCGATAACGATTTGAGAATAAAGTATGTGTACGCATCATCTCCTGCCGCTGGTCAAGATTTAAAACGCGGATATCAAATTACCCAGATTAACGATTTTACAGATATAAATACCAGTGATGCTAGCATTAAAAAAGTAGTAGATGCAATTTTTGGTAGTGCGGCTAAAGTTACGCTTACCGTAAAAAAACCTGATGGAACAAGCCAAAATGTTGTTGTTAATAAAGCCACGTATAACATCAACCCAGTATTGTACACCCATACCTACACAGTTGGTGCAAAAAAAGTAGGTTACATCGTTTTTAACAGTTTTACAGATAATTCTGTTCCTCAGTTAGATGCCGCTTTTGCTACTTTTGCCTCAAATGGTGTGAAGGAACTGATTGTAGATTTGAGGTATAATGGCGGCGGTGCGGTGTCTACTTCAGCACAATTTACCAATTTGATAGCACCTGCTTCTCAAAACGGAAAGGTGATGTTTACTTATTTTTTCAATAAAACCATGCAAGATAAAAAGGCCACTATATTGAAAAATCAGCAATTCCGAAATTCAGATGGTTCAATAGGTAATTATTTTGATTCATTCGATTATTCAACTTCGTTCAACAAAGAAACTTTTACAAAGCGAGGAACTTTAGAGGGAATTACTAGAGTATATTTCCTTGTAACCGGCGGCACTGCCTCTGCAAGCGAATTGTTAATCAATAATTTAAAACCCGTAGTAGATGTTAAATTAATAGGTAGACAAACTTATGGTAAACCAGTTGGTTTTTTCTCTGTACAAATTGATAAAAACGACCTTTATATTCCGCAATTCCAGACTAAAAACCAGTTAGATCAAGGTGATTATTTTGATGGATTTACACCAGATAAAATAGTTAACGACGATGTAACCAAAGAGTTTGGAGATCCAACAGAGGGAATGCTTTCACAAGCGCTTTACTATTCTCAAAACGGACGGTTTACCTCTTACGTAAATGACAATGGCATTAGCAGCACTTCGCCAATGTCTCGATCTAAAATGGCCGATCTTACAGGAAAGTTAGATCACTCTTTTAAAGGCATGGTAGACGATAGGCATCCGAAATTTAAAAAGTAGTATCAAATTTTTTATAAAAGCTGGTGCATGGCATCTGGCTTTTTTTTAACTTAAATGGGGTGGACGTTTGCATTTAAGGCAAATTTGTAATACCCTTGCGTAAATATTTCAAATTAAGAATGATATCGATAGAGTTGGTGGAGAAAGACCACATTAAGTACCTAAATATAATTGACTCAAAAAACATTAACCTACATGAATTTAAGAGTAAATTAGAAGATGCACAGCGCTTGGGAAACGAGTTCAAATCCAAGGCAAACATTACATTTAACACTACCATAGGCCCTAAGCGGGTTTACACAACCGTTTGGTCTGTAACAGAAAAGTACATTCAACTAAAAAATAACATACACATTCCGCTGGCAAGTTTGATAGATATAGATTATTGAGGCATAAAAACCGGATTGTAGAGTAAAGACTAAACCTTAAAGACCAAAGCTGAAAGACCAAAGCGGAAAGCTCAAAGCTAAAAGCTTAAAGCTAAAGACTAAAGCGAAAAGTTCAAAGCGGAAAGCTTAAAGCTAAAGACTAAAGCGAAAAGTTCAAAGCTTAAAGTCTAAAGCCTAAAACTTAAATACCATAACCCATAACCCATAACCTATAACCCATAACCTATAACCCATAACCTATAACCCATAACCCATAACCTATAACCCATAACCCATAACCTTCTCTTGAGCACGCTCCACAAAATTGCCTTAACGTTTATAAAGCTTGTAGGACCCGCAACGGCCAAGAGCTTGTTGGCTTATTGTGGAAGCGCAGAAAATGTTTTTTCGGCCAGCAAAAAACAGTTGGCACAAATTCCAGGTATTGGCGCTAAAACAATAGAAGCTGTACAAAATACGGGGGCTTTGCAACGGGCAGAAGAAGAGTTAAAATTTGTAGAAAAGCATGGCATAGAAACGATGTTTTTTTCTGATGATAACTTTCCTCATCGGTTAAAGCACTGTGCAGACGGGCCGCTGTTGTTGTATTTTAAAGGCAAAGCAGATTTAAATCATCCTCGCATTATTAGTATAGTTGGTACAAGGAACGCTACAGAATATGGCAAAAATCTCTGTAAACAACTTGCAGAACAACTAGCCCCATATAATGTAATGGTGGTTAGCGGCTTAGCTTATGGAATAGATGTTGCGGCGCACAAAGAATGTGTAAACAACCAAATCCCTACAGTTGGCGTTTTGGGGCATGGTCTAGATCGGCTTTATCCGCAATTACATAGAAGTGTGGCCCAACAAATGGTTTTAAATGGTGGGTTGCTCACCGAATTCCCAACGCTCACCAATCCCGATAGACAAAATTTTCCTCAACGCAACAGAATTATTGCTGGCATAGCCGACGCAACTATTGTGGTAGAAGCATCGATAAAAGGTGGCGCGTTAATTACTGCACATATTGCAAATTCTTACAACAGAGACGTGTTTGCTTATCCCGGTAGGACAACAGATGTGTTTTCTGAAGGTTGTAATTTTTTAATTAAAACCAATCGCGCAGCACTTATAAACGACGTTAACGATTTGGTTTATTATTTAGGTTGGGATACCGAAGTGCTGAAGAAGAAACAGCAAATTCAAACTGCGCTACATTTAAATTTAACCGTTAATGAGCAAAAGGTGGTTGATTGTTTAAAATCTGGGCAATTAGCGGTAGATGAGCTTGCCATACAACTAACTACGCAGCAAAGCAAGTTGGCTATTGTATTGCTTACGCTAGAGATGCAAGGAATTATTGTTTCGTTGCCAGGAAAAATTTATAAGTTAACTTAACGGTTATTTACAAAGGCGACGAAGTGCTTTTTACAGAATTTTAGTTGTTTGATAGTTTTTTCTTAAGCCTAAAAGCAATAATGTTTTGTTAATGGAGTATTTTCCTTATAATATTTCGTTAGACCTCTAATACCTATTTAAGTAATCTGTTTTAGCTATTTTTGTAACATGTGGTACAATAACATATTAGAAACAATCGGCAATACACCTTTGGTGCGTTTAAATTCTATCACCAAAGGAATTGAGGCTACAGTTTTGGCTAAAATAGAAACTACAAATCCGGGCAATTCTATAAAAGATAGAATGGCAATAAAGATGATAGAGGTTGCAGAGCAGAACGGAAGCCTAAAACCTGGTGGCACTATTATAGAGGGTACTTCTGGCAACACTGGTATGGGCTTGGCCATGGCTGCCATTATTAAGGGCTACAAATGTATTTTTACCACAACAGATAAACAATCTAAAGAAAAAGTAGATGCGTTGCGCGCTTTTGGAGCAGAAGTTATTGTTTGCCCAACCAACGTAGAGCCAGAAGATCCACGGTCTTATTATTCTGTTTCTTCTCGTTTAGAAAGAGAAACGCCCAACGCGTGGAAACCAAACCAATATGATAACCCTGCAAACAGCCAAGCACATTATGAGCAGACTGGTCCAGAGATTTGGGAACAAACCGAAGGAAAGATTACGCATTTGGTTGTTGGAGTTGGTACCGGTGGAACCATTTCTGGCGCGGGCAAATTCCTTAAAGAAAAAAATCCAAATATTAAAGTGTGGGGAATAGATACCTATGGATCGGTTTTTAAAAAATACAAAGAAACGGGTATTTTAGATAAAAATGAGATCTATCCCTACATCACCGAAGGTATTGGAGAAGATTTCTTGCCAAAGAATGTAGATTTTGAAGTGATTGATCTTTTTGAAAAAGTGACTGATAAAGACGCCGCCCTAATGACCCGAGAAATTGCCCGAAAGGAAGGTATCTTTATAGGTAACTCTGCTGGCGCTGCGGTAGCGGGTTTGTTGCAGTTGAAAGATAAATTGAAGCAGGAAGATGTGGTGGTAGTTATTTTTCATGATCATGGCAGCAGGTACATGGGTAAAATGTACAACGAAGACTGGTTGCGGGAGCGTGGTTTCTTAAAAGATGAAAAGCTAACCGCAAAAGCCATTTTGGCGAAGAAAGATCACGTAGAGATTGTTACTTTAGATGCTAAGCAGACGGTTTTAGAGGCCATTAATACGATAAAATCTTTAAATATTTCTCAGATTCCCGTTACCCAGCAGGGAATGATCGTGGGTAAGATTGCAGAAACAGAAATTCTCTCTGCTTTGCTTGAAAATCCGGGATTAAGATCTGCATCGGTTGCCGAAATTATGACTTCTACTTTTCCTTTTGTAGACTTGAATACTTCTATCGATAAGATCTCGGCGATGATCAACAAAGAAAACTCGGCAGTGCTTGTAGAAAATGCCAATGGAAAAATCGACATCATTACGCAGTACGATATTATAGAAGCGATAAGCGGGTGAGGGGGAAATCAGAAATCGGAAGTCAGAAATCAGTTTTGATCCCTGATAGAAAATAGGAGTTAGGTTTTGGGTAAATCGTTTATCGTTACTGATGGTATCTGTCTTACCGCCATACTGAACTCGTTTCAGTATCTTTTTTTGTCTGAATCAGGATTTGGAGGATTTAAGGATTAGAGGGTTTTTTACGCCATAATCTTGTTCGTCTATTAATCCTGAAAATCTTGATTCAGATGATTTAAGGATGCAGGTTGTTTATGTATCGCTGTTCGACATCTTCCGTACGGCGATGTCGAACTTCTAGTAAAAAGGGATTTAAAATCCCAAAAAAATGAAAGACCATTTTTAGAATTGGGAAATTTGCTCTATCAATACTTCGGGATGCCCAGTCTTTATTGTTTATTCCTTGATCCTTAATCCTCTCCTAACTTCTAACCCTTCTTAATGTGCCGCTGCTTCTCCTTCAATCCTTTTAATCTGCGCGCCCAAACTTCTTAGTCGCGTATCAATATCTTGATAGCCGCGTTCAATTTGCTCTATGTTGTAAATGGTAGAAGTACCTTCTGCAGATAAAGCCGCAATGAGCAGGGAAACGCCAGCCCTAATGTCGGGTGATGTCATGCTGATGCCACGCAATTGATACTTCTTGTCAATTCCGTTAACGGTAGCCCTATGCGGATCGCAGAGAATGATCTGAGCGCCCATATCTATCAACTTATCTACAAAGAACAAGCGACTTTCGAACATTTTTTGGTGGATAAGCACGTTGCCTTTTGCCTGTGTGGCAACCACCAACACAATGCTTAATAAATCTGGCGTAAATCCCGGCCAGGGCGAATCTGCAATGGTAAGGATAGAGCCATCAATAAAAGTATCAATTTCGTAGTGTTTTTGCGAAGGCACGTAAATATCATCGCCACGACGCTCTAATTTGATCCCGAGTTTTTTAAACACCTCAGGGATTACGCCAAGCTCATCATAGCATACATTTTTAATGGTAATTTCAGATTCTGTCATGGCCGCCATACCAATAAAAGAACCGATTTCTATCATATCGGGCAGCATTCTATGCTCGGTTCCGCCAAGTTTTTTTACGCCCTCTATGGTTAACAAATTAGAACCGATGCCCGATATTTTAGCACCCATCCTGTTCAGCATTTTGCAAAGCTGTTGTAAATAAGGTTCGCAGGCGGCGTTGTAAACTGTTGTAATGCCCTTCGCTAAAACTGCAGCCATTACAATATTGGCTGTTCCCGTAACCGATGCTTCATCTAATAAAATATAGGCGCCTTGCAAATTGCTGGCATCTACATTAAAAAAAGACTTTTTGCTATCGTACACAAACTTAGCACCCAGTTTTTCGAAGCCAATAAAATGGGTGTCTAACCTACGGCGGCCAATCTTATCGCCCCCAGGTTTTGGTATCGCCGCTTTCCCAAATCGAGCCAACAACGGCCCCACAATCATTATCGAGCCACGTAGGCCACCGCCCTTGGTTTTAAATTCGGCAGATTCGAAATGATCTAGGTTTATGTTTTTTGCCTCGAACGTATAAGTGTCCTTACTTAACCTTTCTA
Source organism: Pedobacter sp. UYP30 (assembly GCF_040547165.1). Taxonomy (NCBI): domain Bacteria; kingdom Pseudomonadati; phylum Bacteroidota; class Sphingobacteriia; order Sphingobacteriales; family Sphingobacteriaceae; genus Pedobacter; species Pedobacter sp. UYP30. Next base: position 2,002 of record NZ_JBEPPD010000010.1, on the reverse strand, counting down.
CATCAACACCTAAATCACTAAGCAATTCTATCAGCTTATTCACATCTTTAATATCCGGGATGTTGCTAATGGTAATTTTTTCTTCAGTGAGTAAAACAGCAGCCAAAATTTGCAACGCTTCATTTTTTGCACCCTGAGGGGTTATTTCGCCTTTTAATTTTATAGCACCGGTTATTTCAAATGCACTCATAATTTTAGAATTTGTTGATTAAATTTTCATCTTATAGCTACGAAGAAAAGCCTAGCTCTAAATAAGTTTTTATTGTTTAGAAACTGATAAGTTTTACCCTCTTATTTGTCTGTCAGTCTAAGTTTATCGAAGACCTTTTGTTAAATGTGCTTCGACAGGCTCAGCACGACAACTTGCGATTTTACGGTTGCAAATTTAAATAGTCTATTAATATTTTGGTTTACTTCTACCTCGGTTGTTGTTGTTATTATTATTATTTTGATGTTTTTTTCCACCATTGCTTCTACCACGATTGTTGTTGTTGTTTTGGCGTGGGTTGGTCTGGCGAACCTCTACTTTTGCTAGGTTAACGTTATCGTCTAAGCGCAACAAACCTCCCGATAAATCATGCAAATCTTTTAAAATGGTCTCATCAGATACGTTGTCTTTGTTAAAACTAACGTAAGCCATCTTCATAAAATTAGCTATGCCTTGCACCATTTCCTTTTTTACGTTTTCATCCTCTTCGCGCATGGCCTTTTCAATCAATTTTTCTACCGTTTTGCCATAATGCTTATAGGTAATGCGCTGCTGCGGATATTTTAAGGGTTCTGGTTTAATGTAGGCATTTTCTATTAGCGGTTTTGGATATGGGCTGTCTACATCGATCTGATAATTAGAGATGATGTGCAGGTGGTCCCAAAGCTTATGTTTAAAATCGGCAACGTCTCTTAAATGCGGCTGTAGAAAACCCATTAGGTCTATTACCGCCTGGGCATATTTGTTGCGTTCTTCTCTGGTTGGCAAACCACAAATGTACTTCACCATATTTTGGACATTGCGGCCATATTCTGACAAAATCAGATGACTGCGCGTAGTATTATAATCGAATTTCATGATTGTTATGATTGAAAAAAAATGGAAACCTTAACCTGCAACACGAATTATGAAATAACCAACACGAGGGAAGGTTAAGAATTCATCGAAATGTCTGTTGCCATTTGCTTGAGGAAACAAAGGTATTAATATTTTTTAAAATGCAACATAGGTAGGCGTCTTTCTTTTGCTCAACCTCGACCTCAAGCTTGGCCTCAACCTTCTTTCGCTTGTTTAGCCATTGGTTGTTTTTCGTGGCAGGCCTTAATCTTAACCTCAACCTTAACCTCGACCTCATCAACGCTTTGGTCTTCTCATTTTTTTTCTCTTTCTTCTTTGTTCCTTGCTCTTTGTTCCTTTTTTTTTTGGGCGGCAATTTCTGGCTGTGCAGGGGTTCCGTTAAGTTTTTTTTCTGAAAGAAAAAACTTAACCCTCATTGCATTCGGCCCTTACCATCCAGGCCGCGTGCCATCTCGAAGTAGCCACCACCAAGTAACTCAAAACCGTTTTAATCTGTAAAACCTTTCTCAAACTGAACAACCAAACACCTCGCCAACTAAATTTATAAAAATCCCGTTGGTTAAACTATTAAACATCCCATCAATTAACCGACGGCATAGTTTTGCTACACATTTGTTAGAACAAGGAACCGATTTGAGATATATACAAGAAATTTTAGGACATAAGAGCAGCAAGACCACCGAAATATATACACATGTAAGCACCAAGAGTTTACAAAATATAAAAAGCCCGTTTGATGATTTATGAAGTTTGCTATATTTACGCAATTAATGAGAGGTAAAACACCCGTAATATCGCAACTTTGGGTTTATTACGGAATGTTTATAGCTCCTATATATAAGTTATAGCCAATTTTAGGACTACACCTATGTAAACAATGAACAGAAAGGAACAACTATATAATTGGCTGACAACGGGTCTTCAACAAAATGCTGA